>CAYWIS010000014.1:10408-50804 GCA_964458385.1 uncultured Pirellulaceae bacterium
TGACCACGGCCCCGCGTGGCAGCGACTTGTCTTCCTCGCTGGACGCCCATTGCGTGGAGAACGGCTGGCTGCACTTGGGGCAAACAATGCGCGGCTTTTCGCGATTCTCGCGGGTCTGGTCGATGAGGACCTGGCAATGGGGGCACTCAAACTGGACCGTCATTCGCACGTCTTGCGTTTCGGTCGTCAGGTAGGCTAAGCCGAAACGCAGGGCGTCGGGGCCGAACTTCTCGATCACGTCGAGCGGGTCGACACCGTTCCCTTTGGACTTCGACATGGTTTCGCCGTAGCGATCGAGAATCTTCGGATGAATGAAGACTTCGCGAAACGGCACGTCGCCCACATTGTTCAACCCGGTGAGCACCATCCGCGCGACCCAAAGCGTGATGATGTCCCGGCTGGTGATCAGCGTGCTGGTGGGATAGTAGTACTCTAATTCGGGCGTTTTGTCTGGCCAACCGAGGGTCGAATGCGGCCACAGAGCCGAACTGAACCAGGTGTCCAGCACGTCCTCTTCCTGCCGATAACCGCGGCTTTCGTAATGACGCTCAAGTTCGGCGTTTTCTTCCTGAATGCAAATCTGAATGGTCGCCAGCGAGCCAACAGCGTCTGGCTCTTCCCGATCTTTGGCGTGCTCGATGTGGTATGCGACCTTTCCCTCTGCGACGTAAGGATCATTCTCCAACTCGGCCGTCAAGCGCGCCAGAGTAGCTTCGTCAAAGCACGACTGCGACCAGATCGGAATGCGGTGTCCCCACCAGAGATTTCGGCTAATGCACCAGTCGCGTTTTTCTCCGAGCCAGTCGAGGTAAGCCTTTGCGTAACGCGGCGGGAAGAACTGGACGCGGCCATCAACCACGGCGTCTATGGCTGACTGGGCGAGTTCGTCCATTTTGACGAACCATTGGTCGGCAAGGAACGGCTCAATGGGCGTCTTGCTACGGTCGGAATGCGCCAAGTCGATCTTCCGGTCTTCGACTTCCACCAGCAGACCTCGCTCATCCATATCGGCGACCACGCGCTTGCGCGCCTCGGGGATTGTCAGGCCGCGATACGGTCCGGCATTTTCGTTCAGAGTGCCGTCGGGATTAAGAATGTTCACTCGCGGCAGCTTTTGCCGGCGGCCCACTTCGTAGTCGTTGGGGTCGTGGGCGGGTGTAATCTTCACGCACCCACTGCCCATTTCTGGCTTGGCCCATTCATCGGCTATAAGCGGAATTGGACGATCCAACAGCGGCAGCCTGAGGTGGCGGCCGTCACGAGCCATGTTGCGGAGCTTCTCCAGATGCGGCAACATGGTTCTCCGCCGCTCTTGGATATTCTCCAACTCGCGTTCCAGGTCAGGTTTTTCTTTGGCCGGCGCCTTGGCGAGCTTCTCTTGCAGTTCGCGCTCAGCACGATCAAGTGCGGCGGCAGGATCGGGATGCACCGCGACCGCCGTGTCGCCCAGCATGGTTTCGGGACGGGTGGTGGCGATCGTCACGAACTCCGGCTCGCCGGGTTGGGGATCAATTACCGGATAGCGGAAATGCCAAAAATGGCCGTTGACTTCCTCGTGGAAAACCTCGTCATCGCTGACGGCGGTTTGAAGGTACGTGTCCCAGTTCACCAACCGCTTGCCGCGGTAGATAAGCTTCTTGGAGAATAGGTCAAAGAACGTATGACGAACAGCGCGGGCGCAGATGGGATCAAGCGTGAACCGCCATCGTTCCCAGTCACAGCTGCAGCCCATTCGTTTCAGCTGCTCGCGAATGCGGTTTTCATACTGATCTTTCCAGTTCCAGATCCGCTCGACGAGCTTTTCGCGCCCTAAGTCGTGCCGAGTCTTGCCTTCCTCTTCCTTCAAACGCCGTTCGACGACCGCTTGAGTGGCAATGCCGGCATGGTCTGCGCCGGGGATCCAAAGTGCGTTCGCGCCCTGCATGCGCTTCATGCGAATGAGGATATCCTGCAACGTATTGTTCAGGGCGTGGCCCAAGTGCAACGCACCGGTGACATTGGGCGGCGGAATGACGATCGTAAACGCGTCCCGACTTGGGTCTGGCTCACTATGGAAGTAGCCTCCTTCTTCCCATCCACGGTAGATACGCTGCTGGGCCTCTGCGTGATCGAATCGGTTGGGAAACTCGTCGGGCGAAAACATGGAATGTCCGTAAGGGTTCTCGTGGCCAAACTCAGTCAAACGAATACGACAATCAGAAACATATTGAGCCACGGACGACGTTTGTGGGAGCCTTGCCTCAGCCCATAGGTTCGCGCATACACCAACCGGGCCCGCGCCAACTGGGCTCCCAAGTGCTCATTCCGTGGCCCAAACTTCTCTTGGAGAAAGACGCTGAGATTCTACTGCGTGGCGGCGGCTGCCGACAACTCCGCATTCGTTGTCGATTGTTGGCGTTCCGCCTGCCATTCATCCTTACATAGTTTGTATTCGATTGCGTCGACCAGCGCACGCCAGCTCGCTTCGATGATGTTTTCGCTGACGCCGATGGTGCCCCAAACATCGTGCTCGTCAGCGCTTTCAATGATGACGCGGATACGGGCCGCCGTGCCGCCCTCGCTGTTCACGACGCGGACCTTGTAGTCCACCAGCCGCATGTCGCGCAGGGCAGGGTAAGCGCCGTTCAGGGCTTTGCGTAAGGCCGCGTCAAGCGCATTAACGGGGCCGTCGCCCTCGGCCACTTCGTGCCGCACTTGGTCGCCGATCCGAATCTTGACTGTGCCCTCGGTTACCAGCTCATTGTTCTTTTCATCGACATGTACTTCGACGTGATACTTGATGCGTTCGAAGTGCGGTTTGAATTGGCCAGCGCACCGACGCACCAACAAGTCAAACGAAGCTTCCGCCGCCTCAAACTGATAACCTTCGTTTTCGAGCTTAACCACCTGTTGCAGGATTTCATCCATCAATTCGCGGCTTTGCTCGATCTTGTGCTTGGTCGTGAGCGCGATGATGTTCGAACGCCCCGAAAGCTCACTCACCAAAATGCGACGTTCGTTGCCGACCAACTTGGGATCGATATGTTCGTACGTCGATGTCGCCCGAGCAACCGCGTGAACGTGCATGCCGCCCTTGTGAGCGAATGCGCTTTGGCCGACAAACGGCTGATTCACTCGCAAATTCAAGTTGGCCGTCTCGTAGACGAATCGCGAGAGTTCCGTCAGATGATCAAGGTTCTGGCCGCCGAGCACCTGGTACGCTCCCTTCTTCTTGAGCGCCAGGTTAGCGATAACCGAAATCAAATCAGCGTTTCCGCAGCGTTCTCCCACGCCGTTAATCGTTCCCTGGACTTGCACAGCTCCGGCGTCGACCGCCGCCAGCGAGTTGGCGACCGCCAGTTCACAATCGTTATGGCAGTGAATGCCGACGGGAACTCCATACTTGCTAAGGGCCGCTTGTGCCTCGCGCGTGTAGTGGGCAATTTCTTCGGGCATACTTCCGCCATTGGTGTCGCACAAAACGACCAACTTGGCGCCGGCTGCCGCCGCAGCTTGGATCGTACGCGCAGCGTAGTCGGGGTTCGCTTTCCAGCCGTCAAAGAAGTGCTCCGCGTCATAAATCAACTCGCGACCTTGCGACCCGAGATACTCCAGAGTGTCGCGGATCATCGCCAAGTTCTCCTCCAGCGACACGCGTAGCACATCGGTCACATGAAAATCCCACGTTTTACCGACGATCGTGCAAACGGGGGCGCCCGACTCCAGCAACGCGCGCATCCCGGGATCGTCCTCGGCGCGAAGGCCTTTCCGGCGTGTCATCCCGAATGCACATATCTTGGACGCGCCGAGGTCCAGGTCTCGCACGCGGCGGAAAAATTCTGCGTCCTTGTCGTTGGAAAGCGGATATCCGCCTTCAATGTAATCGAATCCCATCTCAGCCAACCGCTGCGTAATTGCGAGCTTGTCCTGAAGCGAAAAGTTGACGCCCTCGCCTTGGGCGCCGTCGCGGAGGGTGGTGTCGTAGATTTGGATGGGTCGCATGAGACGGTTTCAGTGAAGATCTGTACGCTTGGCGGTTGCCAGCAAGCGTCAAGAAGAAATTGAGGAATCGGGAATTGATTAACGCATTCGGTGTCTGCGAACGAAGCAGGGGTGTCGCCGGGGTACTGATGTCGACGTGCGAAACGTAGCCCTGATTCAACAAAAAAACCCTGAAGCCTTAAGGGCCTCAGGGCTGGTTTATTTCGGCTTTTTTGTTTCTACACCGTTTCGCCCTGGGCCTGCGCACAGCTAATAATCACCCGAATGGAGGGGTTAATTGCAATGAAAGCGAGGCGAGCGAAGCGGTACATGTTGTAAGACAAAGAAAGTGAGTGTTAAGAGACAAGGATACCTCTGCCTTACCGATACGTCAACTGGCTGCAAAGCGTACTAGCGAGGGGCGAAGACTTGCCCAACTCTGCGGCAATTTCCGTCTTTGGATGTGGGATGCGTCGCCTCACTCCATCGCTTCTTGATTGAGGGCACGATTAACGGCAATGGCCCACCTGCCGCAATCGCACAATCGGCATTGACGGCTTGGGACTTCTCGAATTACAACCCCCCGCGAGTGCCTCTACCTTCGCCGAGACCCGCGGGGTTCCCAAATGCAAGTTGTGGTATTTGAAGACGATGGGGTGACGCGACTTTATCCAATCACCCTAGGACGACCCGCGTATGCGATTACATGCGCGACCTATCGGCTCGTCGATTGGTTGCCTCTCTTGGGCGATTCCGCGAGGGCGGTTACACGACCGCATCTGCGCGAAATTCAGCGCATCGACTATCCACAACTGAACGGGACAAGCGACGGACAGAACGAACCAACGCTCTTGGTCAACGCTCGCGTCGTCCCCTCCGTTGCGGCCTGGCGTGTCCTTCGCCAAATGACGGTCGACACTCGACCGTGCGTCGTTCATGAAGACGGGACCGTGGCGGCCGCGTTACTTCCGCCGGGCGCTGCGCCCCCGCACAATCTGGCGATTGAAGGTATGCGAGCGTTTCTGGCATCGGAGGCCGTTACGGGCTTGCCTGAGCTGGAGGCCTCGCTGCCGATGTTTACGTATCCGCACGACGTAGTCCGTTACAATATGCTGGTGTTCCGCGAGAACCTGGAGCACCGGTTGGCGGCGGGGAATTTCCGAGAGATTGCTGATGGCGTGTTTGCCGCAGCAGGAGCGCAACTCGGACAGTACGTGGTGTGCAGTTCCGACCATGGCCCCATTCTCTTGGACGAAGGCGCCACCGTGGGGCCCCATTCCTACCTTGCGGGACCGGTTTACATCGGTCCTAGGGCGCGAATCAACGAACATGCATCGGTAAAGGATGCCGTTTCGCTTGGGCACACCACGAAAATCGGCGGAGAAATTGAGGCGTCGGTGGTCGAGCCGTACACCAATAAGCAGCATTACGGCTTCTTGGGGCACAGTTACCTCGGAAGCTGGATCAATTTAGGCGCCGGCTCGTGCAACAGCGACCTGAAAAACACCTATGGCGAAGTGAACATGGTGTATCAGGGAGAAAAGGTTAGCACCGGCATGCAATTCCTGGGTTGTATCATGGGCGATTACGCCAAAACCGCAATTAATACCGGCATTTTTACCGGCAAGGTAATTGGCGCGTGCAGCATGATTTATGGCTTCGTTACGACGAACGTTCCTAGCTATGTGAACTACGCGCGGCTATTTGGGCAGGTGACGGAGCTTCCGCCCGAAGTTATGGTCGCTACACAACGGCGGATGTTCGCCCGGCGAAAGGTGGAGCAGCGAGGATGCGACGTGCAACTCATTCTCGATATGTACGAACTGACGCGCCACGAACGTCAACTGGCCGCCGAGCCCATGTCGTTGTAAAGTAACAACCAACCGTGGCGCTACGACGCTCGATTGCGATTTCGCAACATGAAAACTCAGAAATTGTGATGAATCCCAACCGCGACGCTCTGCAAACGACTGGGGCAATCGAGGCTCGCCTGCGCTCTGCACGCCGCACATCCGCTCGCGGTCCTCACGTCCCTTTTGACACTATGTCTTTGCAAAGCGATAACGTTCTAGCCCAATCGTATGGACCGGGAAAGTTCGGCCTTTCCTTCGAACTGTTTCCCCCAAAGACTCCCGCGGGCGAGACATCGTTGTTCGAGCATGTCAATCGTCTGATGGATTTCGCCCCAAGTTATATCACTTGCACTTACGGGGCAGGCGGATCAACCCGCGAGAAGACGCTCGATATTGTCTCTCAAGTGAAAAGTCGCTTTCGTGTGCCCGTGGCGTCGCACCTGACCTGTGTGGGCTCGACAGTAGAGCAATTGCGGGAATACTTGCGCGAGGCAGGCGAACGCGGCGTCGATGCAATTGTGGCCCTCCGCGGCGATCCCCCGCGGGGCGACAAAGCGTTTAAGCCTGTCGAAGGCGGATTGCGATTCGCGAAGGAATTGGTGGAGCTGATTCACCGCGAGTTTCCGCACTTTGGCATTGCCGTCGCAGGCTATCCTGAAAAGCACGTTGAAGCCCGAGATGAGGCGTTCGATCTGGAGAACCTCAAACGTAAGGTGGATGCTGGCGCCGACGTCGTCATTACACAACTCTTTTACGACAATGCGGCGTTTTTCCGTTTCCGGGATCGGTGCGCTGAAATCGGCATCGAAGCGCCGATTGTGCCCGGTGTACTGCCGGTGACAAACCTGGCGCAAATTCAGCGGATTACATCGCTTTGCGGCGCCAAGCTGCCAGAAACATTGGTTCGCCGACTCAGCGAGCGAGATGACGATGACTGGCAATTTCAGGTCGGGGTCGAATTCGCCTCGCAGCAAGTGCAGGCCCTGGTTGATCAGGAAGTTCCAGGGGTGCACTTTTACGTTTTGAACAAGTCGCAGGCCACGGCTGCTGTACTCAATGCTGTCACGCTGCCGCGGCCACGTGGTCACTAGCCGCCTCTGGTAATTTCACCGCAAGTGTTGAACCAACAACGTGCGCCTCGGCGACAACGCCGAGGGCGTCCACGGTTATTCCAGCCCAATTTCCCTAGGCTCGCCTCCGTTAGATACTCTCGCTCTGTTCGATGGCAGGCAACTCCAGGCCTTCCACGAAGCTCATCAGTGCACGGCTGCGGTATGGCTGCTGGAGTTTGCGAACGGCCTTCGATTCAATTTGACGCACACGTTCGCGAGTAACGGAGAAGATTTTCCCCACTTCCTCAAGCGTGTACGTGTAACCGTCTGCTAGCCCGTAACGTAGCCGAAGGATCTCCCGTTCGCGGTAGTTGAGCGTTTCCATCGCTTCTTCAATCCGCCGTTTGAGCGATTGTTGGTGGGTTTCGTACAACGGGTCGTCGTCGCGGTGGTCCTCCAAGAACTCGCCAAAATAGCTATCTTCCTGGTCACCCACCGGTTGATCAAGCGAAAGTGGCTGCCGCGACATCTTCATGATGCACTTGGTGTCGTCCAACGAGAGCCCAGCGCGGTCGGCCGTTTCCTCCGCCGTTGGTTCACGGCCCAGCTCCTGCACCAGATCGCGCGACACCGAGCGAATCTTGCTCATCGTGTCGATCATATGTACCGGGACACGTATCGTGCGGCTTTGGTCCGCAATGGCCCGAGTAATCGCTTGGCGAATCCACCACGTAGCATATGTGGAGAATTTGTACCCACGGGCGTATTCGAATTTGTCGACCGCTCGCATCAGACCTGTATTGCCTTCTTGAATTAGGTCCAGGAAGCTGAGGCCTCGATTGCGATACTTCTTGGCGATCGACACGACCAGCCGTAAATTGCCTGCCGATAGCTTGCGTTTGGCGGCGTCGTACTGGCTTTGATAATGCTGTGTGCGGCCGATGCGACGCGCCAAAGTTGCAGGACTTTCGAGCGTGATTCGCATCAGGTATCGCAGTTCCGCGGTTAACTCTTCGAGGGTTACCCCCAGCGGCGTATGGCCGTTTTGGATCTGACGAATCTGTTCACGAATCGTCTGCATCCGTTCGTGAATCTCAAAGAGTTTTTCGAACAGCGGTTGAAGTCGGTTCGTGCGCAGATTCAATTCCTCAACCAGGCGGACCGCTTTGCTGCGGCGTCGCGTCAGCCGTCGCCAAGCCGCCTTCTTTTCGGCGGGGGCAGTTTTCTTACTTACGGCTTTGCGGAAATCAGCGTGGTTTTGCACGAGCATCCGCCGAAGCGTTTTTAGATTCGGACCGAGCCGCTGCACGATCCGACGCTTTTCCGCCGTATTGGTTACCGACACCTCGACGGTACGGTCCAGGCGCAACTGGCCGTCGCGCACCTTTTCCAGTGCGGTTACAGCGCCCTGTAGCACATAGTCCGTCGCCAGCATGTAGTGACGATAGCGTCGCCGAGCGCGTTCAATTTCGCGAGCGATCTGAACTTCCTGTTCGCGAGTCAACAACGGGATCTGTCCCATTTGCATCAGATACATACGCACGGGATCGTCAATGGGATCGACCCCCGATGCGTGTACCTCGGATTCTTCGTCGATGTCATCCAACGAGGCGTCATCATCCAGTGGTTCGTCAATCACTTCGGAGTCATCAAGGAGATCGAAATCATCAATTACATCGTCGTTGAATGAAGCATCGTTCTTCTCGGGGCGGAGCGATCCGTTGAATCGCGATTTCGACTTCGAGGCGTTTCGCACGACTTTTTTGCGAGTCGATTTGGCCAAAGGTGCAACTCCCAAAGCGAGCAAGTTCAACTGCGGACGATTCATGCGGCTTAGCGGTGTGTTTGGTAGAAAGCACCTCCTGCGCCAGCGTTTCAGACATCACTGTCGAGATTTTTCTAAGTTGTTTTCCGCCAACGGATTACTATGACGAGTAATAGCCGAAGGCTGCGAGCTTACGTCGCTGAAAATCACCATCTCTGTTGCAAAACGTCATCAATCATTTGGCAATGCAACACCAAAAGTGCTATTGCTTTTCGACGATGGGTTGTTCTCAAGCGTTCCCCACAATCTCTACGGCGATGCAACAACATCGGGCGAGAGGCCATAGCGCCGTCGTTGCGACGTAAAGGCTATACGTTTCCACTCGCCCGAAAGTTAGCGACAAGCACATAAGAACACCGAGCCGAATTGCGATAGGTCGACCGATAGGAAAAATAATGCCCCGACCCCTCGCGAAACGAAGAGTCGGGGCGACATCTGGCTGGCGGAAAGGACGAATGTCCGTCAGCGCACCAACCAAACCGGGGAGTACACGAAATAACTCGATTGCTCGTCAGTACGCGGGATGCCGCCACGGGCAACCACTTTGGCGGGTTGAACGATAACCTTTTTCCCGCTCATGCTGCCCGTTAAGCGCACTTCCATGATTCGGACTCCAACAAATTGTACGATCGTGTATTGGGCGTTGTTTCCGGGACCGACCACTTTGCTAAAGATGGGAATAATCCGGGGTTGGCCCATGATCGAGGCCAATTCATCTTTTACGCCGGCGCTGATTCCCGTATCGCCGTTAAGCTCCAATTCGCCGTTCTCATCCAATTCCAACTTTCCGCCATGATGCGCCAAATCGCTGTGGCTTATGCCGTGAACAATTTGTCGGGCGATATCACGCGTACTGTTGTTGCTTAGACCAATGTCAACGGTTCCGCGGTTACCGGGCGATCCTGTCCCCTGCGGGTAAAGATTGACCTCGAGGATGCCGTCGCCGCCGGGCAAAATCTTTTTGTTTTGAGCGTCCCAGGTCCAGTCATCGTTGCCGATGCCCGCCAAAAGGTCATTCCAGGTTTGGAGATCTAAGGCAAATGGCAACAGATTCAAGTTCGGGCCACCCTCCGAAACCCGGAAACCTCCAAAATTCGACATCATGACGGCCGTTGCTTCGGCTTGCAGTGGCGTCTCATCCACGCCGAGTACTCGTCCAAAGAGCATGGGCACAGCGCCGTTCTGCCCGGGCGTTCGCTGGATACGTACACGGACAGCGTTATAACCCGACCCGTGCGGGTTGATCGTCGCTGTCGAATCCCATGGATTGCTGAGGTAACCCACGGTCACGTCGCTATCGTGCAAACTGGGAGATTGCCGGAGAATCCGGTTGTAGGAAGCGTATTGGGCTGCGACGGCGCGGGCCTGTTCGTGGGTTTGCGAAGGCAATTCGTTGCCAAACACGACGTCATCGTCCAGGAGCTCCCAACCAGCGGCCATCGCTGCTGCGTCGGCCGATCGTTGCAACTCCGTCTTAGCGACGTAGAGGTAACCCAAGTCGATGGCGAAGGCGAGCATCGCCATCATTCCAATCATCATGAAGGCGGTGAGGACCAGTACATTCCCGGTGCGCGGCTCTTGGCGGCGAATTGACATGGTGGGTCTCCGAAATTCACGGTGTGGGCTTCATCGTCGGCGATTTAAGTCGGACGCTGCGACCAACTCCCTTAGTGTTGGTGCACAACCCGTGGGGTCGTATCGCGAAGGACTGTACCGGACGACATTATGAGTCGCACTTCTTTCAGCGTGAGCGATTCCACACGATTGCCGGCGTATCCCACCCCGCTCTGTTCGACCGAGAACTTGGGATGATAACGATTGAGGTTCGAGATCTCGGATTCCACGGTGACTTTGAGATAGCCGTCGGAGCCAAACTCACCCCACGTGGCGGATGAACCATTCGTGATCTCGAAGGTGACATTCCCGTCGTTCACCGAGACAGCTTGTGTCCAACGGATGCGTTCTCCAGGTGTGGCCAACGGGGAATTGTTCGTGAAACTCTTCGCAGCTAATAATTGTTCGCCGCTCCAAACCTGAAGTTGTAATCCGCCCGCGGCGAACGAGGGTTGGCTGCGGTAATTAAGTTCGATTGCGGCGTAAAGACCATGAATGTCACCAGTTGGTGAAATTGCGCACGTCACCTGGGGCGCCGCCAAGTCAGGGTCAGCATTGGCTACGACGAGTTCCCAGTCTTCTTCGACCCGAACAATGCGATACGTTTCCTCCGCCTGGGTGACGGAAGGAAGGGCCAATAGGCAAGCGACGATCGCACCCACTATCCCCGAGGATTGGCGAGCCAACCACGGCGTCAGCGCGCAGCGTGAAACCATGAGACAACTCCTGAAAGAGGAAGAAAGAAAAGACTCGATCACAACTGGCAAGAAGCTGCGACGTGGCGAATCGTCGGCAGCTGCCGGCAAGGCCTCACCCAATGAGAAACGTAGGCTGTAAAGAGGCACTTGTCAAAAAATGCGGTGGTGTACATTCCATGTACGGAACGCTGGCATGCAGCGCTGGTGGGCGCAACGTTGCGCGTGGCGCGCACGATGACGAGAATCGCCGCAAGTTGCTTTGTTGCAAGGGCTAAAGAAAATTGGATGAGGTTTGGCGCCCTATTTGTTAAGCGGAATTGCCAATTTTCGATCGCCCCGCCTCACGGGTGATGCCATTGAGCAACATTTGGATTGTCCCTACTCCGGGAGATACCCCTTGCAAGAATTCCTGCTTGGTTTGGCATGCTTGATCTGCGCCCTGGTCTTCATGGCGGTCGTAGGACACGGGTTATGGAAGCTGATGGCGGCGATTGCGCGTTGGTTAACGGGAGAAACCGACGACGTAGTCGTCGGTCTTCCCTGCTCGACCTGTGGCGCCTCACGAGGGATTATTCGTGGACGCTGCGTGCATTGCGGATTTCATCCGGAGTTGGCCCCTCATGCGCGGTCGAAAGCGGAATTAGCGATCGTGGCGAACGTTTTGCGCCGCTGGTCCGCGGAAGGACTGATCGACGCCGATCAGTCCGCCTTCCTCCAGCAAGTCTTGGAGCATCAGCAGGCAATTCTAGACGGAGTGGCAGGGACGACAGCAGGTTCTGAAGTCGTCGCCGATTCGATGTTGGCTTCATCTACTGCGCTTCCTGCGTCGTGCCAGCTAAATTCACCCGAAGAACCGGAAGTCATTTACCTTGCCGAAATTTCCGACGACGCGCCTCTTGGTTCGCCGCTTGCGCCCTCCTCCGGTGTCGCATCAACGAGCACTCCTCACACACGAGACGAGATGCATCCATTGGATCGCGAATATCCACCCGATGCAGAACCTACCCCGACCTCTACATTCTCTCACCGTGCCCGACGTCGTGCGACTGACATGTTGCAGTCGTTCATGGAGGCGAAGAATATCCGCTGGGGAGAGATTGTTGCCGGCTTATTGATTGTCGGCAGTGCAATCGGTTGTGTCGTGAGTTTGCAGGAGACGTTGCGGCGAGCCGATCCTTATGTGCCGGCATTCCTGTTTCTTTGCGCTATCGCGGCCATCTATGGCGCCGGAATGTATACGTTGCGGCAATGGAATTTACAGTCGATCAGCCGCGCCATTCTGATCATCGCGCTACTTCTCGTACCGTTGAATTTTCTCGCGGCGACGACCTCGGCAGAGAAGCGTGCCGTGACAGATCCTATCTTTCTGGCGGCGGCAACGGTTGGACTGGCGGTTTCTGGGGCAATCGTCGCATCGGCTAGTCGTACACTCGTGCCTCATGCAACGTGGCGTTTGACAGCAGCCGTGATGGGAGCTGCTTTTAGTCAAATCTATCTCAGTCGGCTCGCACCTTCTGCTTCAGGCCTTATAGCAATAAATGCACTGGTTCTCTTGCCGGCAGGTAGTTAGTTTCTCGCCGTAGCGGCTGAGGCGCGACGGGCCGCTGCCTGGAAACGACTCACGCCGCGGCGCGTTGAGGGGGCGTTCCTTGTTGCTGGCGTGGCCACATTTTCTCTTGTTGCAGCCGCAGGGGTGCTGCTTTATCGGGTCGAAAGCCCCGCAGTTGCGCTCGGGAGGCTTTCACCGACGATAAGCATTGCCGCGGCGGCGCTCGTGACATTGGGGTTAAGTGCGGCGGGGCGACCTGTATCTGGTCGTTATGCAAGCTGGCGTACCGCCGCCCTGACGCTTGCCTTACTGGGCGGGCTGATGATGGTAGCGGGTCTGCTCTTCGCTTGGCCCGAACCATTGCTGCTGATCCTGGTGGGGGTGCTCAGTTTCGCCACCTTGACGGCCCTGGCAGTGAACTTCCGACAGCTTGTGCTGCATGTCCCCGCGCTAGCTTGCCTCGCAATTGCGTACTTGATCGGTTTTCAGGTGGTCCTTCATGGTTCTCTTGATTTCGACTTAGGGGGCCACTGGCTGTCGCTGTTATGGATGGGCCGAACAAGCGCTGCCTCGGCCGGATATGCAGCGATCCTCGCTGCTGCTGGGTGGGCATGGCTGAAAAGGGAACATAGTCAAGCCGCGTTGCCGTATCTTGCTTCTGCGAGTATTGCAGCGATTTTGAGCCTGTTCTTGGCGCTGGGAGTGGGATTCAGTCGTGGGCCAGATGCGGAGTGGACCACAATCATCATCGCCGGATACTCCCTCTTGCTTCTCCTGCTCGCTGTCGTTCGCGGGGTTCCGGCCGCGGCAGGAGCAGGCGCTTTGGTCTTGCTGGCCGCAACGCTTCATTTGCTATCAGCGAACGTTGCTTTCCACGACCTATTAGAGCAAGTCGCGCTGCTTCCGCAGCGGCCTATTGTTACGGCTGCATTAATTCACAGTCTGATGTGTTCCGGAATGGCGGCTGGCTTGTTCCTTTGGCTGCGCGTCCGTGGAACTAGGGTGGAGTCGCGTTCTTGGGAACAACTGCGGGGCATTTTCTCGCCTGCTGCCATGATGGCTTCCCTTCGCAATCGGGGGGCCGGAAATATGGCGGAAATTGTCGCGGTCTTCACGTTGGCTAGTGTCATAACTTCGGCCTTCGCCGCGTTATTCACGCTGTTTCGAGTCGAGGATGGCGCCTTTTCAACGGCGTGGCGCTGGCTGGCAATCGCGGGGGTTTGGTTGGCGGTCGCCTGCGTGCATAGGCGGTCGTGGATGATGACGATTTTTGGTTGGGCCGCTAGCTTGACCCTTGTGTTCTGCGTGACCGCATTGGCGCAACGCCAAGAGTGGTGGAACGGGGATTGGAGCCATCCTCGTCACTTCCAGTACCAGTTCGTCGGGCTGGCGACGTGGAGCATGGCGTGGGTTGGGCTGCGACGATTCGCAAAACGATATCCCACGTGGAGTACGTTACTCGATCCGCCGTGGGCGACTTCCGACCAGGTCGGGTTGGGGTTAGCAGTTGTAGGGATCTTCGCGATGACGGCGATCGCAGCCGTTCCCGGTATAAGAGCAGAACTGGGGTGGGAGCCGACATCGAGCGTCTTGAATGGCGCGAACGTGGCGTTCGTGCACGATTCGGTTGGCTGGGCAGCCCTGTTCCTGTTGCTGTTAGCCGTGGCGGTGTCGTTGCTTGAGAAAATAACGTATCGCCGCCTACTTGGATTGTGCGTTTCACTGGCGGCTGCGGCTATCATGATTGCGATTCCCGCCGACGCTCAGCGGGCTACCGCGTCGGCGCTGCGGTGGTCCTTCGCGGCTTATGGCGGCATCGTTGCAGCGTCGGTCTGTGCGCGGGGCCGCCTTGCGGCTCTTGCGGATCGTTGCGGTTGGCTCAGTCGCCGATCCGTTTCACGGACCTCACTCGAGTCACTTCGAGCAACAACGTTCCTTTTGACCTTAGTTCCCGTCCTGGGATTAACGCTATTGGCGGCTATAAAGTTCCTGCGTGGCGATCCCCCGCCTGGACCAATGGGTGAAACGCTCTTGGCGTTGCTTCCGCCGGCTGTGCTTTATGCAGGGCCGATGCTCGCCCTGGTAGGTGTCCTCATTGCTTATGCAGTTCGAGAGAAAGTAAACGCACACCTAATGGCGGCGTCCGTGTGGCTTCAGATTGCCGCAACCCTCGCATGTTTGCTGGTTTTGGCCCCGACGGAGGCAAACGCCGAAACTTGGATAGCGTTGCTTCAAGCGAATGCCGTAGCTTTAGGAGCGTTTTCTTGGGTCTGGCTCGCGCTTCAATCGCGCATCGCGACTTCTGGAGGAAGCAATTCAACCCGATCCGAGTTCTGGGAAGTTCAGTTAGGATTGGGCTTCGCCGCCCTAATCGGCTTGGGGGCCTGGGCGACAACGCTCATCTATCTTTCGCCGGGCCGTCTTCCCGACGCGATCACACGGTTGGGGAGCGCGCCAAGTTACTTGGCGCTGGCGCTAACGCTTGGGGCAGGATTGGTTTGGTCGTGGCGAACACAGCCACGGCGGTTTGTCAATCGCGCCCTTATTGGATTGGCGGTTAGTGGAGCGATTGTAAGTGCATCGGTGGCGCCGTGGTCGTCGCCCCAACGATGGACGAGTTACTACGGATTATTGCTTACGTCAGTGACCACTACCATTGCCGCGACAGCAATTGTCGTCGTCACAAGTCATCGTAGCCGCAACTCAAACAGTTCATCCTCCCATGAGCTGGCGCCACTAACGCTGCGTCTGCCAGAACTGCGAAACTTCTTCAACGCGCCGGCGGCCGTGGCGTGGGTAATTGGGGGGGCGCTGCCGTCACGCTGTTGTCGGCCGGGGCATCGGTATCCGATCCGTGGCGTCCCTGGTGGTCGGCGCCGCCGACTCTCTTGGCGGCCGGGTGCATTGCGGCTTTGTCGGTTGCCCACTCTCGCCGTATGGCGAGTTACGCGGGAACGCTCTTAACGATGGTGGCGGCTTCATTTATTGCCATCGGGCCTTACACAGGATTGTGGCGTCGCGAAGAGGGCTTGGCCATCCTGGATTTTCTGAACGCGAACATCTTGGCGATCGCTGTTGCGGGTGGGGTAAGTCTGACCTACCAGCTGTACCGACAACAAAAGAATAACAAGGTCGTCACGAATGTTGGGCCGGCTGTTCATGTTGCAGCCTCCGTCGCTGCAACCGTGCTATTCACGATCTTGACCTGCCTGGTACTTGTGCTTTCTCCATGGGGACGTGCTGCTGGTTGGCTCCCTGGGCTTGCAATTGGCAATGTCACGGGAGTGGTGACTGCTTGTGCGCTTGGAACGTTGCTTATTTGCTCCCTTTGGAGTAGATCGGGCGGCTACACGTTACCTTGCCTCTACGGCTGGGGAGCGGCATGCGTGGGCATCGGGTTGGATTGGTTGAGGCTGGAACGCAATGAGTTAGTGTTAGCGATTGTTCTGTTCGCGGCGACATATGTAATGCTGACTGGCCTGTTATGGCGCAATGGGATCGGCATTGCCAAGGCGGCCGCTCGGATCGGTATTCCCGAACCAGTTGAGGGGCTGAAACAGGTAGCCAAGTGGCTTCCGATTGTAAATGCCTTGCAGGCGATTCCTTGGACAATGATCGCGATTGTGATGGTGCTGGGATACGCAGACCGCGGGATGCGGTATGGAGCAGCGTTGGTTCCCTTCGTTTTGGCCGTGGGCGTTGGCACACTAGCTCAGTTGCATCGACGTCAATCAATGCAAATTTGGGCGCTGGTTCTTGCCACTATCGCCGCCGTATTGTTGGCATGGGCCGACATTGCCCCGGATCGTTCGGCCCAGCTTTGGCTAATACGTTGTATTCGGCTCCTTCTTATTCTTGCGACGCTGGCGGCCACGTACGGGGGTGCGTTCGTCCGCGTGCTATCGGTCGCGCCAACCCGTGGCGTGAAGCGGTTCGACGGATGACGATCGTAACGGGAGTTGCGTCGATAGTATCGTTGTTATTGGTGCTCTTGCTGGAATGGCAATTGTTTGAACCAACACGTGGCGTCCCTGGTGTACTGGGACCTCAGATTGTGGCAGTAACCGTGGCGCTCTTGGGTTTTGCCGGGGCACTGCTAACCTTCGCCTTGTTACCCCATCGCGATCCACTGGCGCTGACCGAAAAGCAGCGGATGGGCTACGTCTACACTGCTGAAGCCGTTGTGGCCTTAGTATTTGGGCACCTCTATATGACGGCGCCGCAACTTTTTTCCGGAGTTCTTAAGCCGTATTGGAGTTACATCGTCATTGCGATTGCTTACGTAGGCGTTGGTGTCGGCGAGATGTTTCGCCAGGGGGGCGTTCGGGTTCTCGCCGAACCCCTCGGACGAACCGGAGTATGCTTGCCCTTGTTGCCAGCCCTGGCCTTTTGGACACAAGCGTCTCTTTCCCATTTCGCGGGCGTGTTGTTCTGGATCGGGCTACTGTATGTGGTGCTAGCGATTTATCGAAAGTCGTTCGTATTTGGGATTACTGCCGGGCTTGCGGGGAACGCGGCATTGTGGGCCTTCATGCACGACCGCGGCGTTACGATGTTCGAACATCCTCAGTTCTGGCTTATTCCCCCGGCGGTTTCGGTCCTTGCGGCGTCACATGTGACCCGTGATCAACTAACCGAGTCCCAGCAGACGGCAATTCGATATGCAACGATGCTCGTAACTTATCTCAGTTCGACGAGCGAAATGTTCATCGCTGGCATCGGAGAGTCACTTTGGCCAGTTATGGTGCTGATGGTTTTGTCCGTAGGGGGAGTTTTTGCTGGAATCGGCCTGCGAATTCGCGCGTTTCTCTACCTTGGTGTGGGGTTCTTGCTGCTCTCTTTGTTGGGGATGGTGTGGCACGCCTCGCGAACTTTTCAGCACGTTTGGCCTTGGTGGGCCTTCGGCTTCACGCTGGGTGTCGCGATTCTTTTGGTATTCGCGCTTTTCGAGAAACGTCACGAAGAAATTTTGAAGCGACTTGAGCAACTTCAATCATGGAAACCCTAAACGCTCTCCACGTGCGTCGGTCGTCTTGAAAGAAAATGGTGGTTGGCGCTTTTGGCGCGCTGTGATGGAAGAAGGAATTCGCGGTTTTTCAAGACCTACCAGCGATTCAAGAAAATTTGGGGAACAAATAATCGGTGAAATTCCCCTGGGCGAGGGGCCTTACATCGGATAGAACGAAGTTCTCGCCTTTCTTTCCTCCCCTACATTTCCTCTCCCAAGCATCGCCCCCAACACGCTGCTCGCTCGGGAAATTGGCACACCAATCGGCGTTTGAGCCCTTTACGGCGAAATTTGCAAAAAATCGTCGATTGGCTGTCGCAATTTTCTCTGTTTGGTCATGAAAGGAGTAGAAGGTCTCTTTTCGTCCTTCATCGATTAGGAAGGCACTTATGCAAATCAACTACCGCTGCGCCGATTGCGATGAATCTTTTCCGATTCGGATTTCGGAACGTGAATTTAGGACAACAATATCCGGAATTCGTGCGGAGGCGTGCCCTTGTTGTCGGCAACAGGTCGGTTATGGGAAAGTGACCTGTCGCCATTGTGGAAACCCGTTTGTCGCACGGATGCCGTTGCGCCATACCCAACGACGCTTGGCTTTTGGACAATGCCCCAATTGCCATAAACTCCACTTACAACCCGTGGACCTGGAGAACGCAACTGTTTAACGTCTTTCCGCTATACTTGGGAAAGACGTCCTGCTGTGAACGAAGTTTCGTTTGACCGGTTTCAGGAGCGACGTCCTCTGTGTTATCCCCTGCCCCCCACAAAACATCCGACGAAACGGTGCAGCGGCAATTGCAAGAAAGCCTCGAACGGTTCCGTAGGCTCACGGAAAATACGTTCGACCTCATCTGTGAAATAGATCAGCACGGAACCTACCTATACTTATCTCCTAACCATCAGCAGGTGCTGGGGTGGGATATCGACGCCATGGTCGGCAAGAACGCGCTAGATCAGGTTCATCCGGATCAGCGTCATCTGGCCGAAGAAGCCCTGAACCGGGCGGTGCGGGAAGGATCGGGGGTGGCGGAATTCCAGATTCGTACTGCCGAGGGAGAATGGCGGTGGTTTGAGAGTATTGGACGTGCGTACAAAACGGCAGATGGTGAAACGCGATTTGTTCTCATTTCGCGCGATACCACAGCGCGCCGCGAAGCCGAAGAACGCTTACAACGTGAACGGGAGTTTCAACGGCGGTTAGTCATTTTGCAGGATGCCGACCGCCGGTTGATGGCGTACGAGATACACGACGGGCTGGTACAAGATTTATATGGCGCCCAACTCTTTCTCGAATCCATTCCCGATCGGGAACGCTTAGGGCCAGAGGATGCCCAGGCGTTTGTTAGCGCGCTGCATTTGATTCGCGGTGCGGTCGAGAATGCCCGGCGGTTAATCTATGGTTTGCGCCCCCCTATTCTCGACGAGCAGGGAATTGTTGCCGCCCTTGAACATCTTGCAAATGACGTACAACAAACCTGGGGGATCAACGTCAAACTGCGAACCGATGTCCGGTTCAAGCGATTGACGCCGACGGTCGAGAACGCCGTCTATCGTATCGTTCAAGAGGGTTTGAATAACATCATTAAGCACTCGGGCGCTGATGAAGCTTCCGTGTCGCTGCGGCAAGACGATACGTTTTTGGAAATTATCGTCGAGGATTCGGGTAAGGGCTTTGATCCCCAGACTGTTTCGGAGAGGCAATACGGCTTGTCGGGCATTCGTGAACGGGCCCGACTGCTTGGTGGCACGGCGGAGATTAAGAGTTGTCCGGGGAAAGGAACCCGGATTTACGTACGCCTTCCGTTAGCCGAATGGAATGAAGTTGGAAGCGTCGACGCCCCTGACGAGGAAGTCGGCGACGATTAGCCGCAATTGATCTCCTCTTTCTTTGGCCGCTCGAATTTCCCGTGGTCGTATTGCGTTAGCTCAGTTAGGAGCTGCGCAGTAAGCTGACTACGTGCGGGGCGAATTGCTGCGTCAGCGTCTTAGGATTTACGATCGCAGAAAGATCGTCCGGAGGACACTGGGCACACCATTTGTATGAGTTCTTTCCATTAAAACTCCACTGACAATACGGGGAAAGAAGACGCCAGAAAGCGTTCGATAAGGGACGTGAACAACCACAACCGAAATTTCTGGCGAAACGGACCCATATGGAGTGCCCCCGTTGTCAATCTCGCGACGTACATCCTAGCCGGAGCGGAAACGCCAGTCTCCCGTGGCCACTTTCCATCGTCATAGCGTGCCTTCGCTGTCGGCGTTGCTATCATCGGTTCTATCGGCTTCGCTGGTTCCCGAACTGGGAGCGAGCATCGATAATTGACCACGCTTGTCTGCGCCAGACGGGGCAATGCGTTGCCTCGCTTCGTCCTACTACACTGGGCGAGGCCCCGCCTATAGCGCCCCGGGTGGAACTCCGGCGGCGTGCTCCGACACCAACGGCGCCATGCGCGACCTTGCGCCCGACCCGTGTCGCAAACTAGCGGCCCTATAATCTAATAAGCGACGAACCCGAGATTGGCGGCGTCGGCAGAACGGGTTTCGTCGGATATGATGAGCATGCCGGTGGCGCTGGATCCGGCCACAAATGCTCATTGTTCCAGGTGTTATGCACGTCGAAACGCTGATTCGCTATCTTGATGCCCCGGAAGAGGCGGCTCCGTGGTTCAGGTCGCTGGGAATTTCCGACGTTCAGCGCGCTCACAAAAATCTTGTCTCGATGGCGAAGGCCGGCATTACGGTCGACTTGTTGGCCGAAATTTGCCGCCAATTAGCGGAGCATCTACCTTCGCTGTCCGACGCCGATATGGCGCTCAACAATCTTGACCGCTATGTCGCTGCGTCGCGAAACCCCCTAGCATTGGGATCGCTGATGGAGCGCGATCCGTACGCGCTCCCGCCGCTATTGCAAATTTTTTCAACAAGCCAGCATCTTAGCGACGTATTGGTTCGCGATCCGCAAAGCTACGATTTGCTGCGAATTACGGATGGCCGTCCGGTGGCTCGTGAAGTGCTGGTCAATGAAATATGCAGCGAAATTGAAGCACTCCCCGACGAACGCAGCGTGATGATGGCCCTGCGCCGTTACAAGCAGCGTGAAACATTGCGCATTGTGTACGGCGATATCGTGAAAGGACATTCAGTACATGTCACCACGCAACAAATTTCGTTTTTGGCCGACGCCATCTGCGAAGCGGCGTTGAGGGCGGCTCGGCGGCAAACGGCGGAGAAACGTCGCGCGCCTCTGCGTGACGACGGAACGCCTGCTCGTTTTGTTGTTCTCGCCTTAGGAAAACTCGGCGGTGAGGAGCTCAACTATTCCAGCGACATCGATTTGATTTTCCTTTGTGACGAACCTGCAGCTGACGTGCGCCGCTCCAGCGGGCATGCGGAATTCTTCGACCGGCTGGCGCGGCAATTTATCAAGCTACTCACCGAATCAACGGATTTGGGCGCTGCATATCGGGTTGACATGCGATTGCGGCCGGACGGTCGCCAGGGGCCGCTTGTCATGGGCGTTGTTCATGCGTTGCGGTACTACGATCTCAAGGGACGCACGTGGGAACGGCAGGCCTACGTAAAGGCGAGGGCCATTGCTGGCGACCTTGATCTGGGGCGGTCTTTTCTCCAGCAACTGGAGCCATGGGTTTATCGCCGGTATTTGAGCCGCGCCGACATTACGGGAATCAAAGCGCTTAAACGTCGTATTGAACAGCGGGCTCAACGGGAAGGCGGAGACTTGCGGAATGTCAAAACAGGGCGTGGCGGCATTCGCGACATCGAGTTCGTCATACAGTTCCTCCAACTCTTGAATGGCGCGGAACTGCCCGAGGTGCGCACGGGCAATACCTTAATCGCCCTGGATCGGCTAGCGCAAGTTGGTTGTTTGACGATGCGTGAACAGGCGGTGCTTCGGGAGAACTACGAGTTCCTGCGGAAGATCGAACATCGGTTGCAAATCCTTTTTAACCTGCAAACGCATACGATTCCTGATGACGATGAGGAGCTGCGCAAACTAGCAATCCGGCTGGGATACTCCGAAACCAACGCCCGCACGGCGCTTGAGGCGTTCAAGAAAGACTACAAAACCCGTACAGAGCAAAACCGCAAGGTTCTTGATCACCTTCTGCACGACGCTTTTGGAGAGGAAGGCGAAGTCGAGCCAGAAGTCGACTTGGTGCTTGACCCCGACCCCCCGGCCGAGCAAATCGAAAAGGTGCTTGGTGGATTGGGCTTTCAAGACATTCGTGCTGCCTACGAAAACCTTACGGCGTTGGCGACGGAAAAGATTGAATTCCTCTCCACGCGTCGCTGCCGCCATTTTTTGGCTGCGATTGCGCCCAACCTGCTGCGAGCGATTGCGAAAACGCCGGATCCCGATTTCACTCTGGTGAATCTACGAACCGTGAGTGATTCAATCGGCGGAAAAGGCGTCGTGTGGGAACTCTTTAATTTCAATCCGCCGACGCTTGACCTGTTTGTTCGGATCTGCGCTTCGAGTCCCTACTTGTGCGGAATCCTGACGAGCAATCCTGGCATGGTCGACGAGTTGATGGATTCTCTCGTCTTGGGAAAGCTCCCAACCTTTGAGGCCCTTCAAGCGTCGCTTGAAGAGTTGTGTCGTGGCGCAGAAGACTTGGATCCCATCCTGCATAGTTTCAAGAATTGTGAACACTTGAACGTGGGCGTGCAGGATATTTTAGGAAAGGTGGATATTCGCACGGTTCACCGAACGTTGTCCGACATTGCCGAGTTGTGTTTGACGAAAATCGTTGAACGAAACTTCGCGCGATTAATCGAAAAGTATGGTCAACCCCTTATCGGTGAAGGGCCTCGCAAGAACGAACCGTGTGAATTGGTTGTTCTGGCGCTAGGAAAGCTTGGCGGTCGCGAACCCAACTATCACAGCGATCTAGACGTAGTGTTTCTTTACGAAGCGGAAGGCTCCACACACCACGCGCCTTGGTCGACGCGCACCAACACCACGACGAACCAACATTTCTTTAGCGAGCTAGGACAAAAAATTGTCAAGGACGTGAACTCCCTGGGGCCTTACGGGCGGCTCTACGAGTTGGATCTTCGGCTGCGCCCCACGGGGCGCAGCGGCGCTTTGGCGGTTTCCTTCGACGAGTTCGCCCGCTATTTCCGGGAGGGCCAAGGCCGACTTTGGGAGCGACAGGCTTTGTGCAAGGCACGCCCCATCTTTGGCTCGCCCGAAGCCCGCGACGCGGCAATGCAAGTCGTACGTGAGGCGTTAATGCGCCCGGCATGGCAACCCGCATTCGCCGAAGAAATTCGGGACATGCGCAAACGGTTGGAGGAAACTGCAACGAAACAGAACCTGAAGCGGGGCGCCGGCGGCACCGTCGATGTTGAATTTACAGTTCAAATGTTGCAGTTACGTCACGCTTCCGAGACTCCCGAAGTTCTTACCCCCGGCACGCTGGACGCTCTCGCGGCCCTCCACGAACATGGTTACTTAAATGACGACGATTTTGAGGCTTTTAGCACGTCCTATCGGTTTCTACGACGAATCGAAGCGCGGCTACGTTTGATGAACACGACGGCCCGCCATGACTTTCCGCAAGATTTAATGGAGTTGAAGAAGCTTGCTTATCTGCTGGACTACGAATCGCCGGAAAAGCTCGCCGAAGATTGTGAACGGTATACGGCGGAGAATCGGGCGAGGTTTGAACGCATTTTTGGCGAGGCGGCAAATTAATCACGCAAGGTAACTTGGGCGCTTGCGGCGAGTGCTACCTTGCGTCGGATAGTCCACCCGGTCTGTACTATCCCCCAAGAGGGATTGGCGGAAACGCTGCAAAATCGACAGGCGTGTTATATTCGCTCAACTTTGCCCCCCTCATCGCGCCGAATTATTACGACAAGAGACAACCACGTAGTTACTTTCTCTTAGTCGCCGGGGGGCGAACACGTCATGAAACGCTGTTCGAAGCGACAGCTCAGCGTCTGCCGCTGGGCGCTCCGCGAGTTACTCGTCTACTCGGGGATATTGGCGGCCGTGGGCTGGGTTCTTCCCAGTTCGGCATTGGCTCAGGCATCGCATGCGCCATGGATCTGGGCGCGCGAGCACCAGTCCGGCTCCGTTCCGCGCGGGGAATGTCATTTCCGAAAAGAATTTCGGGTGAATAACCCACAGCGCGCGGTGCTAAGGATCCAAGCCGACGACTATTACGACGTTTATGTTAACGGCAAATTGGTTAAGTCGGGCTCTCAGAGCGACCGCCCTGACCAAATTGACATTTCGAGCCACATAAAACGCGGCTCGAACTTAGTCGCCGTTCGGGTAGCCAACCGCAGCGGAAATACAGCTGGCCTCTCTGCGCAAATTATGATCCAAGAACGAGGGGGGCAGTGGGTTTCGCACGCTACGGGCCCTTCGTGGAAGTACAACCTGCATCCCCTGCCGTTTTGGACTTCCCCGCTCTACAACGATAGTGCATGGAAGTCGCCCCAAACGATCGTACCCGCGGGATCGCCGGGCGTGGCAGAGAGCGATGTACTTGCAAGTGCGCCACGTCAACCTACACCGGCCGATTTGCCTTGGATGCAAGGTAACGTTGCACCGACACCAGCCGAGGCGTCCCCTCGGAAAGTGGCAGCCCAACCGGCGGTGGCCACGAAACAAGAGCCGCGCAATTCGGCGCCAACTCGCAAGTCCGACCCCTCCGGGCGCTTTACCATTCCTGACGAGTTTGAAGTTACCCAGATTCTTGACGCAGACAAAGCCGGTTCGCTGCTCGCGATGACGTTTAATGAATTTGGCCAGATCGTCGCATCGCGCGAAGGCGGAGGACTCATTCTTGTGTACGACAAGGATCGCGACGGAGTCTACGAAACGGTCCGTACGTATTGCGACAAGGTCAAGAATTGCCAAGGCGTGTTATGCCTCAATGGCGAGGTTTATGTGACCGCCGACGGACCCGATGGCGCCGCTTTGTATCGCTTGGCCGACGCCGACGAGGATGGCGTCTTAGAGAATGTCTCTCCGATCGTGAAGTTTCGCGGCGAGATTGGCGAACACGGCCCTCATGGGGTCGTTCTTGGTCCTGACGGCATGTTGTATGTGATCGTTGGCAACCACACGTCGCCGGTCACGGAATATGATGCGGATAGCCCCCACCGTCACTACTATGAAGGCGACTTGGTTGGCCCTCGCTATGAAGATCCCGGTGGACACGCTAACGGCGTTAAGGCGCCGGGGGGAGTGGTGTTGCGCACCGACATTTCTGGAAAGCGAGTGTCGCTTGTAGCGGGCGGATTTCGGAATGCCTACGATCTGACCTTCAACCGCGAAGGGGAACTTTTTGTGCACGATTCCGATATGGAATCGGATATGGGAACAACATGGTACCGTCCGACGCAACTCTACCACGTGACCTCGGCGGCTGAGTTCGGTTGGCGAAGCGGATGGGCCAAATGGCCTGAGTACTACATCGACCGCTTGCCTGCCATCGCCGATACCGGGCGAGGTTCGCCTACCGGTGCTGTGACGTACAACCACCATATGTTTCCAGCGCGGTACCACAATGCGCTGTTTCTTGGCGATTGGTCCGAGGGCAGGATCATCGCGGTCATGTTGACGCCTAATGGCGCCTCGTACACGGCGAAGACCGAGAACTTCTTGGAGGGCCGGCCGCTCAATGTGACCGACCTTGAGGTCGGTCCCGATGGCGCGTTGTACTTCTGTACAGGCGGTCGCGGCACCGAGGGGGGCTTATATCGCGTTGCGTGGACGGGTAAGGTTCCGGCCAACGTACAGAACATTGGCAAGGGTATTGAAGCGGTAATTCGGCAGCCTCAATTACAGAGCGCCTGGAGCCGCCAAGAGATTGCTCGTAAACGCCGTGATCTGGCCGATCAATGGGATCGACTGGTCAAGGGCGTGGCTCGCAGCAAATCCAACCCATGGCAATATCGCGTTCGCGCGCTTGACGTGATGATGCTGTACGGCCCGCGGCCCGACACAGCATTCCTGCTGACCTTGGCGAACGATCCCGACGCCGAAGTTCGAGCCAAGACGGCGGAACTGCTTGGACGCCAAAAGGATCGCGAAGCGCGCGCCGCCTTGGAGGAAATGCTCGCCGACGAGAATGCGCGCGTCCGTCGGAAAGCGGCCGAATCTCTTACCGCACAGGGGTATGAGGTTTCCTTCGAAAAACTTGAGCAGATGCTTGCCTCCACGGATCGGTTCGAAGCCTGGGCGGCGCGGCGTCTCTTGGAGTTGTCGGACCCGCCATCGTATCGCTCGGCGGTGTTGCAAACCGATAACCCGCGCTTGTTCGTACAAGGCGCCACGGCGATGCTTGTGGCTCATCCATCGAAAGATGACGCGGCAAAGGTGATCCAACGCACGCTCTCGTTGATGGAGGGGTATGTAAGTGATCCCGATTTCATCGACATGTTACGTGTGATGCAGTTGGCTTTGATTCGCGGCGAGTTCTCCGCGGCCGATGCGCCCGATGTGCGCCAAGCCATTGAGCGCGAGTTTCCCGCCAACCACTCCCACATGAATCGTGAATTGATCCGACTGCTAGCGTACTTGGACGCGACGTCGATTGCCGAGCGTTATATGGCGTACCTGCGTTCGCCCAAGGCGGAATATGTCGACAAACTGCACGTGGCCATGTATCTGCGGTTCCTGAAGACTCCGCTTGATGAAACGCAACGCCTGCAACTCCTGAGTTTCTATGAGGATGCCGCTCGGCGTGAGGGCGGTGGCAGTTATACCCGGTACGTACAGAATATCGCGGTCGATTATGTTCGAACCTTTACACCGGAAGAGGGGCTTGCATTATTGGAACGCGGCGACGAGTTCCCAACCTCGGCCATTGGCGCACTCTACAATTTGCCGCCCGAGTTGGATGACGCGACTCGTAATTTGTTGATTGATCTGGAGGAGCGAATCAGCAACTCAGAAGGCGAAGCCTATGAGCGGTTGCGTTTGGGGTTGATCGCGGTCTTCGCTCGTAGTGGGGATGCGGAGTCCATGGCGCACCTGCGTTCCATGTGGGATCGCGACCCGGAACGGCGAGGCGTGATCGCAATGGGCCTGGCTCAACAGCCGGGCGGCGCCAACTGGGAGTACCTCTTGCGGAGTCTGCCAGTTCTAGAAGGAGATCCCGCGCGGATCGTGTTGGCCATGCTTCGCACCGTGCCCTACGGGCCCAGCGATCCGGAGCATTACCGTCAGGCAATCTTGTGCGGCTTACGGTTGAAAGAGAATGGCGGCCAAGAAGCCGTCGCCTTGTTGGATTACTGGACTAACGCTTCGGTGAGCCCGAGTGACGTAGGCTGGGAAGAATCTCTTGCAGCGTGGCAAAAGTGGTTTAACGAAAGCTACCCAGACCATCCGCCTGCCGAGCTTCCTACGGCCTCGGCTGGGAGCAAGCACCAACTAGACGACCTATTGGAGTACCTGGCGAGTGAAGATCGGCCGAAGGCGTCGGCCACCCGCGGCGCCGTCGTATTCGAAAAGGCCCAGTGCGCCAAATGCCATCGCTTTGGAGGTTTGGGCAAGGGATTGGGCCCCGACCTAACATCGGTCGGTCGTCGGTTTAGTCGAAGGGAAATCCTTGAGTCCATCCTCTTCCCGTCGCACGTGATTTCTGACCAGTACATTACCAAGTCGATTGTCACGACCGGGGGCCGAACCTTTACGGGTATCGTCGGTGCGGGCTCGGATCAGTCTTTGACGGTGCTCCTCGAAGATGGACGGACCGTGGAAATTGCAAAGGACCAAGTCGACGAAATGGTCACGGTTAAAAAGTCGATCATGCCCGAAGGGCTACTCGACGAATGGGAGCGCGAGGACGTGGCCGATCTGATGGAGTTCCTGACATCGCCCCCGTCAACTACGGTGGCGACTCCACCGATTACTACGCAAACTCGATAAGCGCCGTGTACTCTCGGTTTTAACGCCGAGCAACCGGCACATTCCGCTGCTTTGCCGCGCCAGGCATGATCGCACTGGCGCGGTCAAACAATTCGCGGCGAGTGGAAAGATGGAACTGCGGCTGACGCCTGGGACATTAGATACCCAGGCGTATGTTTATTATTCTTCGGGTAGAACCAACCAGTCGGGCAAACGTCGTAGTTGGCCTTCGCGATTTACGCATGCAAGGACGCTATCTCCGGTGACGAGCAACTCATCACCTCGAAAGAGCTGATATTCGTGCCAAATCCGTACTCCGTGGGCGCGCTTCGTGGTGGTTACTAATCGCAATAGGTCGTCGTAAACCGCGCCGCGGCGGTATCGACAGGAGATCTCGGCGACGACTAAGAAGATGCCTTCTTCTTCCATCTGCCGGTAACTATGCCCCGATGCGCGGAGAATCTCGACACGCCCCATTTCGAAGTAAGTCAGGTAGTTCGCGTGGTGTACCCTGCCTTGAGCATCGGTTTCCTGGTATCGCACGCGGAATTCAATGGCGTGTTGTCGAAGCATCGCAAGTTGACCGAACTTTGTTGATTCTTTATAGTTACGGAGAAATGGCGGCCCCGAAATCGATCCTGGAGTCATCATGACCCCGGCTTATAGGAATACATTACACCCAAATCAGAAAGTGTTATGAGCACTGGGGAAAACACGGGCGCCGATTTCGCTACCATGCGCGGACGGGACTATCCGACGATTCGTCAGTTTACCGTCTTTCTCGAAAATCGTGTGGGGCAGCTTCTTGAGGTCGTCCGCCGTTTCGAAGGCAGCAAAGTTCGCATCGTTGCGCTGTCGATTGTCGATTCGACGGAGTGCGCTGTGGTGCGGTTTCTATTAAGCCATCCCGAACAAGGGCGAGAGATCCTCGAACGGGCCGGGTTGGCGATGATTGAAAGCGATCTAATCGGTGTGGAACTACCCGAAGGGATGCAACCACTTCTTCAAGTTTGCACCGCGCTTTTGCAGGCCGAGATTAACATTGTTCAAGCGTATCCGCTCATTGTCCGCCCCCACGGCCGCCCCGCCGTGGCGCTCATGGTCGATAACATTGAGCAGGCCCAGGAAACGCTTGCCGAGCGCGGCTTTAATATGATTACCGAGCGCGATCTTTCCGAGATCGAATGAATGGTCTTGACCGCGAATCGACCTGCGTGGCGGCGTATATTTAACGGGGGATAACTCTCTTGCGGGCGATGGCGAACGATCAATCGCGTAAATCAAGCGGCTAGCCTGGCGGGAGGGGCGTCGTCAAGCAGATTGATCACCAATAACATGTCGCCCTCTTCGTCGTAGAACTGGACCAGCCCCAACTCGACGAGCCACATGGCAAAGAATTCGTCGGCTCGGTAAGACCGGGCCAGGCAGCGTCCCCGTTCGATGATTATCGTCTCGTCGACTTGAAACTCCGAGTACACCGTAGCGCCCAGGCGTCGGAGCGTCTTGAGAACTAAAGCGCGAACCTCGCTGGGGTGGGGACCGACAGGCATCGTGCTGGACTCCGTTGGTTGTATATTCGCGATGCGGCGGTAGAGACACGAATAGCGGATCGTGCGATTGCTATGAAGATCGGCTGAAAATCGCAGCCGGTTTGCATTGTCCGTGGCAGAGCGCCAAGAGAACGGGACTATTCTAAGCTATCTAAGGGTTAAGGTTGACTTGATCGCCAAACGTTTGCCCGTCGTGAAAGTTACGGCGCCTGTGTTCGCGACTCGCGGGGGTAATAGAGAACGGCAATCGGTTTTCAACTTGCCTACCATTTTGAACGTTGCCACCGCCGTGACTCCTCCCTTTCTGCGCGACCGGTTTGCGCTCCGTTGGTAGTTCGTTTACAATCATTCCCATCAAGGTCTAAGATTTGGCTCCTCCCTCTCTGAGGTGGAATTCTGCAAGATATGGTAAGCCTGGGGCGTTACCTCGCATTAGTAGTGGTTGCGGCTACTACTGTCCTTACACCGCCGATGGTGCGCGGGGAACCAGCGGCCAATCTCGCGCGTTCGATTGAGATAATTCGCGAAGTGGGCCCACAGGGCGTGGGACATGTCGAGGCGATACGCGCGTGGCGCCAATTAGCCGAGGTCGAACCGATTCACTTGCCGGGAATCCTCGAAGGAATGGACAGCGCCAACCCAATCGCGATGAATTGGCTCCGAGCGGCGTTCGAAACGATTGCCTCGCGGGCAATCAACGAGGGGGCTGTTCCTGCGCTTGGCTTAGAACAATTCATTAGCGAAAGGCGTCATGACCCTCGAGCACGGCGCTTAGCGTTCGAGTGGCTCGAACGCGTCGATCCTACGGCTCGGACACGGCTGATCCCCACGATGCTTGACGATCCGAGTTTGGAATTGCGCCGTGACGCCGTTGCGTTGGTCATGGATGCGGCAAATGACTTGGCGTCGAGGGGGCTGACCGAAAAGGCCGTCGAGCAATATAAACTCGCGCTCACGGCTGCTCGCGATATCGATCAAATTGATGCCCTTGCCGCGGCTCTTGGAGAGTTGGAAGTTAAGGTCGACCTGGCGCGACACTTCGGATTTATTACGCGGTGGAAACTGATAGGTCCCTTTGACAATTCAAATCTCCGCGGCTTCGCCACCGCCTTCCCCCCCGAGACGGAGATCGACGTTGCGAAAGAGTATCGCGGCAAGCTTGGGACGGTTGCCTGGTTCGATTATCAAACAGATGATCGTTACGGCATGGTCGACCTCAACCGAGCGATTGGCAAGTACAACGGTGTGACGGCATATGCGTATTTTGACTTCGTGTCGGACGAAGCTCGCGACGTTGAATTGCGATTAGGCAGCATCAATGCAAATAAGGTTTGGCTGAACGGCGAATTATTGACGTCGAACGAGGTCTACCACACCAACACATCGATCGACCAGTACATTGGTCGTGGTCGGCTTAAAAAGGGTGGCAACGCGATACTCGTTAAGATTTGCCAAAACGAACAAACCGAAGACTGGGCTCAGCGATGGCAGTTCCAGCTACGCGTCTGCGATGCATCGGGAAGTGCAATTCTACCGGTTGAGGGCGCGCCATGAGGCAAATTCTATTGTTCGTTGTGGTTGGCGCGCTCGCCACGTGCGAAACCAGGGGCGATTGGTGGCAGTTTCGCGGCAACGGAGGAAACGCGGTTTCGCCCGGCTCCCAATTGCCCTTGGCCTGGGGGACCGCCGTAGGCGAATCGAATGTAGCGTGGCGACGTGACTTGCCGGGACGTGGCCCTTCAAGCCCGATTGTGGTTGCCGGTCGGGTCATTGTGACTTGCTCCAGCGGAGTTCATCAGGATCGGCTGCATGTTCTTTGTTTCGACGCGGACGACGGCGAACTGCTGTGGGAACGCCAGTTCTGGGCGACCGGACGAACGTTAACCGAGCCGACCAGCGCCAATGCGGCGCCGACGCCCGTCAGTGATGGAGAAGCTATCTACGCTTTCTATTCGTCCAACGACTTGATTTGCCTGGACCTGGAGGGAAACCTCCGTTGGTGCCGTGGGCTAGGTTTTGACTATCCGCAGGCGGGAAACGATGTTGGCATGGCGTCATCGCCTGTGGTCATTGGTAACACCGTGATTGTCCAGGTCGAGTCGCAAGGCGATTCCTTTGCAGCCGGCCTCAACACTGCCACCGGTGAAACGCGCTGGCGAATTGCTCGTCCGCGCGAAGCGAGTTGGTCTTCGCCCATTGTCCTCTCCGAATCAATTGTGGGGCGAGACATTGCCCTGCTCCAGTCATCACGCGGGCTAACCGCGGTCGCCGCACAAACCGGCGAAGTGTTATGGACCTACAAAGCCGCGTGCTCCGCTATTTCTTCGCCTACTGCGGTTGGCGCTCGCGTCTATTTTCCAGCCAAAGGCGTGACCGCCCTGGAAGTTGTACCGGGTGCGACGGAGACGGCATGGATTTGGGAGTCGTCGCGTTTGCGACCCGGTGCGGGTAGTGTTGTTGTTGCCGAGGATCGCCTCTACTTGGTCAATAACGCGGGAGTATTGGTGTGCGCCGACACGGCCACGGGCGAGCTGTTGTGGCAGTTGCGTTTGGAAGGGCGTTGCTGGGCAACTCCTATCGTCGTCAATGATCGTCTTTACGCGTTCAATTCGGACGGCAAGGCGTTTGTCGTACAACTGGGGGATAAAGGACGAATCATAGGCCAAAGCGACTTCGGCCAAGTCATTCAGGGCACCCCTGCCGTCGATAAGGATGCCTTGTTCATTCGAAGCGATCGCTATTTGTGGAAGATTACCGCCAAGGAATCACTGTGACGCAAGACACAATTACGATTACTCCTGTCGGACCATTGAACTCCAGTATTCGTCCGCCAGGTTCGAAGAGCATTACGAATCGGGCCCTCGTATGCGCTGCATTGGCGAAGGGAACATCACACTTGTCCGGGGCGCTCGACAGCGAAGATACGCAGGTCATGGTTGATAGCTTGCGTCGCTTGGGGATCGCCATTGAGTGGGATCTCTCGACTGCCGAAATGCGCGTCGAAGGCGCCGAGGGAACCCCTCCTGCTCACAACGCGGACCTATTCATTGGAAATAGCGGCACCACGGTCCGTTTTTTGACAGCGCTGACGACGCTCGGAAATGGCCAATATCGGCTTGACGGAGTAAAACGGATGCGTCAACGGCCGATTGGTGATTTGCTCGACGCATTGAACCAACTTGGCGCCGATGTTCGAAGCGAAAACGATAATCGCTGCCCACCTGTCATTGTTAATGCACATGGCCTTCGGGGAGGGCGTGCCGTGGTGCGCGGCGACATTTCCAGCCAATTTCTTAGCGCCCTTCTCATGGCGGCGCCGTTAGCCCAGAACAATGTGGAGTTAGTCGTCGAGGGCGAACTTGTTTCACGACCTTACGTGGCGATGACGCTGGCCGTAATGAACGCGTTTGGCGTGCATTGGGAGGAAAGCGACCTAAGTCGTTTCCGCGCTGCAGCGCCACAGATGTACCGAGCGTGCAATTACGCAATCGAACCTGATGCCTCGGCTGCGAGCTATTTCTGGGCCGCAGCGGCAATTACTGGCGGACGAGTCCGCGTTGAAGGATTGTCCCAGAATTCGTTGCAAGGCGATGTTGGCTTTTGCGAATGTCTTCGGCAAATGGGTTGCCGCGTACATTATGCTGACAATTTCGTGATGGTTGAGGGTGGGCCGCTCCACGGTATCGACGTCAACATGAATGCGATCAGCGACACGGTGCAAACACTGGCCGCCGTCGCATTATTCGCCAAGGGACCAACGACGATAACGGGAGTTGGACACAACCGCTATAAAGAGACGGACCGAATTGGCGACCTTGCACGAGAATTGCGTAAACTTGGGGCCACGGTGGAAGAGTTGCCCGATGGGCTAAGAATTACGCCGGGATTGCGTCGCGAAGCGGAGATCGAAACTTACAACGACCATCGGATGGCAATGAGTATGGCCCTAGTCGGCCTGGGAGGGCCCGCGGTAACGATCAAGAACCCTGGATGCACCGCAAAGACCTACCCAAAATTCTTCGAAGATTTACAGAGATTGCGCTGAACGGACTCCCAATACGAAACGAATCGTGTAGGGGGTATATGCACCCTCCACTGGATGATTGGTCTTCTGCCAAATCTAATAAGCCCGCAATTTGCCGTCGCTCCATTCGCTTGGGCACGACGTATGGGATTGTTGCCGCTCGGCAACTGCTAACAGCTGTTCGGCTCGTTCCAAAAGGTGGACGCGCGCTTGATCGCCGCGCGGCCCTTTCATCGACGGATCAGCAGCATAAAACGGTCCACCACAATGTTGGCAGTAGAGACGTTTGCCGAGATAGGCCACTCGGATCTGAAGCCGTCGTCCGCATGTCGGACACTCCTGAACGAAAAACGTGGTGTGAGACATGACGGCATCTCCTACTACCGCGATAAACCACGATGGAAAAGGAGAAATTATCTTAGCCGAGGCTCACCTCAATTGCAACGAAAAACCGGGGCTGGTTCGGCTGAAAATTTCGTAATGGAAGTCCTGACAAATCAAGGTGAAACGGCCGTAAGTGTTGCTAAGAACGCGGGGAACTCTACCAGGTCGGAATTTTCCAGTTTTTCGTAACACGTTTGGCCGACACACGTTATGCCGGTCGCTCCCTCCGCCGATGTAATTAGATGGTAGAGTTCCTGAGGCTGACTTGCCAATCTCCTCTTTCCGTCCAATTTTGCGCGCTATGCCTACTTTAAGAAATACGACAAGTCTGTTGTTGGGAACAGCCATTTGTGTGTTAGGAGCGCTGGAAACGGCGAGAGGGCAGCAAAATGCAGCCGGCCGCGCTGGTTTGAGCTGGTCGCAAGTGATGATGCACGTCGAGACGCATTTCCAAACCTTGGGAAAGGATTCGGCGAACGATCTCATCATGCGAGGCGATGTTCTTCCCGTTCTCCGTCAGCTCGAGCAGCTCGGTTGGAACGATGCGACCCACTTGGACCTTGTGGAAAAACTGCTCAACGATGGCGAGTTTCTTGCGCGAGAACTACAATCTCCGCCCGGCCGACAATTCCTGCAACGAGTTGGCGCTGATCCCCTCATCTATGACCGCTTAGACCGCGTTTCGCGGATGCCGGGCGGGCAACAATTGATTCACGATCTGATACGCCTTCCCGATGGACATCGCTACGCCAAGCAAAAGGTGGCGCGGGGCGCGCCATCAATGACGGACTTCCTGCCCAAAGGTCCTTCGGGAAAGGCGCCTCGTGTGCCCGATCTCGAGAAACCGACGGGGCGTCTTTACACGGTGCAGCATTTCTGGAAGGCATTGGAAGAAAGCTTCCAAAAGGCCGCCAGAGCACCATAAAGGGCGTCTCACGCGCTAGCGCGTTATCGCTGGAAACTTCTTGTGCGGCAGTCTCGTATCTTGAATTACGTCATTTGTTGTTCTGGGTAACGCGGCCGTGTCTGATTCCGCGCGAACCAGGGACGCCCTTTTTGAGTGGCGAGCGCGCCAAGACGCACCAGAATCTACGGCGGCCTGCTACAATGCAGCGGGGCATTCGGCGATCAACCGCTGGAAATGGCAGGCTTTGTGGTGCGTGTCGGAATGGCCAGTCGCTGGTACGCAACTTTCGTCGTCTGTTTTTGGCTCGCTTCCATGAGCTGGCTGGCGGCGAGCAAACTTCTTCCGCCCCTCATAGGCGGTCGAGCGCCCGATTATCGCACCGTCTTAGTTGAAGCGCCAAAGCAACCTCCACCGGTAGCGTGGCGGATCATTTGGGAGCAACGCCCCGTGGGATACGCCGTAACGCGGATACGTCCCTCGCCCGGCGGCGCTGAAATGCGAAGTCTCGTCCACTTTGAACAACTGGAAGTCCGGCGGATCTTAGAACAGCTTCTTGGCGGCTTAGCACAGCTGTTACCGTCACTGGGCGAGGAGGGTTTTCATCTTGATCTTAAGATTGCCAGCCGGCTGCAATTTAACGATCAGCACTTGCTTCGCACCATTGACGCCGCGATCGCCGTGGCCGACACACCCCATGTGCTCAACCTCCACGGCGTTGTGGGCGAGTCCAACACTTTGGATGTGGTGGCCTTCGCGGGGAGCCGCTTTCCAGACGCATCGGGTGGCGAAGACTTATTGCGCCACCAGTTCAACCTGCCTCGCGATGTACTGGTTGGCGATGCCTTTGCGCCTAGTTCGGAGTTGAAAAATCTAACCGTAGGGCAGACGTGGACCATTCCCGTTTACCGGCCGTTCCCTCCCAATAGCCCCGTGCAAATCATTGAAGCTAAGGCTGAGCGTTTGGAATTGCTCTATTGGAATGGCGAAACGGTGGAGGTAATGCTTGTTCTCTATCGTGGTGATGCGGGGTCGGGAATCGCCGCCACACGCCAACCCACGGGGCGTGTTTGGGTACGTCCTGACGGCGTCGTGTTGCGTCAGGAAGTGATGGTGTCGAGCCTGCGCTTGGTTTTTGAACGTATCGCTGACGGAGAGGAAGTCACGAAGCTCGCCCATTCGCTTGATGACGAAAATTTTCTGCCCCTTTTGCCCGAAGGGCTACCTTCCGCCACTAAGTCGGTTGCGAATGATTGAACTAATCGATGTCGTACGCAAGTACGGCGACAAAACCGCCGTCGAAAACTTGAACCTGTCCATTCCCCAAGGAGAGCTGTTCGCTTTCTTAGGGCCCAATGGCGCTGGAAAGACGACAACAATCAAAATGCTTGTGGGGCTCTTGCATCCGACCTCGGGGCAAGTGCGAGTGGGGGGCGTCGATGTGGTGCAAAGTCCCCGCGACGCAAATCGATTGTCTGGTTACGTTCCCGACGAACCGTACCTGTACGACAAACTGACGGGCCGCGAGTTTCTGCACTTTGTCGCTGAGGCCTACGGCCTTTCACCGTGTGACGCATCCGAGGCGATTCAACGGCAGATCGAGACTTTCGGGCTAGCCAGCTTCGTTGATCAACTGGGCGAGAGTTACTCGCACGGGATGAAACAGCGTCTCGTATTTGCGTCGGCGCTCCTCCATCGGCCGCGCGTATTGATCGTCGATGAACCGATGGTCGGCCTGGATCCCCGCAGTATGCGGTTGGTTAAGGACTTGCTGCGTCAACTCGCGCAAGAGGGTGTGACAATCTTCATGTCCACCCATACTTTATTCATTGCTGAACAAATTGCTGACCGGATCGGCGTTATTAATCACGGTCGCTTGCTCTTCCTGGGCACTGTCGAGGAATTGCGGCAACGGCTCGAACTTCACGATCACTCGTTGGAAGATCTCTATTTGGCCCTAATGGAGGACGAACGACCGTCGTCTCGCGAATTTGAAACCGGTGATTCGGCGGCCTGATTGCTAAATCGTTATCATTGCCGAGGAAAACGAGCGATTGGCCGCCATTTCGGGCTTTCGAACGCCCAAATCCCGCCTTGTTTGCCTGTACACCCGTCAACTAAAATAGGGAGATTAGGTCGACTGTAATTGGCCGACTCCTTCCTGCCTTTCCACGGACGGCGAGATGCCCGCCTCGGACATTGTCATTCGCGGCGCCCGCGAGCACAATCTGCGGAACGTCGATCTGGTTCTCCCTCGTAATCAATTAATCTGCCTTACCGGCGTGAGCGGATCGGGCAAGAGTTCGCTTGCGTTCGACACGTTGTACGCCGAGGGGCAACGTCGTTACGTTGAGAGTCTTTCGAGTTTTGCTCGGCAATTCCTTGGCCAAATGCCCAAGCCCGATGTGGATCTGATCGCCGGGCTGAGTCCTTCCATCTCCATCTCGCAAAAATCGACCGGGCACAACCCACGTTCCACCGTGGGAACCGTGACCGAGATCTACGATTATCTGCGCGTTCTGTTTGCACGGGTGGGAATCGGTCATTGTCCGCAATGCGGGCGTGAGATCACAGCCCAAACGCGCGAGCAGATTATCGCCCGCATCTTGCAGTTCGACGAAGGCGTTAAGTTCTCCGTCCTTGCGCCTCTTATTCGTGGGCAGAAAGGCGAATATAAGGATCTGTTTGAGGATCTTCGGCGCCAGGGTTTTGCGCGGGCGAGAGTCGACGGGCGTGTCGTATCGCTAAGCGAAGATCTTCAGCTCGATCGACAGATGCGGCACGACATTGAAGTTGTCGTCGACCGTCTGGTAGTCAAAAGTGGAATTCGCAGTCGTTTAGCTGAAGCGGTCGAACTCGCGCTTACGTTAGGCGAAGGGACATTAATCGTCGCGATCGAGCAAGACGAAAACAATGTTCCTCCCGAGGCGGCTCCTCTTAGTAACCGTCGCGGTAAGCGCAGTGGGGCGAACGGCGATGTTATCCTTTCTGCACATTACGCCTGTACGGCCTGCGGCGTCAGCTTTGAACCTCCAAGCCCGCAACTGTTCAGTTTCAACAGCCCCCACGGCATGTGTATGCAGTGTGACGGCTTGGGTGAACAATTTTCTTTTGACCCCGACCTATTAATACCTGACCCTTCTAAATCGTTCAAACAGGGGGCAATTGAACTGGTTGGCCCTTGGCGTGAAATGGGGCGCTGGCGAAGGCACATCTACCAAGGCGTCGCCGATACTATGGAGCACGCCTTGAACTTGCCCAAAGGGGTGATGCTGGAAACTCCTTGGCGCGATCTTGAACCACAGTTGAAAGACCTGTGGTTATGGGGAACCGGCGATCGGCATATCACGTTTACCTGGAAAGGCGGCGCTGCGCCCGTCAAATACGGCGGGACGTTTGAAGGGGTGATCCCCAGCTTGATGGCGAAGCATCGGCAAGCGAAGAGCCGAATGAAAATTCGCCAACTCGAAAAATACATGCGGTCGATGCGTTGCCCTGCCTGCAAGGGAGCACGCCTTAACCCGCAAGCCCGCGCGGTCAAGATTGCGACCAATCATCCTCGCTTTCAAGACGCGCCGCTTAAGAGCTTGCCCGAGATTTGCGCTTTATCGGTAGCCGACGTTGCCAAGTTCTTTGAGGACGTTCGGCTGGACGGTCTGCAAGCGGTGATTGCCCAAGAGGTCTTGAAGGAGATTCGCGGACGAATCGGGTTCCTGTTGAATGTGGGGCTGGATTACCTGACACTCGATCGCACGGCGCCGACCCTGTCGGGCGGGGAGTCTCAGCGGATCCGTTTGGCGGGGCAGATTGGATCGGGACTGGTAGGGGTGTTGTACATTCTGGATGAGCCTTCTATCGGTCTGCACCCTCGCGACAATGATCGGTTGCTGGCGACGCTCTCGCGATTGCGCGATATGGGGAACACGGTCGTCGTTGTTGAACACGACGAAGACACCATTCGCGCCGCCGACCATGTTATCGATTTTGGCCCTGGCGCGGGTGTGCGCGGCGGGTACGTTGTCGCGCAAGGAACGGCGTCCCAGGTGGCGCGCAATAAAACGAGCGTTACCGGACAATTTTTGTCCGGAAGGCGGAAGATCGTCACGCCGACGCAGCGGCGCCCACGCACCGACAAGGTCTTACGAATCGTTGGAGCGCGGCACAACAACCTCAAAAATATTGACGTTGAGATCCCGCTGGGACTGTTCGTGTGTGTCACTGGCGTTTCCGGTTCGGGCAAAAGTTCATTGGTCAATGACATTCTCGTGGAGGCGCTGCGCCGCGATCTCAACGGCGGTGAGGGTGATCCGGGCCTGCACGACCGTATCGAGGGTTTGGAGCACCTGGATAAACTGATCGCTATTGATCAGTCTCCAATCGGCCGTACTCCACGCTCCAATCCCGGCACCTACGTCAAGGTTTTTGACGATATTCGCAATCTTTTCACGCAGCTTCCTGAAGCAAAACGCAAGGGTTATAAGCCTGGCCGTTTCAGCTTCAATGTTCAGGGAGGACGATGTGAGGCGTGCGAAGGAAACGGCGCAAACCGGTTGGAAATGGATTTCCTTGCCGACGTTTGGGTTACGTGTCCGGTGTGCGAAGGACGCCGATTTAACCGCGAGACGTTACAGGTTCGGTTCAAGGGCAAGTCCATTGCCGACGTATTGGAAATGGACGTGCAAGAAGCCCTTGAACTATTCGAGAACCAGCCAGCCATTCGCCATAAACTGCAAACGCTGCACGACGTTGGCCTGGACTACGTCAAGATTGGTCAGCCGTCACCCACGCTTTCGGGCGGCGAAGCCCAACGGGTCAAACTCGCCCGCGAACTAGTCAAGAAGAGCACCGGCCAAACCTTGTACTTATTGGACGAGCCGACGACGGGGCTGCATTTCGCCGACATTGAAATGTTGCTTAAGGTGTTGCACGGATTCGCCGACGCGGGCAACACCGTTTTGGTTGTCGAACACAACCTGGATGTCATCAAGACGGCTGACTGGATTATCGACATTGGGCCGGAAGGCGGCGACGCAGGCGGGCGGGTCGTGGCTGTTGGAACTCCCGAGGAACTCGCCCAGCGCAAGGACTCCTATACGGGTCAGGCATTGGCTCGCCTTTTTGCGCAGGAACAGAGGGCAGGCGCCGGACACCGCACAAAGTCGACCCGCCGAATTAAGAAAGGGAACGGGCAGCTCGCCAAGAAGATAACGATACAGGGCGCACGGCAACACAATTTGAAGGATGTGAGTCTGGAGATTGCCCGTGACAAGATGACGATTTTTTGTGGGCCCAGCGGCAGCGGCAAGAGTTCGCTCGCGATGGACACCATTTACGCCGAAGGTCAGCGGCGATATGTCGAAAGCCTCAGCTCCTATGCGCGGCAGTTTGTCAGCCAGATGCAGAAGCCACAACTGGAGCATATTGAGGGGCTGTCGCCGGCGATCGCCATCGAGCAAAAGAATCTCGGCCATTCGCCACGCTCCACTGTGGGGACGGTGACCGAGGTTTACGATTACTTGCGGATTCTCATGGCGCGGCTCGGCCAACCCTATTGCCCAGACTGCGATCGCCCCATTGGGACGCAAACTTCGGACGAGATCGTCGACAAGATTATGGCGGAGCCTGAAGGCTCGAAACTTTACCTGATGGCGCCGGTCGAAATTGAAGTGGGACGGCAATACGACTCCCTGTGGGAGGAGATTCGCGCCGCGGGTTATGTGCGTGTGCGGGTCGACGGTGAAACACACTCGCTGGATAATCCCCCGAAAATCGACCGGCGACGCAAACACCGCGTCGAAGTGGTCATCGATCGGGCCGTGGTGCGCGCCGATAACCGCTCACGAATCGCCGAAAGCGTGGAAAACGCTCTGGCGCTGGGACGCGGCGTCATGACAGTCGCTTGGGTCCAAGACAACGTTCCTGAATCTCGCTGGCCCGTCGTGGTGCATAGCCAGCACTTGGCGTGTGATCGTTGCGGTCGGAGCTTTGAACCGTTAACGCCGCATAACTTCTCGTTCAACAGTTCGCTTGGCTGGTGTCCTTCGTGCGAGGGACTGGGCGTACAAACCGGCGCCAAT
>CAYWIS010000015.1:0-22466 GCA_964458385.1 uncultured Pirellulaceae bacterium
TCCGGCTGAAGATTGACGCGGCCATTGGCTATGCCCAAGCGTTTATCGCCGTTCAAGAAGAATTTGGAAGCTTTGACAGGTATATCTGGCGTTTCGTGGACGGCGAACCTAAACAGAACCGGTGGAAAGCCATTACCGACGTGCCAGCCAGAACGCCCGAGTCCGACACGATGAGCAAAGATTTGAAACGGCGCAACTTTCGCTTTGTGGGGAGCACCATCTGTTATGCGTTCATGCAGGCGGTGGGTATGGTCAACGATCACTTGGTTGATTGTTTCCGTCATCGCGAATTGCACACGAAGAAGACCTGAGGATGGGACTCCTAAGGACCTTCGAAGACCAGTGGTGATCGCTCGGCCTTGCCGACGTAACTATCCGTATCGTCGTGCCGAATGGGAGTCTTGTTTCCGATAATCCACGAGGCATGGCAAACATTGTGACTCTTGCGCACGAGTTGAACGGACTATAGAGTGATGACGGACATTCTCCTCGCGTCGATCCAGGTAAGCCTCCCAAAGCATTTGGGAACCGAGGGAGCGGTCGATCCGATGGACCGGCCTTGGACGAGTAGCATTTATAAGGAGCCGGTCGCTGGAGCCGTTTGGCTCGGCACGACAAACTTGCAGGGGGACGCCCAAGCCGACCTAGTACACCACGGCGGGCCAGATAAAGCCGTGCTCGCCTATTCTGCCGCTCATTATCCTGGTTGGCGGCAGAGAATAAACCGTCCCGAGTTGCCGTTTGGCGCCTTTGGAGAAAACTTCACCATCGAGGGCCTAACGGAAAACGATGTGTGCATTGGCGATACATGGCAGGTGGGCGATGAGGTGGTAGTGCAGGTTTCGCAGCCTCGCCAACCGTGTTGGAAGCTGGCGCGTCGATGGCGGATCAAGACGCTCGCCTTACAAGTTCAACAGGCGGGGCAAACGGGTTGGTACTTCCGCGTGTTGCGGGAAGGCTTGGTGGCGGCAGACATGCCGTTACGTCTTCTCGATCGTCCGTACCCGGAATGGACGGTGAAACGGGCGAACGACGTTATCCATTCTCAAGGAGTTGAGGTCGCCACGACATTAGAATTGGCGGCTATTCCGCTTCTGGCCGCAAGTTGGCGGAAGACGCTTTTACGTCGAGCAGAAGGACAGATTCCAGATTCGTCAAAGCGTCTGATTGGCGAAAACGCGTGACAAGCATCTCGTGCATGATTGTTTCTCGGCGCTTGTATTCGTTCTCCTGATGTGCGTCTGATAGTTCAGCACCTGATCGGCGTAATCCGAGCTGTCGGCTCCGATCCTTTGGCTTGGTAGCTTGCGACGAGTATGACGCCTCGGCTACATCCAACTACCAACAGGAGAGAGCGCCTGGAAGCTATTGCGGTAGCTGCCGCCTGTCGAATTGACTTGATGTCGCGCCGTTATTCCGTCTGTGGAGCGCCCGTCGTATTGAGTAGTCGCGGGATGAGAGTGGTGGCTTGCTTAACGGCCGCCGATCGTCTCTGGCTTCGCTTCAGCCTCTTGGAGGCAAGCTCGCAATTCTAACGGGTAGTCGGTCAAGATAGCGTTCAGGCCTAATTGGGCGGCGCGTCGCCAATTGTCGGGAAGATTGCCGCTGACCGTCGAGCCGGCAATGAAGGCTTGTTTCTTGCTCCGGCGCACTGCTTCGATTTGCTCCGGTCGTGGTAGATATCGGAAGTAGACCCAGTTGGCGTTGGGCGCGTTTAACGCATCTGAGAACTCGTCGACGTTATTGGCGACGGCGGCCGTAGAGACCTTTGCCGAGGCGCGCCGAAGTTTGCTTCGTACGGTCGGCGAGGAGATGGTCCTTCCGATGAACAGCAGTTTCTCCAGCACGTTGTGCTTTTCGGCAAGACGTACAACCTCCTCTTCGACGTCTGCGGCTTTGAGGTCCACGGCAACCAACACGTTGTGTTGGCGATACTCGGAGACGAGCTTGAGAACCTCTTCTACCGTCGGCGCTTTCTCGCCTGCAAATTGCGGATCAAACCAACTGCCGGCGTCGAGTTGGCGAATCTCATTCAACGCGAGATCGGTAACCTGACCTTGGCCGTTGGTGGTTCGGTCAACCGTAGCATCATGAATGCAGATCAGTTGGCCGTCTTTCGTCTTCTGTACGTCGAATTCGAAGCCTAGCCGAAGCTCAAGACACGCCCGAAAGTTCGCCAGCGTGTTCTCTGGGGCATGACGAAGTAGGCCCCGGTGAGCCACGATCACAGGCCGAGGCTCGGCAGCGTCCATCGGCGCGGTTGCTGCGATTACGCTTAGGATCAATAGCAGGCGTTTAGTAAGGTTCGTCATGGCGCGGTGGTTTCTGTGAGTTGCTGTTTCGGCCGGTTTTAGTGTTTGTGCCGAAGGAAATTTGCCAAGGTAGCCGGGAGTTACGCTGAAATCCAAGCTGCTTTCGTGTCGGAGCACGCATGAGAGTCATCGGCGGGCTCGACAGCAGGATTTTTCTTCAGCGTACTGTCTTGCCTGGGCGGGCTCGCCGATAGTCATGAAGCAACAGTTGTCGTTTGATTTTTCGTTCCCGGCTTCGGACCTTCAACTGTTTTTTCCTTCCGCGTGCTTGCTGTATTGCCCCTAGTGGTTGGCCATCGTGATGTCCCAGGTCCTCCGACGCTGCTTCTCAGGGATGTCTTGCGGTCGTGATTGGCGCGCATAAGTGTGGGTCGCAATTAGACATTGCGGTCTTCAAGTAGTTCAGCTCCGGGCCCTCTGCAAGCTGCTGTGCCGGATCGTGTTGAGCGTAGAGGGTGCAAATATGCGTTTCTAGATGCGATTTCAATGTTCTGATGCTGGCAGACGAGATGTTTGGCAGGGTACGATGACAAAATGAAATACCGGGCATGCTTTTTGCAAGTTTGGCACATCTCTGCCTGAAAAAGCCCACCTCCACCAAAGCAGCCGCGTAATTCTCTGGGAATTTGCTGCGGTTTTATACGCACATGGTCGGCAGGAGTACAAGCCGTCCATTTTGGCGCCACGAGGAGAACATGCTTAACTTCTGGAGACGGCTTATCGCAAAGTTGCCAGCCAAACCACCGCCTAGCGAAGTTACTTGCCCGGTTGCGTTTACTGAGCAGGGTGCAAGCCCCTTAGGGCTCCGGTTCAGCAAGGAGCAATTTGAGCAGTTTGTAGCCGGGGTGCGCGATTACGCCATCTTTCTTCTTGACCCACAGGGGAACGTCCTAACGTGGAACGCCGGGGCGGAACGCATCAATGGCTACCGATCGCACGAGATTATCGGTCAGCATTTTTCACGGTTCTACCCTAAGGACGCTGTTTTGTCGGACTGGCCCACGCACGAATTAAGTGTGGCCGCAGCCACAGGCCGTTTTGAGGACGAGGGTTGGCGGATATCCAAGGACGGGGCGCGGTTTTGGGCCAACGTGGTGATCACGGCTCTGCGAGACGACACAAACGAGCTGCAGGGCTTTCTGAAAATCACACGTGATTTGACGGGCCGTAGGCAGGTTGAGGAGAAACTGCGTTTGAGCGAGGAGAGGTTCCGGCTAATTATTGAGGGGATCAAGGACTACGCCATTTTTATGCTCGATCCGGAGGGGAGGATCGTCACCTGGAATGCCGGCGCGGAACGCATCAAGGGGTACACCGCCGAGGAAGTTGTTGGCGAGCACTTCTCCCGGTTCTACCTCCCTGAGGCCGTGGAGCAAGGCTGGCCCGCAGAAGAATTGCGGAGGGCGGCTACCGAAGGCCGTATCGAAGATGAGGGGTGGCGTGTTCGTAAAGACGGCTCAAAGTTCTGGGCCAACATTGTCATAACGGCGCTTCGCGATGAAGTTGGCTCGCTCCGCGGCTTCGCCAAGGTGACTCGGGATCTGACAGAGCGAAGGTTGGCCGAGGAGAATGCCCGGCGTTTGCTCCAAGAAGAGGCCGCGCGCCAAGCCGCCGAGACAAGCGCTCGTGAAGCACAACGCGCCAAAGAAGAAGAACACCGCCATCGCGAACAACTGCGCGTTACTTTGACGAGCATCGGCGACGCGGTCATCGTGACCGATTGCGAAGGGCGTGTGACGTTTATGAACCCCGTCGCGGTGACGTTGACCGGTTGGCAGGTGCACGAGGCGATCGGGCAATCGTTAGAACGAGTCTTTCATATTGTCAACGAAGAGACGCGCCAGCCCATCGAGAATCCGGTGGTTAAGGTTCTTCGCGAAGGGGTGGTGGTTGGACTGGCGAACCATACCATTCTCATTTCCAAAGACGGACACGAAACGCCGATCGACGATTCCGGCGCTCCCATTCGGGATGATAACGGTGTTATCACGGGGGTAGTGCTAGTCTTTCGCGATGTTACCGAAGCGCGGCGAGCCGTGGAGGATCGCTTGCATTTGGCGGCAATCGTCGAGTCGTCGGACGACGCCATCATCAGCAAAAACCTCGACGGTGTGATCATCAGTTGGAACCGTGGAGCAGAGCGGCTTTATGGCTACACCGCCGACGAGATCGTGGGCAAACCACTTTCGGTGTTGATACCGCCTGAACATCCGGAAGAATTGCAGACGATCATCGATCGAATCAAACTGGGGGAGCGGATTGAGCATTTCGAGACCCAGCGGGTCCGCAAGGATGGCTCCCGCGTCGAGGTTTCGCTTACCATTTCTCCCGTGCGGAACTCCGAGGGAAAGATCATCGCAGCCTCGAAGATTGCCCGTGACATTACCGCCCGCAAAGCCGAGGAACGGCGAAAGAATGAGTTTCTTGCGCTTCTAGCACACGAGCTCCGCAATCCCTTGGCGCCCCTCCGCAATGGTCTGCAGGTGATGCGGCTGGCGGCTAATGACCGTGCAGCGGTCGAGCAAGCTCGCTCCATGATGGAGCGGCAATTGCAACAGCTGGTACGACTGGTGGATGACCTGCTCGACGTCAGCCGCATTAGTCGTGGTAAATTGACGCTCAACAAGGAGCGGATCTCGGTTGCGAGCATAGTCGAAAGCGCGCTTGAGACTTGCGACCCCCTAATTCGCCAACATGAGAACAAACTGATCGTTACCTTGCCCGACGATTCCATTTACGTGGACGCCGATAAGACGCGACTTTCCCAGGTGTTGAGCAACCTGGTGACGAACGCCGTCAAGTACAGCGACCATGGAAGCCGCATCTGGCTTACCGTGGAGCAAGACGAAGGCAAAGCAGTCATTCGCGTCAAAGATACAGGCATAGGCATCCCCGCTCCGATGATGTCCAAAATCTTTGACATGTTCGTTCAAGTGGATCGGTCGGTGGAGAAATCGCAAGGCGGGTTGGGGGTGGGCTTGAGTGTTGTGAAGCAATTAGTCGAATTGCACGGAGGAAGTGTTGAGGCTCATAGCGAAGGCTACGGTAAGGGAAGCGAGTTCATTGTTCGCCTTCCGGTTGTCCTGTCGGTGATGAACCAACGTGAAGACGATGACGATGTTGAACCTCCGGCACGCTCTCCGCGACGACGTATCTTGGTTGTGGATGATAACGTGGATGCAGCACGCAGCTTGGCGATGATGCTCAGGATGATCGGAAACGATGCGCGCACGGCCCACGACGGCCAGGAAGGTTTAGAGGTGGCGGCCGCGTTTCATCCCGACATGGTGCTGCTGGATATCGGAATGCCGAAATTGAATGGGTACGATACTTGCCGCCGCATCCGCGAGTTCCCGTGGGGACAGAACATCGTTATCGTCGCTTTGACCGGCTGGGGACAAGAGGAAGATATACGCCGTTCACAAGAGGCGGGTTTTGATCATCACTTGGTCAAGCCCGTCGAGCCAGCCGCACTGCAAAAGCTCTTGGCGAACTTGAAATCGCAAACGGCGTGAAGTTCGGGCCCCCTCAGGCTTGCGCACTCTTTCGTCTAAGTTCAAGTGCACGCCAGCAATACCAACTGCCTACCGACGCGTACGGCCGCCAAGGGGCGGCGATGGCGTGACACGTTTCCTTGTCTGGGAGATCGTCCAAGCCGTACTCATCGCGAATCGCCACCCGCACTCCCAGGTCATCGTGGGGAAGCACGTCGAGTCGTCCGAGTGAGAAGATCAGGAACATCTGCGCGGTCCAACGTCCGATTCCCTTCACCTGAGTAAGCTGTTCGATAACCCGTTCATCGGAAAGCCGCCCAATATTCCGCAGATCCAGGGCCCCGTCGTTGACTCGCCGTGCGAGATCCAGGAGATACGTCGCTTTCTGCAGCGAGATACCCACGCTCCGCAACTCGTCAACGCTCAATCGCGCTAACCATGCGGCCGTTACGCCCTGGGGAGCCGCGAACTGCTCCAGACGCTGGCGAACCGCACGGGCTGCGCCAGTGGAGATTTGTTGAGAAATAATTGCCTGGACCAACGTCCGAAATCGATCACGCTCCAGCCGCAACGTGAACGGTCCTATGACGTCGACGAGTCGCCTCATAACGGGGTCCGCGGCTTGAAGATGGCGGGTTGCGGCAATGACTTTGGTGCGAGGGATCGTCATGCACAGTATCGGTCAAGGTAACTCCCGGCTCCCGTCGCCCTGACCGCCGTTTACTGAATAACGGCTACTGGGCGGGGGGTGTGAGGGATTGCACCGTGTCTGGTCAATGGTGCGTTCCTCTTTCGCTTCAACATGTAGACGCTGATTAGGCGAATATAGCGAAGATACCGGACTGGACCAACGGAGCTAGTCGTTACGGCCGTGGTTCTGAACCTACGGTGCGCGGCGATACAAATCGGGGCGAGGCGCTTGCTAATGCGTGATCCAGCCGCGCTGTCCTCGATAGTCTTCGATTTGTAGGACGGCGTTGTGAGTCGTAGCACACGGAAATCCTGACCGATTTGCGGCGTCCGCCGTTTGTTTTCGCCTTCACTAACCTGCCTAGCCGGCTTGAGCGGTTATCGTGACCATTTTCCAGAACCGGCAGGGGCGCTCATGGCGCCCGCACAATTTATCCTCTATGAGGATGCGTTGATCTTGATGAACTCGTCTGGAGTGAAGGCTCAAATCTTGCGAGAGAAGGAACACTCTTTGTACTTTGGGGCTGACCAGAAGTGCTTGACGAACTTCGCGTCCACGGTCAACATGACGAGGGTACGCAACAACGTTACTTTGACGTCGATGAGGAGTGTGGGATACTCTCGTCGGTCTCAGACTACAAAAGAAACTCGTCTGAATGTGAGAGACCTCCTGCGTCGTCTTGTTCGCCTCAAAGTCTTATCCACCGTATTATGTCCCTGACCGGACCTTACGACGACGATCTTGCCTACATCCATGACCAAGGTTTTGGCGGTTTTGCCCGCGGAGTGAGTCCGGGCCTCTTACAGTACTTACGCCAGGCAGGGATTCACCAAGGGCTTATCATCGATTTAGGCTGTGGCAGCGGAATATGGGCCCGAGAACTCGTCGACGCGGGTTATGACGTGCTGGGGGTAGACATTTCACCCGCCATGATCGCGTTGGCGCGTCGACGCGTACCCGAAGCGAAGTTGGTCGTGGCGTCGTTCGTTTCGGTTCCGTTTCCGCCCTGCAGGGCTGTGACGGCCATCGGTGAAGTGTTCAACTATCTCTTTGATCCCAACCACTCACTCCCAACCTTGCGGGCTGTGTGCCAAAGAGTTTACGACGCGCTTGCGCCGGGCGGTTTGTTGATCTTCGATGTTGCCGGCCCCGGACGCTGTGCCGGACGCACTCAGGCGTTTACCGAGGGTGCGGATTGGACTTGCCTGGTGGAGTATCGCCAGGACGAGGAGAATCGTCGCTTGGCCCGCCGCATTGTGACCTTCCGCAAGATCAATGACGGCTATCGTCGCCGCGAGGAATTGCATTGTCAGCAGCTTTTCGCCGAGGCTGACATTACCTCGTTATTAGAGCAAATCGGTTTTCGTGTGCGAGCGACGCACGGTTATGGAGAATATCGCTTGCCCGAAAACGTTGTTGCTTTCATTGCTCAGAAACCTTGAGATTGTTGACAAACACCCAGGAGCCACGGGGCACAGAGAGTTACGCGTATCGGCATATCGCCTTCACAACGTCGTATGAAGCCCATCACCTTCACTTGCCGAGCGACGTTGAATCTGTCGGAGGATGAGATCGCGAGTCCGGGTGCGTCTGCGTATGACTCACATTTCACCGCCGCTGGAATACTTGGTAAGCGAGATCGTAGAAACCTGGGAGTTCGAACCGCTCAAGGGCGTCGCTCAGATTGTTGGTAAATTCCAGTTGTATGCTCGTTCGGGCATTGCGTGACCGATCGTGTTGTTTATCTCGCTATGGCTGAGACTTGCTGTCGCACGTCACTTCCACCAGATGCAGTAGCGAAAGGCGTGGATACTCTTTGTTCGCCACGGAACAGATGATCGCCGTTTCTAACGCAACGGCGGCGACACGGCGGACCCAGCTCAATTTGGCGATTGGCAGCGAGAACTCGCTTCGTGCAAGCACTTCCGCTTTCGAACGTCGTATTTGCGGCACTGAAAATCGTGCGAATCGGTGGTCCCTTACGTCAAGTGGACCAACGGCTCATTCGGCTAACAACCACCGCGATGGCCGCCAAAACGGGGCCAGAGCGTAGCTGACTCAGTGTAGGAACGGAATGCCGTGGACAAGTTTATCGTTATTGCCCGTCTCGGGGCGGTGGTATGGATGCGTCTTTGCTTTGGTGGCGGTGGGCTTCGATTTGTTCCCACAGTTTCTTAAGTACGACTTCGGCGTCGAGTCGTTGCTCGCGGCATGCGTAAGCTAAAGACTTTCCGCCGCAACAGTAATCGATTCCCAATTCCTGGAAGACAGCGAGTGTTTCGGGATGCTCGATGATCCAATCGGGCACCGAGCTGTCAAGGTCACAGTTAGACATCGTACCTTACGTCTACGGGGGATTTTTTCGCCGCCAGTTCGGCTCACCTAATTAGTGTACCCGATCGGACAACCGGGAATTATCGCTCAAAGTTCTTGCCGCCATGGAGCGCGGCCTTTTGATGGGGGCGATGCGACGTTGGTATGCAGATTAACCGACGCTCCCTTCCCGTTGGTAATCAAAGATTTCAAAACAAAACGCTGCTTGGGGGGAATCGACCTTTTGACGGAGACGGTTGGAGCAAGAGTTGCTACTCACCTGGGCGCCCGGGCGGGAGGCTTGCTTCTCATTTGCTCCTATGTTGCGTCTGACGGGGGCGCCCAAGCAGAAACAGAGCTGTAAATGAAAGGCAATACACGTGAGGTAGCGAATTGCGGCGAAATTGATTTAATGCAACAAATCTTGCCACATGAGTCTGCCGCCCGAAACGCCAATACCAGCGTGCGCCGTTAGCGCGCAATGGCGGAATCGGGTTTGTCCTTGGGATCGCTTGAAAACAAACGTTCGAAGAATTCGTCTATGAGTACCGCGAAACCGCAACCGCAACGTGACGGTGACCCTCGAACCCGTAAGGCGGGCGAAGGCCAGCGGGCCCCGAAACTGCCGCCCCGCCGCGCCTGGCTTTGGTTCTTACTCATCCTGGTCGCTAACTATTTGCTTGTGAGCGCGTTGTTTTCCAGCGCCGGGCCGGTCACCGTGCCCTATACGCTTTTTCGGGAAGAGGTCGCCCGTGACAACGTCGCGAAGATCTATAGCCGTGGCGAGACAATCACCGGGCGTTTTGTCCAACCTGTTCGCTACCCAACGACTGAACCGGCCGATGGACGGCCCGGCGATAAGCCGCGGGATGTGCAAAGCTTTACGACCACGCTTCCCTCGTTTGTTGATCCGGGATTAGAGGAGTTTCTGATCTCACACGGGGTCGAAATTAGTGCGGAACCGATTGAAACCGGGACTAGCCCGCTTTGGCTGATTTTGTTTGGTTTTGGACCGGCCGTCTTGCTGATTGGCTTCTACGTGTGGATGTACCGGCGGATGGCGCGCGGCGGGATGGGAGGCGGATTGATGGGCATTGGCCGTAGCCGTGCTCGCCGCGTCGATCAAGATCCAACGGATCGTGTAACTTTTGCTGATGTCGCAGGAATTGATGAAGCGGAGAATGAGCTCGTCGAAATTGTTGACTTTCTCAAAGATCCGAAGAAGTACACGCGGCTAGGCGGCACGGCGCCCAAAGGGGTGCTACTGATTGGCGCTCCGGGCACGGGCAAGACTTTGCTGGCCCGCGCTGTCGCGGGCGAGGCGGGGGTGCCGTTCTTCTCGATGAGTGCTTCCGAGTTTGTCGAAATGATCGTGGGAGTTGGCGCCGCGCGGGTGCGCGATTTGTTCCGACAAGCTCGCGAAAACGCCCCGGCCATTATCTTTATCGACGAGTTGGACTCGATTGGTCGTGCGCGGGGGCGTACCGCCATTGGCGGATCAAGCGAGCAAGAGCAGACCTTGAATCAGATCCTTACCGAGATGGACGGCTTCTCTAGTCGCGAGGGGGTGATTGTCCTGGCTGCGACGAACCAGCCCGACGTGTTGGATAAGGCCCTGTTGCGGCCGGGCCGTTTCGACCGGCGCGTCGTGGTCAACCTTCCCGACCGCAATGGGCGCGAGGCAATCCTTAAAGTCCATACCCGCAATGTTCCGCTCGACGACGATGTGGTCCTTGCAGAAATTGCGTCGGCTACGCCGGGCTTATCGGGCGCGGACCTTCGAAACCTGGTGAATGAAGCGGCGTTGCTGGCGGCCCGTCGTGAACAGAACACGGTTCGCCATAAAGACTTCATGGATGCGCTGGAAAAAATTGTGCTCGGTCCAGAGCGTCCATTGCTGCTCAGCCAGCAGGATCGCGAACGGATCGCCTACCACGAAGGCGGCCACGCTATTTTGGGTCTAGTGGTGCCGGGCGCCGATCCCGTGAATCGGGTAACCATTGTGCCACGCGGTCGTGCTTTGGGCGTGACCTATCAGCGGCCCGAGTCGGATCGCTATAATTACCCTGAGGCCTATTTGCGAGCTCGAATCATTGGCATGTTGGGGGGGCGAACCGCCGAGGAAATCGTATATGGGGCCAAGACGACCGGCGCTGAAAACGATATTGAGCAGGCGACCCAGTTAGCACGCAACATGGTTACACGCTGGGGCATGAGCGAGAAACTCGGAATGGTGCAGCTTGCCCCCCGCGAGAATCCTTACTTGGCGGGCTTAGACGGGTTCGGCGGCGAGAAGCTCTATAGTGAAGAAACCGGACGCATCATCGACGCCGAGGTGCTTAAGATCCTGAACGACTGCCATGCTGAAGCGCGGCGATTGCTGACAACCTACCGTCGGCAACTCGACGCTTTGGCTGACGCCCTGCTGGAACGCGAGACATTGGACGAGCGGGAAATTCTCGAAGTCACCGGACTTCCTCCCGCCCCGCCTCTAGAAACCAGGAGAATACCTGCTTCTGCGTGAGTATCTTAGTGTTTTTTTGCCTTCGTGGAGGCTGTTTGGTTACGGCCTTCTTCACGATGAAAGGTAAAACGACGTCGCGCTTGTGGTGGAGTTTCCCAAAACCGGCGTTGCGTTCGTTCTGCAATCTCCTACGGCCCCACATTGAGAAACACTTGCTCCCTCGGGAGCGCAATAGCAAACGGATTCTACGTAACGATGCGCGATTGGGTTGAAAATGCGCTGCTAGAAATAGGCCAATGGGCAGCTTTAGCGGGGCTTGATTGGAGCGAAGTAGCCTGGGGGGCTGGAATCGCCCTGGCGATGTTCATCGGCAGTCTTGTCGCTGTGACTTGGTTAATCTTGCTGATGCCATCGAACTACTTTACGAACGCACGGGGCGGTTGGGCGGATCGTCATCCCGTGCTCCGTTGGAGCCTACTCTTCTTGAAAAATCTATTGGGCGTGGTGCTCGTCGCTATGGGGGCTGTCATGCTGGTTACACCGGGGCAGGGAGTCCTAACCATTCTGATTGGTGTTGCGCTCTTGAATTTTCCCGGTAAACGCGTCCTAGAGCGAAAACTGCTGCTGCGGCTGGGCGCGTTGCGAGCGATTAATCGGGTTCGCAGACGATTCGGCAAGCCTCCGGTCGTTGTGGAAAAGGAGTGGCGTAAGCCACGGGGCGAATTCGTCTCCCAACAATCTTCTTGCGTCCAGCAGAATCGTTGATGCGCCCGCACATGGGAGGAGAACACGCGAAGGCGTTCTTGTCTTACGCCATCAGTCGAACGCGGCTTCCTTCTCACGCTCCTTTTGGTGAAATGCCGAGAATGTGCTTCGGATGGCCTGCGTCGCTACTCTCCCGGCGGCGTCCGCGCCGGCGTTCACTAATCGTTCTCCTTCTGAGACGATGCGGGAGGGCCGTATGGCTCTGGCACATATCGTACGCTCGCTTGCCGGCGCGTAGGTTGTCGAAATAAGGCCATTAATTGGTAGAACTCAACAGGAATCTCGCCACGCACCGGAAGACCCAGTTCTTCGGCGTCTTTACGGGTGATCGGATGATCATGCGTCCAAGTCCCCTGGCTTAGTTTTTCGGCCAGCGCGGCGGCTTGGTCGGCAGGCATTCTGTCCTCAAGCAACTCGATAATTTCTTGCCGGATCTGACGTAATGCTTTCTCTGCAACGTCAGCGAGGATCAGTGTTTCGTCATCAACTCGGTTAATGTCTTTGGAATTGACGGCCCGCAGGATCGAGGATGCAGGATACTGGTTTACCTGCGGATCAACCGGTCCCAGGGCCGCGTGGTCATCCATCAGGATTTCGTCAGCCGCAAGTGCAATGAGCGTGCCTCCCGACATGGCGTAGTGCGGCACAATCACCGTCACCTTGCCTCGGTGCGCCTTGATTGCTTGCGCGATTTGGAGGGCCGCCAATACGAGTCCGCCCGGCGTGTGGAGCACGAGATCGATGGGGGTATCGGGCGTGGTTAGACGCAGCGCCCGAATGACCGCCTCGGAATCCTCAATATCGATGAAACGCACTACGGGAAACCCAAGTAAGCTCATGGTTTCCTGGCGGTGAATGAGGAGAATTACGCGGCTTTGCCGCTGTTTTTCCAACTTGCGCAGCAGCCGCATGCGGCACGATTCCAACATCTTCTGCCGCAACACCGGCTGGAGCATCGCTACAAGGAAGAAAAACCAGAATAGGACCCCAATGCCGCTCATGGCAGCGTGTTCCTTACCAAGGCCAGTATTCGTCGTCGTAGAAGGGGCGGCGCTCTTTCTGGGGCTTTTGGAACAGGGGCAAGAGCGCCATCCCCGTCACAAAACCGCCCACGTGCGCCCACCATGCGACGCCGCCGTAATGGTCGCCAGCCGATAGCGACAGTACTCCGCTGAACAATTGGCTAACGAACCAGAACGCAAAGTAGACGACCGCCGGAATTTCCACAAATAACGGTATGAACAACAGCGGAATCAACGTGATCACACGCGCCAGGGGAAAGAGCAGAAAGTACGCACCGAAGACCCCGGCAATTGCGCCTGAGGCGCCGACAACGGGAACCGTGCTCAGACGGTTCGTCGCATAGTGGGTGAGTCCGGCTGCGATTCCGCACAACAGATAGAAGAGCAGATACCGAACCGGTCCCATCCGGTCTTCGACATTGTCGCCAAAAAGATACAGGGCCCACATATTGCCCACCAGATGCACCCAGCCGCCGTGCAGAAACAGCGAGGTCAGAAGCGTCCAATAGCTGGACGGATCGGAGGTCAATCGCGCTGGCGTCATGCCCAGCAGCCAGACGAATCTCTGTAACTGGGCGTCCGTCAGGTCCCATTCGTAGAAGAACACCAGGACGTTCAGGGCAATTATCGTCCAGGTTACCACCGGGACGCTCCTTGACTGAACGGTGTCTTGCAGTGGTATCATGGTCCCGCTGGTCTGGGCGCAAATGCAATATCAAAGATCATTGTAGTAGGACCGGCGCATCTGCAAAGGTCACGCACGCCAAGGGCTGTTACCTTGAAAGCCGGTTACAACAATTCCAAGCGGCTTCTTTGCCGATGACGCCTGGTTTTCTTTTCCTTGGATCGCGATACGATTCAAAGGGAGGAACATACTATGTCGAAGAACCAGAAACCGACTGCCCGCAGGCCCGCTATAAAGTTTCCTAACCTGCGAAAGAAGATGCTCAAGCAGAAGGTTCAGTCCGCGAAGGTCAAGAAGAAGTAATCGTCATGATGCAGCATCCCGGATGGATTCTGATCCTAATTGGTTTGCTGATTGCTGGCGTTGGCGTGCTGGTGTTGCTTGCTCCTTCAATTCCGTGGCTTGGCCGTTTACCCGGCGATGTGGCCATCGAGCGCGATAACTTCCGGTTCTACTTTCCGCTGACGACCTGTATTCTCATTAGCATATTACTCACGGCGATTCTGTGGCTTGTGCGCTTCTTTACCCGATGAGGCGGTTTATGCCAACGGAGGAAGCCAGCTATCTTTGCGACGCCTGCGGTGAGGAAATTGTTACGCCGATCGACCTCTCGGCGGGATCGCGGCAAGAGTACGTTGAGGATTGCCCTGTTTGTTGTCGTCCTCATGTAATTCACGTCGAAATTGATGCAGACGGAAACGCCATCATGTGGGCCGAGCCCGAGCAAGATTACGACTAAACGCCTCTTGAACGCGAAACCGATAGCGACGGGACACCCCGTGAGAAAGTCTTAGGCCCTTTCTGTTCTTACACAGTCCAGCGTTCTCTGGTTGCCTTTACCCAGCGCGTGAGGGCAGTGTTGTTGGACGTAACAGCGCCCAACTTTTGGGCGCCATAACTATTTAGCCGTTGGCGCTGCGGCCCGAATTGGAAGACGGGCCGGGGTTAAATGACTTCGCTTCTGCGTTTTCGGGTTGCTGGCAGACAACGACGAACGCTTACTCTTTCGGCATTTGCTCGGCGATCACCTTGAGACCGTTTTGGGGATCGGCGGCGGCCACAACCGCCCGACCGGTGCAGCCCGTCGTCTGAGAGCAGGCGCCGCGGCCAACCAGAAACCGCTCGCCTTCCAAGGGCGCGATTCCCAGCGAACAGTCAAATTCGTACCGCCGTACATTGCGAAATTGGGCGTCGGTGACAAGCAACACAGCAGGGCGTCCGTAGCAGCCAAACCACCAGCGGCCATCGGCGAACGTCACAGTCTGGATTCCCAAATGGGTATGGCCGCTGGGGAGAATATGCTTTTTGACAAAACGGAAGGCGCCGTCGTACTCGTAGACGTAGTTTTCTTCGACTCCCTCTGGCAGGCCGCCAACTACGAAGAAGTGGCCGTCCCGCACTTCGATGCCCCCTGCGCCGTGAAACACCTCGGGGACCTTGTGCTTCGCCGTTAGCGACAAGTCATCGGCGTTGTAGACATACACCCAAGAATCGGCATTCCCTTGAGGATGGTTGAAGCGGCCCAGATTGACGGCCACGTACACCTTGCCGTCTTGGTAGCATAGGTCGCCGTGGTGGTTGGCCGCTGCGGTTTGCTTCAACACCTTGCCCGTGCGATCGGTCTTTACCAGTTTTGTCGTGAAGCTCCAGTAGATTGACTCAGTGTCGGTGCAGATTCCTTGCAAGTGGTGCGCATAGGTTCCCTCGCACGCGACTGGGGCCAACTGCTGCTGCGCGAGTAAAGCCAGAAGCGTTCGCGGATAATCGGTATAGATTCGCTGGACTCCTAAGGCGAGTAGCCGCGCGAGATCCGCCACATCGTTGACCGTCCAAGCGCCAACTTCCATGCCAGCAGCCCGAATCTTCTGGACTTTGTCGGCCGTCACTCCGCTGTGGTGCAACACCAGCGATTCAAATCCATGCTGGCGGGCGACGCGAATATCGTCATCCACGTTCGTGTCGTTACTGCGATCCCAAAATACCGGAATCTCGGGCGCCAGCCGTTTGACTTCGCTCATGTAGGTTAGATTGCTGTCGTTGAACCCGACCCACCGCTCGGCGCCCAGTTGTCTTACTAAACCAACTGCGTCCGCCACGCAATCCATCTTGGGTTGGATCGATACTCGCGTGCGATCCTGGCGCATGACCATTCGCAGGACATCCTCGAGTCGCGGAATGGTTTGCGGAGGGCATTCCTCAAGGGACTTCCTATGACGGCAGCGGAAATCAGCGGCGACATCCACGGTGCGCAATTCTTCGTACGTGGATGCGGCGACCGGCAGATCCTTGTCACCCACACGGCCCGTAGTGGGGTCATGGATTACGACAAGTTGTCCATCACGAGTGCGAAATATATCGAGTTCGATCCAATCGGCTCCCAGTTCAATGCCGCTTTGGAACGCGGGCAAGGTGTTTTCAGGAAACTCGCCTGAGTTGCCCCGGTGCGCTGTCACTCCGTTCGATAGAAATGTCGTTGGGGTTGAGGGACCATCGGCATATGCCTGGCTCCAACCCAGTACAAATCCAATGGCGAGCAGATGAACGAAATTGCAAATGGTTTGCTGGCTCCCGCTCGCCGCAGCAAAGAAGGAAATGGGAATTGGAGCCTTTACGTTTTCTTTGGCAATGTTCATGCGGTCGAACCTCGCTGCGATATGCCGCTTCATGAATCGAACCTTTCGTTCTCTGGCGGAAATTGCTGTCCTTGTTTGCGGCCACATGGTACCGGCTGCCGTTCCGCATATCGAGAACCCAAACGGAATTTAGCTGCAGCGATATGGGCGGCTGCGGCAGGGAAACTGGCCGATTGGCGTCGCCTCCGTACAATTTCAGGACAACGCTACCCGAACGCTCAACCGAGGGTGAACCAATGCCGAGCGAAAGAGAGAAGATGCTAACGGGAGAGTTATACGATCCGTTCGATCCCGAACTGTTAGCCGCTCGCGAGCGAGCCCGAAACCTGCGCCAAGAGCTTAACGCCACGCGAGAGCAAGAGCACGAGCGACGCCGCTCGCTGCTTAAACAGCTTTTTGGCCGCGGCGGTGAATCGGTGTGGATGCAGCCGCCGTTCTACTGCGATTACGGAACGAATATCCTCCTGGGGGAACGGGTATTCTTTAACTTTAACTGTGTCGTGTTGGATGTGTGCCAGGTCACAATCGGCGACTACTCTTTGTTCGGCCCGGCCGTGCAGATTTATACAGCCACTCACCCTATGAACGCCCAGCAACGCCGGCAGCAGGAATTCGGCAAGCCAATTACCATTGGCGCCGATGTATGGGTAGGGGGCGGGGCCATCATTTGCCCTGGCGTGACGATTGGACCACAGGCAGTGATCGGAGCCGGAAGCGTGGTCACCCGCGATATTCCTGGCAACACCTTTGCTGCCGGGAATCCATGCCGCGTGATTCGCGAGATCACCGAATAGCGACCGATGGTACGTTCAGGTTGAAGCGCTAGGCTCCAGCGCCGGGGGATGCCACAAAAGATAGGTCTTGTAGCCGCCGCTTAGATTCCGAGCCGACCGTCCTGCGGCAAGCAAAATGCGCGCTGCGAGGTAGCCCCGCTGCCCAACTTGGCAATAGGTTACGATTTCTCCCTGTGGTAATTCATGCAGGCGGGTTCGCAGCTCGTCGATGGGCACATTCATCGCACCGGGAATGTGACCCGCGGCGTATTCCTCGGGGGTTCGCACATCCAGCAGTAATGGACGCTCTGCGGTAGATAGCGTCTCTAGGGCGGCTACGTCTATTTGTGGATGATCCCCTCGCAGCAAACCGGCCGCTACAAAGCCTGCCATGTTGATCGGATCTTTGGCCGAACCATATTGCGGCGCATAAGCTAGTTCGGCTTCTTCCAGGTCAAATACGGTCATGCCTGCCTGAATGGCGACCGCCAGCACGTCGATCCGTTTATCGACGCCTGCCCCGCCGACCGCTTGGGCGCCTAGTAGCTTTCCTGTGTCGGGGGCGAACAGCACCTTGAGCGTCATGGCTTCGGCGTGAGGATAATACCCGGCGTGATGTGTCGGATGGACGTACACCATGCGATAGGACCGCTCCGCGCGTCGCAAAGCCTTTTCTGAGGCTCCCGTCATTGCGGCTGTGCGGTCAAACACGCCAACAATCGCCGTGCCTTGCGTGCCCCGATAGCGTACAGCGCGCCCAAAGATATTATCGGCGGCAATGCGGCCCTGGCGGTTGGCGGGCCCAGCGAGGGGAACTTGGGTGGGCGTTCCCAGCACGAAATCACGCACTTCAATGGCGTCGCCCACGGCGTAAATGTCAGGGTCGCTGGTGCGCAGGTATTCATCGACGCGAATGCCGCCGCGCGGCCCCACTTCCAAGCCTGCTTCCACCGCCAATTGGTTTTCCGGCCGTACGCCCACTCCCAGCACGATCAATTGAGTGGGCAACTGTCGCCCCGATTTCAAGCGAACGGAGAGTCCCCCTGATGTTGGTTCAAACGCCTCGGCCGACTCGCCCAAGAGCACGGTCACACCATGGGCGGTGAGCGTTTGAAGAATGGGAGTCGTCATTTCCTTGTCGAGCGGCGGCAACACTTGGTCTTGCAATTCGACGATCGTGACGGATATTCCCCGATGCACCAAGTTCTCCGCAAGCTCCAGGCCAATGAATCCTGCGCCCACGACCACCGCATGCTTGATACCTTGGGCGACGTGTTGCGCAATCTGGTCCATGTCCTGCAAGTTGCGAAGCGTATATACGCCTGGCAGGTCAATTCCTGGAATCGGCGGACGCAGCGGCGCCGCGCCCGGCGCAAGGATGAGCTTGTCGTAGCTTTCCTCGTATTCTTCTCCGGTTGCAAGATTGCGTGCGCGGACCGTTTTTGCCTCCCGGTTGATCGCTTCGACGGAAGTTCGCGTGCGTACATCCAGGCGGAACCGGGCTTGCAATCGATCGGGCGTGGTGACTAACAATTTCTCGCGCTGAGCGATGACGCCGCCGATGTAATATGGCAGGCCGCAGTTGGCGAACGACACATCCGGGCCGCGCTCAAACACCACAATGTGAGCGTCTTCCGAAAGGCGTCGAGCGCGAGCCGCGGCCGAGGCGCCACCCGCCACGCCGCCCACGATGAGCAGTTTCATGATCCGGCTCCTGCAATACGAACCCAAAGACCTTAACCAACTTTACACGTGGTCGAGCTCGCGCCGCCGCACCGATTCCACGGCATCCGGGCCAAGAGCAAGGCCATGCCACACGTATCGGTGACTCCCGCAAACACCAGGCCAGCTCCGACGAACGCTGCAAGCGCAAAAAACGCCGGATGCACAAACCACCCCAGAACCACTCCGAGGAGCACCAACAGCCCGGCGGCAATCCGGACCTGCCGCTCCAGCGAAATCGTCTTCCGGCCGCGAACGACCGGAAGCCCGGCTTCGATGCAGGACCGTGTTCCTCCCTCAACATTGACTACGTGCAAGAAGCCTGCCTTGCGAAACTTCTCGCAGGCCTGTCGTCCCCGGCTTCCCGATTGGCAAATTAGGTAAAGCGGCTCTTGCGCCGAATCACTGCGAGATTGTATCAACGCCGCCGGATCAAGTTGATCCAGGGGAATGTTCCGGGCATGGAGCAGATGGACTTCCTCAAACTCGGCGGGAGTGCGCACATCGATCAGATCGATCTGCCGCTCCTGCCGGTAAAGGTCGGCTAATTGCGACGGTGATATTTCGGTGATAGTCATGACGAGATCGGGGCGTTAAGAAACTTTTGGTCGTTTGTGTAGAGTGGACATCGAGCTAACCGAGGCGCATCGATCGGCGCCAAACTCGACTTGCGGTCATCGCGCAGATACCTGTTCACGGCTAACCGCAATAGCGACCATGGTCGCAGAACCTCCCAGGGGAGGGCAAAGCAGCGACGCCTCGATATTTCGGCTCGTTTTGCCGGCGATAACTGCGTCTTCATAGACGACGACATGCCTTGCTTGGGCCGTAGTGCAATGGCAAAGATGGCTTGAAAGTCCCGTGCGTGGCGTATTGGCTTGTTATTCAAATATATCGTAATGTATCGATGTTTCAATCAGAAGATTTTGATTGTTTTCGAAATCCTCAGGGACCAACAACGAGCTCGTGCGGAGCGTTCGCGGGCGGCTAATCTTGAGGAGGATACTTGGGGAAGTATAACGTTTGCCCATATTGCTTGACGCCAAACTCGCCAATTGCTCGCTGCGTTCCCCGCGACTCTACGAAGTCGGCGAACGCTTGCGCCGCATGGTGTCGGCCTTGAGGGTTTCGGTGTGGGTTAAGCAAAAGGACGGAGTAGACCATATGCAGCCGAGGATCGCCTTCTGAGAGAATGGTGAGGTCCAACTGGTCGCGTAGTGCGAAGAATGTGCGTCGATCGGTGAGCGTGTATGCTTGCGCCTTGCTTGCCAGACGAAGGGCCGCCGCCATTTTCGAATCTACTTGCATACACCACGCGCCCTGCGGGGCAATTCCTGCCGCCTGCCAAATTTCTTGTTCTTTGCTGTGGATTTCTGCCGTGTCGCTGTTTGACACGAAACAGGTTCGGTGTTTTGCAATTCGGGAGAATGCATCGGTAATGGACGACGCCTCACGCACGCGAGCGGGGTCAGCGTCTGGACCAACCAGCACAAGATCACTCTCCATGAAGGGCCTGCGGTCGATTCCGTAATCTGCGTTGATAAATGCATCCTCTTCGGCGGGCGAATGGGTCAACAGCACGTCGGCATCCCCACGACGCCCTATTTCCAGCACTTGACTGCTTCTCGCCACAACGATTTTCACTTCGATTCCGGTTTGACGCTCGAACATCGGAATGAGCAAGTCCAATAGACCACTGTCGTGGACGATTGGGGTGGTGGCCAAGGTCATCGTTAAATGGTTACCGAGCTTTTCCTCGCACCCTACTGCAAACGTCAACAATGCAATCAGGTTGAGACGCCCCAAGCGAGATGCTGTCATGCGTACGTTGTCCGCCTTTTGAGAAAAGTCCTTCGTCCACGGGAGGATGGCGCCGGGAAGAACACCATGCCCGTGGCCGTCTCGAAAATGCGACCTTCAAGCGTACAGCCAAGTCGCCGTCTAGTCGCCGTGGGCCGGCCGCCGCGGAGAAGCAAGCTACCCCTAGATTCGCGCGCAAGGCGGCATTCAGCAAGAGCGGCTGCTGGAACGCCAAAGTCGGGCATGCTTCGGGTGCATCACGGCGGGTTACGCTATCATCCGTCATCTGGTGGCCGAACGGCCTTCGCCCGACGTTGAAGACATGAGTTGCCGATTCCAGTGGCGACGTGGCATGTCTTGTCTACGGCTGCCAAAGGCGGCATTCCGCGCATCCTCGCGTTGGAGAGATCGCTAGGGCGCGATCGGAAAGAACGCGGAGTGAAGTTTGGCGTTCTCCACGAATCATCGAAATTCACCACTCTCCATCCGGCAGGCGAGTCCTCGTGTTTTCGGGCATCCACGCGCTGTTCCTGGTATTGCAACTTAGTTCGATTGCAGCGTAGATAGCAGGAAAGCCGTTTTACCCGAAGACGGTCGGAAGCACGTTGAACGACGTGCCGAGATGGCGCCGGGGAACACGCCTTGAACTGGCGTTTCCGACTTGTTGTACGTCCAACAGCTTTGCAGCTTTGAAAGACAAGCATGAACGATTCAACATCTTACTTTGTTGGTTGGGGGACACTCTCGCTCATCAACGCCGGGCTAGCGCAAGCGAAAGGGCGAAGTGGCTTGATCTGGTGGCTCCTATCACTCCTCTTAGGGCCGCTGGCGACGCTGCTGATCGTGATCTTGCCGCGCGTTGAGGAGTTCAAGTAGCGGCAGTGCACGAATGGGATTCACGAGGCGCTTCGCGGGAGCCTCTCGCGATTGGCAAAACTGGGTGCTTGATGAACTCAGAGGGCAGGCGGCGTACGCAGCGAAATGTGTGGCGTGGATTGGCGCCTTGCGACGCGCAGCGAATGCACGACATAAATCTTCCTGGATGTTACAATCGTTGGACGTGGATTCTCATCTAATCCTCTTGCAACGAGGTGACGTTCGTGGCGCGCCTGCCCTATCTGGCTGTGGTGCTAGGGATGGTTCTGTCAGGTATTGCGCCGGACATTCCTGCGCAGGAGACAAAGCCGCTGTTTGTGTTCTCCGATGTGGGGCGCGACAGCGGACTGTTACCGCATGTAGCGGGGATTGCAGGGCACGGCGCGGTGTGGGGGGACGCCGACGGCGACGGTTGGCCCGATTTGTACGTGGGAACATTCGGCTCAAAACCGTATAACTCGAAACCCAACCAATTCTTCCGCAACCGCCAAGGGAAGTTCGAACCAGACGAGCAACCGCAATTGCAGATTGTGGGGCGGGCCAACGGCGGCGTGTTCGCCGACTTCGATAATGACGGCGATCTGGACCTTTACATTACGAATCACGCAATTCAAGGCCGCGGCGACGAGCAGAGCCATTACGCAGAGCCGAACCATCTGTTTCGTAACGACGGCAATGGACGCTTTACCGACGTATCGCAAGCTAGCGGCGCCTGTCCAACCGGTTTAGCGGCTCGCAGCGCTACCGTGCTGGACTTTGATGGCGATGGTTTGCTCGATTTGCTGGTAGGGGAGTGCTTCTTTCAGGGCGGCAAGAGCCGCTCCAAATTGTTCCGCAATCAGGGCGATTTTAAGTTCGAGGATGTGACCGCCCGCATTGGCTTGCCCGAGCAAGCGACCGGCTTTGGCGTTGCGGC
>CAYWIS010000015.1:22476-50683 GCA_964458385.1 uncultured Pirellulaceae bacterium
GCTGGCCGGCATCACGGCAACCGTTTGTTTTTGAACGATGGTAAAGGGCGTTTTCGCGAGGCCAAAGGCAATGCGGTCTTTGTTTGGGAGAACTACGACGATGGCGACGACACCACCAGCGGTATTTGCTTTGGTGATGTGAATCGCGACGGATTAATCGATTTGGCGATTGGATCACACTTTGGCCGGCCGTGGCAGGGCGAGGGAGTGCCAGTCCGTCTGTACCTCAATCGTGGCGTAAAAGGAGGCGAACCAACCTTCGAAGACATCACGGCATCGGCGGGGTTAAAGCCACTTCCCATGAAAAGCCCACACGTGGAGATCCAGGATTTCGACAACGACGGCTGGCCCGACATATATACCAGCATTGTCAAGTTCCAAGGCGATAAGCCGCACCCGGTGATCTTCAAGAATTTGGGAGAGCAGAACTCGCCGCGGTTTGCTGAGTCTGCCCTGGGAGTGAACGACTTTCCCACCGCTGAAGACCGAGCAATACGGCGGACAGGAGATTTTTTCAACAAGATGATCGCCGACCGAAAGATTCTTTATACGGCCCCTGGCCCGAGCGCTGACTTCGACCGGGACGGCCGCCTGGATCTCTTCCTCGCCAACTGGTGGGTTGAATCACCGTCGCTGTTGCTAAGGAATGAAACTCCGGCCGGAAACTGGCTGGCCGTCGCGGTTCGTGGGCGCGATGGGATGAATCGCATGGGCGTGGGGGCGCTCGTCCGTGTATACACGGCGGGGAAACTCGGAAAGCCGGAGGGGCTTTTGGGAGTTAAAGAAATTGCGGCTGGATATGGCTACGCCAGCGGGCAGGAGGCTATTGCGCATTTGGGGTTGGGGGACGCAGAGGCGTGCGATGTCGAAGTAATTCTTCCCCACGGACGCGGCCGCATCGAAAAGACGAATGTAGCAGCGAATCAGCGGATAGTGATGGAATAGCGGAAGATGAAGGTGGGCTCCTGGTGCGCCATTGGCAAGCGAACTAAGCGTTCGGCGAGCGACTTCAACGGCGCCAACAGTATCACTACTGCAACTTTGGCTGGAAGCAAACGGAGTCGGCCACGCGCCTTGCGGATGAAACGTTCCTGTCTGTCGGGATCGTATTGTCGCCCAGGCCAAGGATTGTGTGCTGCTTCATAAATGCGAGCGTTGGACCGAGGCACGCTTCGATAAACTCTTTGCCCTTGGTCCAACCTGGACAAGACCAAACTCATCCGATCATTGTCGTAGGATGGTGCAGCGTAGGCTTCCACGGCGGGCGCTAGGGCCTTCACACGATTGAGTAACCATTCGTTCGCTCGTAGCCCTAATTTTCCCCTGAATGGGACAGAATACACGCTGCGTGAACGAGATGAACGGGCAAATCGTAGGTTGTTCTCCTCCTTTCGAGGAATCGGGTTGTCAATTCACGCGTGCCCGAGAACAATAGATTCTCTGCCCAAGTCCAAGGAGGGCGTTGGGACTTTTGTTCCCCATCCCGAGAACCCTGCCGCTAACCGGTTCCTACCGCGGTTCTCTTCCACGAAAGGAATGGCATGCACCCTGAAGATTATGGCGCTCGCCGTGCGCTGGTTGTTGATGATGATCCTTCGATTGTTGCGTTTGTTTCCGACATGTTGAAGTCGGCCGGCTGGGAGGTCGTAACCGCCGCGACGGGGGACGAAGCGCTTTCGGCAGCGCGACGATATCGTCCCGCGGCGGTTTTCCTTGATGTGACGATCCCGAAACAGTCGGGGTGGCTCGTCTGCGCCAAGCTCAAACTGGTGAAGGCCGCCCCCGCGATCATCTTGATGACCGGGCTATCGGGAGAACGCATTGCGCAGTACGCTACCCTTGTTGGCGCCGATGGAATGCTACGCAAGCCTTTACGGGCGCAAGACATTTTACGTACTCTTGGACGCGTAACGTCGGCCAATCGGCCTGCGGAGCCCGCGCCCGTTTAATAGCGGAGCTACAAACAGTATGGACGACTCGTCGCCCCACGAAGTCTTGACGCGTTTGATCAGCGGTTATCAGCAAAGTCAGGCGATCTACGTCGCGGCGAAACTTAAGATTGCTGATTTGCTCCGTGAGGGGCCGCGCACGGTCGACGAGTTGGCGCAAACGACCGGCGCTCACGCGCCGTCGCTGTACCGCTTGTTGCGGGCGTTAGCCAGTGTGGGCATCTTTGCCGAGGTCGACGGCGGGCGTTTCACATTAACCCCGGCGGCCGAACTGCTGCGATCTGACCACCCGGAATCGCAGTGGGCATTTGCGGTCATGATGGGTGAAGAACATTACCACGTCTGGGGCGACTTGTTCTTCACGGTCGAAACCGGCCAGATTGCATTTGACCGCATCTATGGAATGCCGATATTCGAGTTCCTTTCTGAAAACCCCGAGAAAGGCCGAATCTTTGACGCTGCAATGTCGGGCATTCATGGCCGCGAGACGGCGCCGCTGTTAGACGCTTACGACCTTTCTGACATTGGCGTACTGGCCGATATCGGCGGCGGTAATGGGAGCGTGCTTACAGCGGCCCTGCAGCGGTATCCGCATTTGCGGGGCATCTTGTTCGATCTTCCGTCGGTTATTGAGCGAAGCCGCGCGGCCCTTCAGGCGGCAGGGGTTGAAGATCGTTGCGAGTTAATGGCCGGCGATTTCTTTCAATCGGCTCCTGCAGGCGCCGACGCTTACCTGCTGCGGCACATCATCCACGATTGGGACGATGAGAAGGCGATTCGCATTCTCCGCAATGTCCAACAGGCGATGAAGTCTGACAGTCGTGTGCTGGTGGCAGAGTTCCTGATGCCCGAGGGTGATGGGGACTCGCGCACAAAGTTCCTGGACTTGACCATGATGCTAATCCCCGGTGGTAAGGAGCGGACCGAGGAAGAGTATCGCCGTCTGTTTGCAGCCGCAGGCCTGGAGCTTACCCGGATCACGCCCACCGCTGGCGGGATCTGCGTCCTTAGGGGCGAGAAACTCTAACCGGCTCAATAAGAGTTCGGTCGAGCGTTTTGCCGTCCAGATTCTTGATTTCGACGGTCAAAGTCCGAGGTTCGCGGGAAACCGTGAGCAATAAATAATTGTTCTCGCTGTAGACCGCTTGTGAGTGCGGGTCGGGGTACTGGGCGCCTCGGCCTTGCAGCGATGTGTTGAAATAATGCACTCCATCGAATTGGGCCCGTTCGGCGAAGTGCCCAAACCCCGTGATGCAGGCTGAACCCTTTTTGAACAATTCTCGCCAGGCGCCATTGGCTTGCCCACGCACGTTGGCGTGACGCTCGTTGTATACGGTAACCACAAAACCAGGGTTGGGCTGGCTTATTAAGTTTTTGTACCAGACGAATTGTTCCGAATCGTCCTGGTATGCATGGCATGACTGCCAAGTTGTGCCGTGGTCGGAGGTGTGGTTAAAGTCCAACGCCACCAGCCTTAGGCTGAAGTCGGGCAAGTCGAAACGCCATTTCCATTCGTCATCGGGAAGCTCAAAGAATCGGCGAAACGCAGTAGCGTCGACATCGTACACCGGTTCTGTAGGCGGCTTATCACCCCGCGGCCGGATCTCCCGGTCGTGGTTGCCAAGCACCGGCAAAAAAGGCGTCGAGCGGAATAACGTGGGGTACGCGTCGATCAACTGTGCGAACGGAGTGAAGCAATCTTTGACGCCCGGGCCACACTTCTGCCATAGGCTGTCGATGTGGTCGCCTCCGGTAAGTAGTAAATGCGGCCGGTCCTTTTCGAGGGCTGCCAGGTTTGGCCTTGCTTGCCAATTAGCGACGACGGCAATTCGCAGTGTTTGCGATGGATACGCCTGAAACGTTGCGTCCGAAGAAGTTTGGTCGCCTGTACTTACCGAATAATGGTAAATCGTATCGCGCTCCGTGAGTGGTATTTCCACATGATGCAGCGTCCGCTCGCCCGGTATGTGGGCTTCACGGTCGTAATCGGGCGACGTTCCGTACCGCACGCGCGAGTCGCCGGGCGTCTTGGTCGTCCAGTTGACCACTAACTTGCTCGGGTCGTTCGACCGATGCGAAAGCCAGATCCGCTCCACCTGACCGAAGGCCGGAACGCAACTCCAACCAAGTATGAATAACGTTGTGAGAATTCGCATCGCGTTGACGAAGGGAGGGCAAGTTGGGGTGTGCTGGAAACGACGCTGACGGCGCGCTCACAAAACGGCGTCTAACTGGGCAAGTAAGCGTTTCGATTGCATCGAGAGTCGTTCCGCATTGGAACGGGCAGGCTGAGCGGAGCCATCCGAATCACGGCATCCACGCGGGGGCGTCGCTGGCGGGGAATGACTCCTCGGAAGCTTCCTCAACAACGTCCAACGGCGGTTGGCGTTGGCGATAATACTCTTGCTCTGCTTCCAGCCAAAACTCCACGCCGTCGCTTTCGGGTTGGCCGGCGCGAAGCCAAGCGTAGTATGCCGCCTCACGAATCGCTTGTTGATCATGTTCGTTAGAAGACATGGCTGGCATCCTTGAGAGGAACGGCCGCTTGGCCGCCAGTTTCGTAATGCACATCGCCCGCACCACCTTGGTTCAATATAGCCGTGTGAATGGCGAGTCGCCACCAGAACGGGACGCTGTCCGCAAACGCAGTGCTGCGAGCGAAAAAATTGACGTTGTTGGTTGTCGTAATTAAACTCCCACCCTGGGCTCCACCGGACTTCTTGATGGTTGCAACTATGCCGTTAGCAGTGACTCCACGCCATAAGCCTAATCCACAGGCGTTCACCTTAGTGGAGCTGTTGGTGGTCATCGCCGTGATAGGGATCTTGATTGCATTGTTGCTTCCGGCGGTGCAAGCTGCGCGCGAAAGCGCCCGACGCACCCAGTGTTTGAACAACCTGAAACAAATCGGCGTGGCGTTTCACAACCACCATGACGTTTTCAAGCGGCTTCCTTACGCCGGCGACAACGGCACGGCCGACTGCTGCGCTCCCGATCCCGGCCAGATCGATGGGTATTCTTGGACGTACCACATACTGCCTTTCCTGGAGCAACTGGATCTCCATCGTCTGGGTGAAATAGACCGGCCGAAGCTGCGCGCTAGCCCGACTGCTGTGTTCTATTGCCCAACGCGCCGCCAAGTGCGGCTTTACAAGGGCTTTGCCAAAAGCGATTACAGCGCGAGCCGCGGCTCGTCGAACAATGGCGCTGTCCGCCGCGCTTCAGAGGGGAAGTTGACTTGGGCGGATATTACCGATGGCGTCTCGAACACGCTTTTGGTGAGCGAAGGACGTGTGCATCTTGCGTATTTAGATGCGCCGGGAGGATGTTGCAGCGATAACGAAGACGGCTATACCAACGGCTGGGCCGACGAGGTTATTCGTTCGGGAGCATTTCCACCCGCTCCGGATGTTCGCGATCCTAGCCTGCCGTCGAACATTGTTGATCCGCAGTTTGGCTCGTCACATCCCACGGGGGTTGGCGTCGTACTCGCGGATGGAGCCATCCGTTGGGTTTCGTTCGCTATCGATCTGGTGGTGTTTCAACGTGTCAATGTTCGCAACGATGGCCAGCCCATCAGTCATGACGAGTTTTAAAGAAACGCCGCGTGATCTTCCTGAAAATCAGTCAAATATGTTCTGCTTCGTTCGCGGCCTGCCTCTTTACCAATCACCGTTAGCACTTCTGGTGCTGTTATTGCTGGCTTTGGGCGGTTGTAGCAAGTCGTTGGGGCAGGTGACGGGCCGCGTGACCTATCAGGGGCAGCCGGCCGAAGGAGTGCACATCGTGCTTCGCTCCCTAGAAAAGCCAGAAATCGTTTGTCGTGCTGTCTCGGTGGCCGATGGCGTCTTTCACGTGGACTATGGGACCTGGGAGGGAATTCCTCCTGGTCCCTGTCGCATTGAGCTGACGCATCACAGCCGGCTCGATGGACGACCGATGCCCAGTGACGAAGAGGGCGCCGCACTGCTTGCTGCGGGAAAGACGCTGACGCAGCAAGTCGTTTTCATAAGGGATATTGTCGCGGGCCCGAATGAACTCCAACTAGAGATTTTGGACGGCCAACGTATGAACGGTCCGACCGAGTAAAGCTTGCTTACTCCAGAAAAGCTCTCCGAGATCCGACGTTATGAAGCTCGGGGGTAGTCTCGCAGCACTTGAAGTACTTCTTGGAGCGCCAGCGGATTGGCGCCAACGCCTTCCCGATTGTGGATCGTCGGTTCGCCCTTCCAATCGGTATAGGCGCCGCCCGCTTCTTCCAGAATGGGTTGAACCGCGGCGGCGTCCCAGATGTTCATTTCGGGATCGACCATTGCCTCGGCACGTCCCGTGGCTACCAGCAAGTAGCCGTAACAATCGCCCCAGGTGCGGGTAATGTAGGCCGTAGCTTGCAGGCGGCGGAAGGCTTCGTCGGCGCCGCGCGCCGCAAAGGAATCGACTTGCGAAGTAAGGAACGCCCCTTCGGCGAGCGACCGCTGCGACACACGCGCCGGTTTGGGCGTACCCTGCCCTTGAGTGTACCATGCGCCTTGCCCGCGAGCTGCGTAGACACACTCATCGAGGGCAGGAATGTAAATCACCCCTATCACCCCACGTCCTCCGCGTTCCAAACCTACCAGAGTACCGTAGAGCGGCGCGCCGCAGATGAACGACTTCGTGCCATCGATTGGGTCCAGAATCCAGCGGTCGCCGCTTTGGCCCGGTTGTTCGCCGAATTCCTCGCCTACGATGCCGTCATGGGGGTATCGCTCTGCAATCTTTTTGCGCAGCAGTTGCTCGGCGGCTCGGTCTGCGGCGGTTACCGGAGAGCGATCCGCTTTGCGGTCAACTTGCAAACCCGACTGTTGAAAATACTCCAACGTCAAGCGCCCCGCTTCACGGGCGATGGCGACGGCAAACTCGAGCTTTTCGGAAAGTGCAGAATCAGAGGTCGTCATGGGAACGCCAAGGTGGGGCGAATCGGCAGACATATCGGGGCGAGCGCGCTTTGATCCGTCCCGCTGGGCTATTCGCCGCGCGGCTAGGACAACGTTTGTGCTCGTTCGTGGCCTATTATATCGAAGCCCAGGCGGATGTCCTGCCCCCGGCCAGCCGCATTCCACCTTGCCGCACCGCAGTGCGAATCTGCCTTGACCTGTCGCGGGACGATCGATTAATAGCTGCGTGGACAGGTACCGTTGCGCGTGGAGAACAAGCATGAGGCGGCAGGCCCAGTTTCCCGCTGACCTGGCTCGGCACGTCGAAATGCGTTTGGCGACCGAGTACGGGTACTCGCCGCCCCCCGGCGTGCTGTTGCGATTGCTCGAGACACTCTACTTCGCCAGTCTGAAGACCGACGAAGGCCGGCCACCGGTTTGTACTGTCAACTTTTTTGACCGGCGCTGCCCTGTTGCCTTGGCCGCTGGCGTTACGCGCACCGATTGCTGGAGCGAGGTGCGGTTTGAGACGCCTGCACCGTTCGACGTGCGGAACTTCTTGCGCGTGGCCCGCGCTACCGACCCGGCGGTGTCGTCGCTGGCGGTGATGTGCGATCAGAATGGCGAGTTGTGGATCTGGGGGCTGGTCGATCAAGAGTTGCGCTATAGTGACTTTATCGCGCTCGACGCCGCTGTGGCGCCGCCGCGCCCCGGCTTATTTCAGGTGACGATTACCGGCGTGGGGAATGTGTCGGTGTACGTCAATTATCGACTCATCGGCAGCCTGGAGCAGAATACGCTGGTGCAGGAGTACCACGACGTGCTTTGGGCCGGCCCGGTACATGAATTGCTAAAGAGCCACTTTGCGGCGTACTTGGCCGAACAGGGCTTTCCTGACGAACATACGGTTGACGCTGACGGTTATTCGCCGCACCGTGACGGCATGTTGGTTCGCTGGCTGAATGCGCTGTGCCGCGTGCTCATGTCCATTCAGCGTTATAAGCACGGCGGTGGGTTAATGATCCATCCGACCGGCGAGGCGCACGGCCTGAATGTTAAGTATCGCATTCGATACGAACGGCTTCCCAGCGCGCTTCTGGCGATCGACCGCTACGAGTATCTGCGCTCCCGGGTTGTGGCGCAGGTGGCCGACGCGTGTCGGGACCGGTCGCGCGATGTTTTGGCCTGCTCGCTGCACTACCAGCAGCGCGAATACCGCAAGCGATTCGACGAACGCAAGAGCGAGGTGCTGGGGTGCGCCCACTTTATTGCCGCGCTGTCGTGCGTTGACGGCTTTATCTTGATGGACCGGCGCCTGCATGTTCATGGGTTTGGCGTCGAGGTGCGCAGTGGGGAGCCGGTTCACCATGTCGCCCTAGCGGGCGATCCCTATGGCAGCCTCGAACGTTCTCGTCCTGGCGATTTGCATCAGTTTGGCACGCGCCATCGAGCGATGATGCGCTACTGTTATGAAAATCCTGGCAGTATCGGGTTTGTGGTGTCTCAGGATGGCGATATCCGCGCGATGTTGAGGATTGATGATCGCTTGGTGCTCTGGGAGAACATCGAGGTGCAGCTTGCCTTCCGCTCGGAGACTGGAGCCCTTATCCGGCACGACGCGCCGCTCCGCGAGCAGGCGGCCTAAACGCTAGTGGCGCCCGCGGGGCCAAGTCGGCCATTGCTTGGCTCAGAAATCCTTGCACCCACCGCCTTCCTTTGACGTTTCTTCCTGGATTCGCCACTGCCGATCGGCTTTCCGCGGTTGCGATTTGCCCTATACGGTGGGGCGTTGGGGTATTAAACTGCGGAAAGCTTCTGAGTTAACAGGTTGAGGCAAGCGAGGAAGAGTTTACCAATGCGATTTGCGGTTCTATGTTTGTTCGTAGGGTTTTCGTTCATTGCTTCGGGGTGTTCGGAATCGGGGGAATTTGCTACCGCGCCGGTGCAAGGCAAGCTCTTGTTTAACGGGCAGGGCGTGCCGAACACGACGGTCATCTTCACCCCTGTTTCGCAGCCCGGCGCTCAAAAGACCGGTAAATCGGCCACGGGCACAACCGACGAACAAGGCAACTTCACACTTTCCACCTACGCCCCCAACGATGGCGCTGTTGTCGGAAAACACAGCGTTGCGATTGATCAAGGTGATCCCGCCAACCCACGCCCAGGTAACGTCCCACCTGACCTGGTTGTTGAAGTGACCAAAGGGGCAAACGAAATTACGATCGAGCTTGTGCCGTAAGAACGGCAAGCCTCAGGGGCACGTTGAAACTCTTGGCTTAGCCGCCCGTGTGGGCGTTGCTCCGCACTTGGGCGGAGGCTGACCGTTTCGCCCCTTAGGGCGAATGGGCTCAATCCCAAGAGGGTGAGAGTGCGCACTTTATCTTCTTTCTTCCTATTCGTAAGAGGCGGAGTTATGACGCATAAGCGAACCAAAGCGTTCACCTTGGTTGAGCTGCTGGTGGTGATCGCAATTATCGGAATCCTGGTGGCGCTCCTGCTGCCCGCCGTGCAGGCGGCCCGAGAGGCGGCTCGCCGTATGCAGTGTTCCAACAATCTGAAACAGTTGGGGCTTGCACTCCATAACTACCACGATACCTACAAAGCGTTTCCGGCTGCCTGCTTCAAAGAAAAATGGCAAGACGGAACGGGAAGCGCGCAGGCGCTGCTTTGGAGCGGTTCGATTTTGCCGTACCTGGAGCAGCAAACGCTGTTCGACAAGATTGTGGGAATGGGATGGGGGTTGAACTGGGTCGACGGCGGTCCCAACCAACTTGTAGCGCAGACTCGGGTTGAGGCCTTTCACTGCCCCTCGGCGTCTGAGGGTTCGCAAACGTTCTCCGAAGGGGGCATCGATGGTCGTTACCGCGCGAACTATGGCGTGGTCATCTCGGGGGTGGTTGGCATCCAAACGCCCTACCACAACGGCAGCGGCGAAAACAACAATTACATGGACGACGGCGGGGTCAACCACGTTCGCTTCAACGGCCCCATTAAGATGCAGAACGAGTGCTCGCGATTCTCGGATATTACCGATGGCACCGCGAATACGCTGATGGTCGGCGAGCGGTTATACAGGCCGCGCGGCGGCTCCAATCCCACAAGCCCCCATCGTGATTATGTCTACATCGGGACCGCCAATGCCCAGAACAAACATTCGATGTTTGCAGGTTCGACCGGTATCGAGATCAACTCCTTTGATCTAGGGCAGCGCGGTTGGGCTGGGTTCCATAGCACCCATCCGGGCGGGGCACAGTTCGTCCTGTGCGATGGATCGGCTCGCTTTATTACCCAAGAAATCGACCGCAACATCTATTCAGCGCTGGGCACCCGGGATCGTGGTGAAGCCGTTCAGCTTCCGTAGTCCCACCTTCACGTAGACTCTCGAGTGTTTATCCGCCCTGGCGAACTCCGCCAGGGCGCAAGGATGGGGTTGCTTATGCACGATCAACGGAGCATTCTTCGCAATTACGGCTCCCAGCGCTAAACTCCGATTCTAGATCTCTCAGAGCAAGGCCCTCCGCTGTACGCGGACCTACGACTTCTGCACTTGCTGAACGACCTCATCTAGGTTGAGGGCTGCATTCGCTAGCTGGGTGAACGATAAGCGGTATCCGTCGGGATCGCATACAATTAGTTCGCGTACATTCCACGGACGGTCTATCGGGCCTTCCTCGGGCGTGTGCCCATGTTGTCGCAATTGTTCGGCCAGATCGTCGACGGTGCGCTGTTCGGGCATCGTGTAGCACAGCGTTACGCCGGCGCCGGCTTCGCTGGGCGCCGCGCTGGGAGTCAGCAGTAAATCGGCATACCGCGCAAAACGCAAGTGGGCCAATATCGGATCGCCGTTAGGGCCGGGCATAAGATACACCCGGCGAAACCCTAAGATCCGTTCGTACCAGTCCATCGAACGCTCTAGGTCCGACACAATGAGCTTCACAAAGGCTGGCATCGGATAAAAGTCATCCACGAGCAGTCTCCTTGTGTAGGTTGGGGTAGTTGGGAGTTCGGGTTTTCACTGGATCACCTGGGGCGGTCGCGCGGCAGATGCTTAGGTGACATGCGGGGACGCAAAGGCTTGCATAGCGCGCCAGGATAACGATAATCCTAACAGGGGGGCGCCGTAGGATGCTGGCGTCCCTCGTTGCACGTTTCCCCCTCGACGAACCTGTCGTCGCGTGGCTGCGCCCGCTTCGGCCGTACCTTCCTCATGGCCCTGCCTTAGTCACGCCCGATTCATTTCCATGAACTTTCACATGCTTTCTCTTCGCGCATTGGCGGCCACGTTGGTCGGCGCGCTCTTGGCGCCTGTTTGCTCTGCGGTTCTCTTGGCCGCCGAAGAGTCGGCCTCGATTGACTTCAGTCGTGATGTTTTGCCCATCTTGTCGGACAACTGCTTTCAATGCCACGGCCCCGATGAGAACACGCGTGAGGCCGACCTGCGGCTGGATGAAGAAGCCAACGCTAAACTGCTGCGCGGCGATTACGCCGTGATCGTTCCTGGCGACAGCGCCGCTAGCGAATTGGTTCGCCGCATTACCGCGGATGACGAGAGTCTGCGGATGCCGCCGGCCGACTTTCAGCGGCAACTTACACCCGAACAAATCGCGGTGCTCACTCGCTGGATCGACGAAGGCGCCGAATGGGGTGGACACTGGTCCTTCCGGAAGCCGACTCGTCCGCCGCCGCCGGCAATTGAACGCCAACTCAGCGACGAGGGGCCTGCCAATCCAATTGATGCTTTCATTTACGCGAAGCTTAAGGAAGAAGGGCTGACGCCGTCACCGCCCGCACCACGCGAGACGTTAGCACGCCGGGTTACGCTTGATCTGACAGGATTGCCTCCTACGCCCGAGGAAGTCGTAGCGTTCGTGGCTGACGATTCGCCCGACGCCTATGAGCGTCTTGTCGACCGCCTATTGGCTTCGCCCGCGTATGGCGAACGCATGGCGTGGCCTTGGCTTGATGCAGCTCGCTACGCGGACTCGAACGGATACCAAGGCGACGGTGAACGCACCATGTGGCCGTGGCGCGACTGGGTCGTCGACGCCTTCAATCGCAACTTGCCGTACGACCAGTTCACGGTTTGGCAATTAGCGGGCGACTTGCTGCCCAACGCTACCTTTGAGCAAACCTTGGCCACCGGCTTTTGTCGTAATCACATGATCAACGGCGAGGGCGGCCGTATCGCCGAGGAGAACCGCGTTGACTATGTGATGGACATGACCGAAACCACGGGCACTGTCTGGCTCGGACTAACGTTTAACTGCTGCCGCTGTCACGATCACAAATTCGACCCCCTCTCGCAGCGCGACTACTACGGATTGTTCGCCATCTTCAATCAGACGCCGATCGACGGTAGCGGTGGGAACCCGCAGACTCCGCCCGTTGTGGAGGCTCCCACGGCCGAGCAAGTTGCGCGGCGTGCGGCTCTGCAAGAAGAGATGAACACCGCCGTAGGCGAACTAGACGCCTTTGAGCAAACCTTTTTCGCTCGCTCGGAGAATCAGACCGCAGATCAAAGTGACAAAGCCAACAGCTTACCCGACAATCTGAAAGCGATCCTCAAGCAGCCGCCGCAACAACGCAATCGCGATCAATTGAATGAATTGGCCAAGCACTTTGAGAAGGACGCTCCCGAGTATTACCAGCGGCTCCAGCGGTTGCGTTCGTTAATGGAGGAGCGCGACAACCTGAATCGCAGCATTCCGCGCGTCATGGTTATGGCCGACCGCCCCGAGCCGCGCGAGACATTTATTCTTTCCAAAGGATTGTACAATCAACCCGGTGAAAAGGTCACAGCGGCTACGCCTGCCGTGCTGCCGCCTCTTCCCGAAGGAGTTGTCGTCAATCGCTTGGCGTTGGCGCAGTGGCTTACCTCGCCCGACCACCCGTTGACGGCGCGGGTGACCGTCAACCGTATCTGGCAGCAGTTCTTTGGAGTGGGACTGGTGAAAACGCCTGAGGATTTTGGCGTGCAGGGCGAACGACCGAGTCATCCTGAACTGCTCGATTGGCTGGCGGTCGAGCTGATTGAATCGGGGTGGGATATTAAAACGCTCTGCCGATTAATTGTCACTAGCGCCACGTACCGGCAATTATCCAAGGTCACGCCTGCGTTGGTGGAGCGTGATCCCGAGAACCGATTGCTAGCGCGGGGGCCGCGGTTTCGCATGCCAGCCTGGATGATTCGTGATCAAGCGCTCGCAGCCAGCGGGTTGATGGTAAGAACCGTCGGCGGCAAGCCGGTCAACCCCTATCAGCCGCCCGGCGTGTGGGAGGAAGCCACCTTTGGCAATAAACGTTATACCCAGGATCACGGCGCCAGCCTGTATCGCCGAAGCTTGTATACATTCTGGCGTCGCATCGTGGGGCCGACTGCGTTTTTTGACAGCGCTTCACGGCAGGTTTGCACGGTGCGCGAGGTTCGCACCAACACACCATTGCACGCGTTAGCGACCCTGAACGATACAACCTATGTAGAGGCCGCCCGCGCGCTGGCCGAGCGAACGCTTGCGTCGGATGTAGCGACGGTGGAACACCGCCTGGACTTGGCTTTCCGCTGCGTGCTAGCGCGGTCGCCGAGCGACGAGGAACGAACGGTGCTCACCGCCAGCGTCGCTCGCCTTACTGAAGAGTTTCGCGCTGCTCCGATGGAAGCGCAGAAGCTATTGGCGGTAGGCGAATCACCCCGCAACGAACAACTTGACCCAAGCGAACACGCCGCCTGGACGGCGGTTTGCCTGGCGATTTTGAATCTCGACGAAGCCCTTACGAAAGAATAATCGGGAGACTGGGAATGGACCCTCTGCTTGAACAACGCCTGCTTGTCAATCGCCGCGAGTTTTTTGGCCGCAGCGCCGTGGGATTGGGAACAGCGGCGCTGGCGTCGTTGTTGGCCGCCGAGGGAAGGGCCGTCGATCAAGGTGCTGCAGCCTCGCGCGTGGGCGGATTGCCCGGACTGCCCCATTTTGCGCCCAAGGCGAAGCGGGTCATCTACCTGTTTCAAAACGGCGCTCCCACGCATGTCGACCTGTTTGATTACAAGCCCAAGCTCCAGGAATTGCACGGCCAGCCTGTCCCCGAAGCTTACTTCCAGGGGAAGCGGTTCAGCACCATGACGGGCGATCCGACCGGCAAGCTGATGTTGGCGCCCGTTGAACCTTTTCATCAGCACGGCCAATGCGGCGCGTGGGTGAGCGAATTCTTGCCACACACGGCGAAAATCGTCGACGAGCTGTGCTTTATCAAAAGCATGCACACCGAGGCGGTAAACCATGCTCCAGCAATTACCTTCTTTATGACCGGCGCCGAATTGCCAGGGCGTCCCACCATGGGCGCTTGGCTCACTTACGGCCTTGGGTGTGATACCGATAACCTGCCCGCGTTTGTGGTAATGACCTCGGTTACCAAGAACACGACCTGCGGGCAGATCTTCTACGACTTCTACTGGGGCTCTGGATTCCTGCCGTCGAAGTTTCAAGGAGTTAAGTTCCGCGGCGGCTCTGAGCCAGTGCTTTATCTTTCTAACCCCGACGGTATGAGCCGCGAGATGCGTCGCGGATTGCTCGATGACATCGCCAAGCTGAACGAACTCAAACTGCGCGATTTTGGCGACCCGGAGATTGCCACTCGAATTGCACAGTATGAAATGGCCTACCGCATGCAGGCGAGCGTGCCGGAATTGACCGACCTGTCGGACGAGTCGAAAGAAACGCTGGAAATGTACGGCCCCGACGCCACCCAGCCTGGCACATTCGCCTATAACTGTCTGATGGCGCGCCGCTTGGCGGAGCGCGGCGTGCGGTTCATCCAGTTGATGCACGCCGGGTGGGATCAGCACAATAGCCTAACGACCGAGCTTTATAACCAATGCCGCGATACTGACCAGCCTTCAGCGGCGCTGGTGAAAGACCTCAAGCAGCGTGGCCTGCTGGACGATACGCTGGTGATTTGGGGCGGCGAATTCGGCCGCACGCCGTTCATTCAAGGCGACATTAATAATCGCCCCCGGTGGGGCCGCGACCATCATCCCTACGCCTTTACCGTGTGGATGGCCGGCGGCGGTGTGAAACCTGGCTTCGCGTACGGCGAGTCGGATGAGTTGGGCATGAACGTGGTTCGCGATGGCGTCCATGTGCACGACTTCCAGGCGACCGTGCTTCACCTTTTGGGCATCGATCACGAGCGTTTGACCTTCAAGTTCCAAGGCCGTCACTTCCGTCTGACCGACGTACACGGTCGCGTTGTAAAAGAACTGCTGGCGTAAGTGCGATGACCGAGAGCCGCCGGGGGAAAGCTAGATCACAAGCAAGTTGAAACGTCCGCCGCCAAAGCCCAATCTTCCGCCCGTGGATGGCGGTGACTTGACATGCCTGGCGGCAGAGGCCAGAATCCGTCTCAATTGAATTTTCATTCATATGTCGAGACGGCGTGATGCCGGACCTTCCCCAGGCGTCATTGTGCGCCAAGATGCTCAAAGTGCTGGCTGACGAAGTCCGTCTGGCGGTGGTTGAACTGCTGCTTGACGGGCCGCGGCACGTGGGCGAGATCAATGCGCGGCTGAACGTGGAGCAAAGCCTGCTTTCCCATCACTTACGGGTGTTGCGCGAGGCGGGCTTGGTGATGTCCCAACGCGAGGGCAGAACCGTGCTCTACCGTTTAACCCCCAAGGTGGAGAGCGCCCGGAGCGGCAAAGCGATTAACCTGGGGTGCTGCTTGATCTCGTTCGACGAAAGTCCAGCGCGGCGAACTTAGCTTCTCTTGGAAAGCGGGTCGTACGTTGCATCGCCCGGTGGACCTCCGCTTCGCGCTGGTTAGACGAACCTTCCTAACTGATTGGTTATGGCCGCTCCCGAACGCACGCTTGGCTCTTGTTTTCTGGCCGAGGTTATTGGCACGTTCCTATTGATTTTCTTTGGCCTGGGCGCGGTCCATGTAGCGACGTTGACCGGCGACTTGGCGGGACTATGGCAGGTCGGCAGCGTGTGGGGTGGCTCCATCATGCTGGCTATTTACGCCGTCGGCGGTGTAAGCGGCGCTCATATCAATCCGGCGATCACGGTCGGGCTGGCTGCATGGGGCCTTTTTCCCTGGAGGCGCGTAGCGCCCTACGTTGTGTCGCAGCTTACGGGCGCGATCCTCGCCGCGGCGATACTATTCACTTTGTTTCAAGGCTTCTTGGCCGAGAAAGAGCGATCCAAGGGGGTTCGGCGCGGCGAGCCGGGAAGTATTGTCACCGCGATGTGTTACGGGGAGTACTTTCCCAATCCGGGGGCGATGGCAGGCGGGACCGCGACCTATGACGAGGCTGAACATCGGCGATTGGACGGCCGCGTCTCGGAACTGGCTGCGTGTTTGGCCGAAGTGCTGGGTACGGCGATCCTGGCAATGATGGTCGTCGCCGTGACGGAAGAGAAGAACCCGCTTGGCCCGCAGCGGTTAGCTCCAGTGTTTATTGGGCTGACGGTGACCGCGCTGATTTGTGTCATCGCTCCAATCACGCAAGCGTGTTTCAACCCGGCGCGAGACTTCGGGCCGCGGTTATTTGCGTATTTCGCAGGCTGGGGCGAGGTGGCGCTTCCTGGTCCACGTCCCACCGGATTTTTTACCGTTTACATTCTCTCCCCCATTATCGGTGCCGTGTTGGGCGTCGGCTTTTACCGCAAGGCTGTCCGGCAGGTGTTTTTGCGCGATGCAGAGGAGACGAATGCCGCCAGTCACGGGTAGAAATCGGGATCCAGGAGTCAAGCAATAGGAGGCAAGAACCGCAACGCACAACCGGAAAACCGAGCTTGGCGGTTGCTTCCTGATTCTCCGTTGCTCATTGCTGAACGCTAACCCAAATTCCCTTGCTTGCGATGTCGATCCTGCGCACCTTCCTGTTGGCGGCGTTAGCGACGCCGGCTCTCGCTGCGGAATCAGCGCCAACGAAGCTCGATAGCAATTTGCCGTATCAGGCAGAGCGAAGCAACCCTATAACGCATGCGGTGGATTTCTCGGTGGTGATCACGCCGCCGGCGAAATGTCAGGTGCTGAAGGTGTGGCTCCCCTTGCCGTCGAGCGATGCTGGACAAGAGATCGCCAACAGCCGGTTGAGCGCTTTTCCCGACCCGGTTGCGATCCAAGTGGCGCAAGAGCCGGTGTACGGCAATCGCTTTGCGTACTTGGAATACCACAAGCCCCAAGGGGCGCAGATCATCCGGCATCGATTTACGGCCAAGGTGTGGGAGCTGCGGTGGAATGTGGACCCGCGGAAGGTGACGTTGTCTGACGAATGGCCCGACGACTTCCAGCGTTATCTCAAGCCGCACCCTTTAGCGAACGAAGCTCGGTTTGTGCAAACGCTGCGGCAGTTGACGCCTTCGGGCGGAGGATTAGCTCTGGGGCTATTTAAGGCAATGGACTGGATTGACGCTAACCTTACGTACGATCATGCCGACGCGTCGTTGCGGGCGGACCCGCTCAACGCTTGGACCAAACTTCGGGGACATTGCAGCGATTATCACGGTCTGTGCGCCACCATGGGGCGAGCGCTGGGCTGCCCTACGCGAGTCACCTATGGGCTTTCGCTGTTTCCCAAGAACTCGCCTTCGCACTGCAAAATGGAGGCGTACCTGCCGCCGTACGGCTGGGTGAGCTTTGACCTTTCAGAAACGCAAAAGTTGGTGCAAACGATCCGCAGCGGGGGATCGTTGTCCGACGCAGAAAAGCTGCGTCTGACCACCGCCGCGCAAAGGCGGCTAGAAAGCGGCTTCCGCGAGAATAGCTGGATCGTGGTAACGCGAGGAACCAATTACGAGCTGGCGCCCAAGGCGTCGCGTCCCGTGCCGGTCGTGCGCACCATCTACGCCGAAGCCGACGGCGAACCGTTGCCCGAACCGGATCCCGCCAACCCCGAAAAACGCGAATTCGCCTGGATGACCGTCCACAAGTACACGGCCGACAAGCCGTTCAAGCTGCCGTTCAAAGACTGGAGCACGCTCGCACAGGATGCGGAATAAGGAGCGCACCGGCTATCCAACATGCTGGGCGGATGGCGTGGGGGTCCCGATGCGGGCGACAATCCACCGCCATTTCCGAAAGCGGCGCCGGCGATAAACGCGGCGCATCGCCGCTGCGCAGACGAAGACCGTTTTCATTCACTTGGGAGAGATACGCTTATGTCAGCAATTCGCTTTATCATGCTCGGCGGTTTCTTGGGCGCTGGCAAAACGACGACCATTGCGCGGCTGGCGAGGGTTTACCAGGATCGTGGGTTGAAGGTTGGGATTGTGACCAACGACCAAGCGGCAGACCTGGTGGATACCCACTTTCTGCGTTCCCAAGGCTTTGAGGTGGGCGAGGTGGCGGGCGCCTGCTTCTGTTGCAAGTTCAACGACTTGACCGAGACGATCGGGCAGTTGGAAGCCTCTCAAAAGCCCGATGTGGTGCTGGCCGAACCTGTAGGAAGCTGCACGGACCTAGTAGCCACGGTAATGCAGCCGATTATGGACCTGTACGGCGAGAAGTTCGACGTGGCCCCCTACGGCGTGCTGCTAAAGCCTTCGCACGGCAAGCGAATTCTGAGCGGAGAGGCCAACGCGGGCTTCTCTCCCAAGGCGGCCTACATCTTCAAGAAACAGTTGGAAGAGGCCGACTTTGTGGTCATCAATCGCATTGATGAGCTAAGCCGCGAGGAAGTCGACGAGTTGGCTCGGCTGATTGAAGCCGAACGCCCCGGAACGCCGTTGATCCGCGCGTCGGCTCGTACCGGCGAAGGATTTGATGCGCTGTTGGAAATGCTCGACCAACGAGGCGCCTTCGGCCGCAACATTCTCGATATCGACTACGACATCTACGCCGAGGGCGAAGCGGAGTTGGGCTGGCTCAATGCCAACGTGCGAATCTCTGGACCCACCGAGTTTTCGCTCGATGCGCTGCTTGTGGATCTAATCGAACGCCTGCGCACTTCGCTTGACGCCGCGGGCGCCGAGACAGCGCACCTCAAGGCGATTGGCCTTTGGGAAGGCTATCATGGCGTCGCGAATCTTGTAAGTCGTGATGCGCCGGTCGTGCTGTCGTTGCCTAGCGACTGCCGCACCCGCGCGGCCGACGTGGTGGTCAATGCCCGTGTGGCGACCGCCCCCGAGGAACTGCAACAGCACGTGCAAGACGCGGTGGAAGCAGCGGCCGCGCAGGTGGGGGCTCAAGCTGATGCGCAGCAGGTGCAATGCTTCCGTCCCGGCCGTCCTACCCCCACGCATCGCTATAGCGTGGCGAAGTAAGACAAATAGCCGGCGATCTCTCTCTGCGTTTGTTAACGCTTCGTTGGAAGCGAGCCGACAAGGGGAGCAAACTTCCTTGCTTCAACCTATTCGCCCAGGGCGTGACTGGCCCGGGCGGTCGCCAAGGTGTCTTCGGCCACTTGGCCGTCGCGAATGTGGATGATGCGGTCGGCGCAGGCGGCCACTTCGTCGCTATGGGTGACAATAACCAACGTGACGCCGCGCTCGTCGTGCAGGCGGTCGAATAGATGGAGGATGGCGTCGGCAGTCCGAGAATCGAGATTTCCCGTGGGTTCGTCGCCAAAGAGCAAAAGCGGATCGTTGGCCAGGGCGCGAGCAATCGCCACGCGCTGTCGCTCGCCCACGCTAAGCCTCGACGGCAAATGATTTTCTCGATGGCTCATGCCGACCGACGCCAACAATTCCCTTGCCTTGGCGACGCGCTGCTTGGGCGGCGTTTTGCTTTCAAACATGGGAATCTGCACGTTCTCCAGCGCCGTGAGCGTCGGCAAGAGGTAGAACGACTGGAACACAAAGCCGATCTTCTCGCTGCGGAAGCGATCCAGGTTCTTCATGGCCGAGAGCGGCTGTCCCTCAAAGTACACCTCGCCCGAGGTGGGCCGGTCCAGACCGCCAAGCATCGAAAGCAAGGTTGATTTGCCGCTGCCGCTGGGGCCCATGATGGCGACGTACTCGCCGCGACGGATTTCAATGTTCACGTCCCGCAGCGCGTTCACGTGCCCATCGGGATAGATTTTGGTCAGGTGCTCGGTACGGACGAGAATGTCGTCGGTCGTTGGAGCATTCATGGTTCGTGCTCTAGGGGATTAAGGTGGCGACGTGCTGCGCCTTCCGACGTAGGCCGGAACTGGGGCGTCTTGGGGAGAACTGCGTTCTGTCTAACTTTCGGCGGCGCATGGCGAGCCGCCGCATGGTCGTTGTGCTATTCGCTTCGCAGGCCGTCGGACGGCATGAGCTGCGCGGCGCGGTAGGCCGGGAACAAGCCGCCCAAGACGCCAACCGCCAAGGCGAGGAAAAATCCTTTCAAGATGACTTCCGGTGCGATGCGGCCAGTCATAAAACCGGCAACCGTGGGAAGGGTGGTCAGGTAGCCGATCAGTAAGATCGCTCCCACGGCGCCAAGCGCTCCCCCGGCGATGCTCAAGATCATGGACTCGCCCAAGATCATGGCCATAATGCGCGATTTCCGCCAGCCAATTGCGCGGAGGATGCTGATTTCCCGGATGCGCTCGACAACCGACATGATCATGGTGTTCAGCATGCCAATGCCGCCTACAAGCACTGCGATGACCGAAGTCATCCAGGCCATCGAGTGGGCCATGCGAATGTGCATGGATTCTTGTGAGTATTCTTTGGAAGGCCGGGCGCTTAGATTGTAGCTGCGGCCCGATTCATCCTTCAGCGCGTCAATTTGTGCTGCAATTTCTTCGGCCGACGGCGCCCCGGCGTCGTGATCCAGAATGACGGAAAAACCGGTTACGCTTCCTTCGCGAAAACTAATCTCCTGCAACGTTTTGAGGGGAGCAATGGCGCCGCCCGATTCAAATACCGTAAAGCTGCGGTAGATACCGACGACTTCTAGCTCTTCGCCGCTGAGCACAAACGTGTCGCCCACGCGTTTCTTCACATTTTCGGCCAAGGTGGCGCCCAGGATGATCGCCTTGTCGTCTTCTGGAACGAGCGTTCGGCCTTCGAGGATTTCCAAATCTTCAAAGGCGAAACTCCCTGGCCGCCAGCCTTGAATGAGCACGTTGATCACATTGGAGCCGCCGTCGGTTTCATAGCCGACCAGCTCAACCAGGGCCGGTTCGGCCGCCACGACGCCCGGTAATGCGCGGATCTTCTCTCCGGCAATTTCGGGAATGTCGCTTGATAGCTGATCGAGCACGCCTCGTTCAATCACGATGATGTCGATTCCCCGCGCTTGCAGGGCGTCCAGAGTTCCGCGTTCGAAGCTGTCCGAAAGGCCCAGCAACGCCACCGTCGTGCCGACGGCGACCGCAACGCCGCAGCAGGTCAGGATGGTGCGCGTCTTGCGCCGCAAGAGGTTCTTCAAGATGAAGGTTGTAAACCGCATGGGGGGAAGCTGGGGGTGGGTGAATGATGCTAAGGGCGACACAGGCAACCGCGCCGCGCGTGAGGCTTTATGCTACAAAGCGTACCGCGGCGGGAATTGTTACACCGCCTTTCATTGTACGCGGGACGGGCGTCGCCAGCCTGCCGCCGCGAACAAAACTGGGCGAATACCAATGGGCAAGGTCGAGATTCGTTGGTGGGAGCGCCAAGGGAGCGAAATCTAGGAGGCTCCTTTGGATTCGCCTAGGGGCGAGGAGCCCGCTGATGTCTGTGTTGGAGAGTCCCGCCATTGTTGCAGTTGGGCGCGGACCATTTGATTGAAGGTCGGCGCACATTCGATGGGGGCGAAGTGCCGGGCGCCGGGAACCACGTCGGCGCGGCAATTGGGCAGGTGGTCGGTCAGGAACCGACAGGTGGCCTTAAAGGGTGAGTGTTCATCGTACAGAGCCAGTACGGGCTGGCGGATTTCGCAAAGGCGCTCGCGTGTCAGGCCAGCGACGGCAAACATTTCGTCACCCGCCGTGGTATCGGCAAGTTGCACTGCTTGTAGTAGCCAACGCGCGCCGGCCGCGCCCATGCGTTTTTTTACACCTTGTAACTGCTCGGGCGTCAACCGCCGGACCGTCTGAAACAAACGCGAGAAATCAACGGTAGGGCCGATCTCTTCGCCGACGGTGTGGAAGTGTTCTTGCATTTCGCGCCAAATGGCGGTCTGGCCCATATCGGGCTCCAGGTCGCGGAGGCCAGGAAAGTACGTGTCGGAAAGGATCACGCCTGCCACCGCTTGGGGATGTAACAAGGCTGCGTGCATGGCGATCACGCCCCCGTAACTGTGCCCGACCAGGTAAGCTGGTCCCAACCCCAACGCGTCGTGGAGCCGGTGGAAATCGTCCACCATGTGGGCGGAATCGTACCCATGCGGCGGAACGCTGCTGGCGCCGTGGCCCCGCAGATCGTAGGCGGTCACGCGGAACTCGTCGCTAAGAAACTCCATAATGCCGGAGAACGCCCACACCGCCAAATTGCCCGTAAAGGCGTGCACCAGCACCACATCTGGCCCATGGCCTGTTTGCTGGTAGTGAAGCGTAACGTCGGGGAACGAAAGTTTGGGCATAACGAAGGAGGGGAGTCAGGGTGAGTTGAGGGAGAATCGAAGGATGGGAGTGTTGAGACGTTGGAGTGCGCAATTTTCCACGACTCTATGAGTTCATCAATCTGTTCCCCCATTCGCCGCACCGGCTTCCCCGTTGAACTCCTGGTTAAGGAACTCGGCGAGTTGACCTACTTCCAGGTCTTCGGCGCCGCTTTGCATAACTTGAACAAGGAACTTGTTGAAGGCGATCTTCCGGCCGTAGTATGCTTCGAGCTTTTCACCCAGGATTACGGCGTCAATTGAGGCGAAGCCAAGATCGCCAAAGAACCGCGTTTCCGGGCCGATATACCCCGAATATTCACGGCCTTCAAAGTTGCGCAATAACTCGGCCAGGTCGGCGACGATCTCGGAATAGGTAGTCCCAGGCATAGGGAATTTGCTTCTTGTATGGTTATTGGACGATATCGCAAAACGTGGTGGCTACGATGAACTTTTTATAGCCCGTAGTGAATACCCGCAGTCGGCGTCCGGCGAAGTGAGGAAACTCAGCCGCCAGGCCGGGGCCCAACTCCACTTCTAGCCACCAAGAGTTGGACGACTGTGTTTGGCTTGATGACGCGTTCTCTTCCAAGGCTGCCTGGCCGACTACCTGCTCCGAATCTGTGACGGCCGAGCTTTCATAGCAAGCCCGCACGGTGACGCTGTGAGGCCCGAAGTTCAGACCACGGCCAAGCGCCTTGGCGACGGCCTCTTTAGCGCACCAGAAGCGAGTTGCCGCTTCAAACCGGTCGGGAGCCGCGGCAAGCAACGTGCGTTCGAAATCGTCAAACGCGACGGCTTCGAAACTTTCCTCGCGGGGTTCGATCTTCTCTAGGTCAATGCCTACATAAGGCTCATACGACGCCAGGGCGGCCATCACGCCATCGGCGTGGGATACCGATACGTTGGGCATTTCGACTGTGTCGTGATAGCCTAAATGGCGAGCGACGGGACGGCCAAACTCGTCGTGTTGAATTTCCAGGTCGGCGGGGAAAAAACGCTCGCCATGACGTTTCCACCACATCAAACGCACGGCGTCTTTTGCCGCCAGCCGACCAAAGACCCAGTCGAACCGCTTTTTGGGCGGGACATTCAGCGAGCGGTACTGACGCATTTCGTCGGCCGAGAGGGTTACTTTGGCTGTCACCATTTGCATGGCGGGCTGATGCAGATCAACCGGCGGTTCTAACCGGATGCATATTCCTCGCGGTTCACCCTGTTGATCTTGGCTTGTATGCCCCGGCGTGGTTGGCAGCGCTTCGGGCCACGGTCTGCTTAGGAAGTACTCATCCTTGCGGCCATGGAAATTGACATCGCCAAAGGGCATATAGAACCGCCAATATTTGACCGTCAATGAGCACCACATGCGGCCCTGGTCGTCGAACGCTTCAATGGCGTGCACAAAATGCCGGGGCGACGATTCCTTCATCCGACCGTGAACCATGAACTGGGCTCCTTCGGCCGGCCGCGGTCCGTACACCGTGACACTTTGCAGCTCAAACGGGAGCAGCGTGCGGCCCGCCAGATCGGGCTGCTCAAGGTGCCAGGCGCAGAGAGGATGCATGACGACATCCAGCAGCACGGGGTCCATGACGAACTGGGGATCGTCAATTGAGCGGAACAGGCCCTTGCGCGGCAAGACGACGGCGCGCCCTTCGATCCCTTCGTCGCCCACGTCGTAGAGTTCGGTGATGCCCATTAGCAAGGGTCCATGGAATAGGTCGCCATACAGTCGCTCCAGCGAGATACTGCACGGCCGACGGTTAGAGAGAGGGAACTCTCCCATGGTTGGAGGCTCGGGGTATGCAGACGTCAGCACCACGCGACCGACGGCGGCAAGGCCGCCCGTTTCGCCCGGCGGAAGATTGCCGTTATCCAGCACCGTCACCCGAACTTCGACTTCAACTTCCCCGTGGGGATGATGGTTCACAATCTTGGCGGCGGCTTCGATCTCGCCAGGCGCGTCTTCGTAATACGCCAGCCACCGCAGCAGCCGCACGTCTTTGATTTGCACCGCGACACGATCGGGCGCCAGGAGGGTGGCCGTCTCGGCCATCAGCTCCAGGGTGAATGTCATGGGGCTGATCGGCAAACCGTAGTGGTTGGAATGAACCTTGCTAATCACCCGTCCACCCACCGTGTGATCGGCTGCAAAGCGGTCTTCCGCCAAGTCCAGTTGCCGCCGCATGACCACCTCTTGGCCCGGCTCAAAACGGATGATCTGCCCGACCATAGGAAGCGGCGGAGACGGTGGTTGCCAATCGTCGTTTTCAGATTGAGTATGCAACCAATCGGCTTCATCGGGACCAAAGTGAAGCGCCTCGGGGACGCGGCGCTCACCGTAGAGTCGGGCTAGCCGCGGAGATCGCCGCACAGGGCGGAGACCCAAACGCCGCGCCGTAAGATACTGCTGCATCACGAATTGTTGATCGCCCAGGAACTGGTCCATAAGCGCCAAGTGGCTAGCGACAACCGCGGATGCAGAGGAATAGGTCGCGGCAAGCGACGCGGCGGGTTGCAACCGGGACGGCTCAGGGGCGAGATCCTGGTGATTATCTTCTACGCTGGAAAGAGAGAACGCGTCATCGTTTTCTGCGTCCGTAGGGGCGTACATTGCTTCTAGCCGCAGTGGTACGCCATGCGCGGCGAGTTGGCCCAAAGCATGCTGCAACTGCGTGATGGCGCTTCGGCGGGGAGTATCCAACGGCGTCGCGAGAAATGATTGTCCACGGAGAATGTCTTCAATGAACGACGTCAAATTGCCGCGTGGGCCGACTTCCACGAACAGCCGCGCGCCGTCGTCGTACATGTTGCGGATCATCTGTGTGAACTCGACGCGCGAGAACCAGTGCGCCAGCGTGAGGCGGCGAATCTCGGCCGGATCGTTCGGAAACGGCTGAGCCGTCGTACATGAATAGAGCCGATGCTCCGGCGACTGAAAGGGCATCTCCTCGAGCATTTCGGCCAGTGGCGCCGAATACGGCTCGAATAGCCGCGTATGATATGGCCGCGAGAGCGTTAGCCGCTCATACATGTAGCCTTCCTTTTGAAGCCGAGCTTCAATCACGGCCATGGGCGCGGCGCGGCCGACCAGCACCGCTTGGTGCGGGCAGTTGTCCATTGCCACGAACGCGTCCTGAACGCCTTCTAGCAACGTCGCCATCTTCTCACACGAGGCCCCAACAGCCAGCAGTACGGCAGGCTCTAGGTCGGTTTCCTCCTCCATGTCTTCCAAGGCCTGCATGGTCTGCACGACACGTTCGGTAGCGCCATGCTCGTCGTAGATGCAACCAGCCGCCACGAGGGCAGCAAGCTCACCAGCGCTATGGCCGCCAATCATGTCGGGAGTCAGGCCAAACTCGCACAATAGGTGGAACAACGCCAAGTCCGCCGCGAGCACGCTGAACATGGCGTTGCCAAGTCGCCGCAGTTCGGTTTCTGCGGCTTGACGTTCCTCGGGGGTGGCGTCACGGGGGATCTCGATAAAGCGCCGGGGCGAAGGAACCTTCGAACCCGGACGGGCGGCGATCTCGTCGCAGTACGCCAGCACCGCCTCCACGGCCGGAAAATGCGACGCCAGGCCGCCAATCATGTTCAGATACTGCGCTCCCTCGCCAGGAAACACGAACGCAATTTTGCCTTGCGGACCAAGCGGATCGGCGGCGTAATAGATCCCGGTCACATCGCGAATCTTGTCGCATTGGGGATCGGCTAGTTTCTGGGCCGCCCGCTTTAACTTTGCTTGCAAATCGTCGGCAGACGACGCCACCACCGCTAGGCGAACGCCACCGTCCGGGAGCGCTGCGCTAAGGCTTGCAGCCCACGCCTTCAGGTCAACCTGCCGCGACTCCTCGAGCGACTGCAACAGCGCCTCGATGCGCGCCGCCAGGTCGTGATGGTCTTCGCCGCGCAGCACGAAGAGTTCGGTGTCCCACGCGTCTGCGCCGTGTGTCGAATTGTGAGAAGGGGCGGACATAAGAAAGCCAGGAAAGAACAGCAGTGATGATCGGGGGGAGGCCGCACTTGCGGATTCGCGCCGGAAGGCTTCCGGCGCGAATCCGTAATCTTGATGGCGGTCTTTGGGTTTACAGCGGCAAGCCGGCGGAGTCTTATACCGACGCCGCTTCGTTCCGCGGAACTTGAGCCAGGTGTTCGGCGCCGCCGCCGACAATAACTTCGCTTTCGCCCTTACGCCCGCGAAGTAGTTCTTCGATGAAGAACCGCACGCCTGTCTGGGGCGGGATCATCTCGACGTTGCGAGCGGTAAGATGCTTGGCCAGGCCGGCCGCCATGCCAATCTCAGACCAGGGGCCCCAGTCCAGGGCGAACACACGGCAAGGCGTTTCGTGGTCCAAACGCCATGCCAACTTAGCCAGCACCTCGTTTGCAGCGGCATAATCCGACTGACCGCGATTGCCAAACCGGCTAGCGACCGACGAGAACAACGCCAGAAACTTCAACCGCTGGAAGTTCAGCAGCCGCGAAAGGATCAACGCGCTCTCGGCTTTGGTGCCGAACACTCGATCAAACGATTCGGGGGTCTTGTCGCGCAGCAACTTGTCTTCGATGACTCCGGCGCCGTGAATGACGCCGTCCAAGGGGCCGAACTGGGACTCTGCTTCGGCAATGACGGCCGCCATTGCCGCTTCGTCGCGCACATTGGCCGAACGATAGATCACCCGGGCGCCGGCGGCTCGAATCCGCGCAAGGACGCCGCGAATCTCGCGGTCGCGCATCAGACGCGTGTATTCGGCTTGCACCGCTGCGGGCGTAGCGCGTTGGCCGGCGTTGGTCAAACGCGCAATAAGCGCCGCCTTGATCTCGGCCGGCGACTCCAGGTGGGCCGTGTCTTCGGACTCAGGGCCTTCCGGCTCGGGCGAACGTCCGACCAACACCAGGTTGGGTTGAAAACGCCGTGCAAGTTCTTCGGCAATTGCCGCGGTGATTCCACGTGCGCCGCCGGTTACCAGCAGAGTTGAATTGGAGTCGAGTTGTAATGTCGTCTCGCGGTCGGCAGGCAAACGGCCATCGATCGTTTTCCAAGTGACGCGGCGGCCGTTTAGGTAGCCAACTTCGCGCGGGCCTTCTCGATCGGTCGATTCAGCAAGAAGCCAGTCGGCGATTTCCTCGGGCGAACGCTCGCTATCAACATCCACTACGCGAACCAAAACTTCGGGCCACTCGGGACCGATACATTTGACCATCCCGGCCACGCCGCCATGTCCTATGAAGAATGTTTTGGCGTGTTGGGCCTCACATAGCCCCAGACCCCCGCCAAGGGCGGTTGCCGCCATAAGCACGGCGCCGCCATCGCGACCTGCTTGCCGTAAATCGTCCTCTAGCTCGCGGGCCAACAGATACAGCCCCCAGACCTCGCGGTTCATGCGGGCACGCGGGTCTTCGACTGGGTCGCTTGGGGCTAGCGGCGCCAAGTGAAACAGGCCGCCAATATGCCCGACGGCGCGGCGAATCCGAGTGGCCAGATCGACCACCGAAGCTTCGTCAGTAAGATCACCATAGAACACGCCATCGCCGTCTTGATCCTGCGGGCTGCGACGATGGCGGATCAGGATTGTTTCTTGACCAAAGTCAGCCAGTCGATGCGCCACCTCAGCCGCGACGCCGCGGCCGTCATCGGTGAGCAGAACGGCGCCGCTAGGAATGAGCATCGATCCCCCGCCTGGCAGCGGAGCATCCATTAACTCCAGGAGACCCCGCTGGATGTCGGGCGCTGCTGGCGATGGGTCGTTTTTTTTTAACGCTTCTTAGTCGGATGCCGCGGCGGCTGACGTCGGAGCGTCGGGCGTGGCCACGGCCGAATTCCCCAGCGACTCTTCCAAGTACTCCAAG
>CAYWIS010000016.1:0-31360 GCA_964458385.1 uncultured Pirellulaceae bacterium
CAGGATCAAACCCTTCAATTGATTATAAGCTTCCTTTGACTGCCTCTCCCGAAGGTTTGGCCGTCAAAGTTAATTAGCCAATTGAGGTATTTGTTCCAGTTGTCGTCGACCCCGAAGAGTCAACCACAGCCTGGAGATCACAGTCCCACACGGCTAGTGTTTGACGGAAAGTCACCAACCAAATTGTCAAGGATCAATTGTCTCGCAATGTTTTTGCTTGCAAGACTACCAATTCTACGGTAAGTCGGCCGACTGTCAACGCCTCTTTGAGTTTTTTCCTTGCCGGCGAAGTTTTTAAGATTCGCTGGCGAATGGGCGTTTTGGCCGGTTGAAGTGAAGGGAATCTTAATTCTCTTCACCTCAGTGAGTCAAGGGGGCTGATTGGACTTGCGGGAAGTTTTTTTGAGAGCTGCTTGGCTCTCGCTTCCTTGTCCTCTCGTCCTTGACGACCCAGGGTTGTTTACGCTGGGTTTCCGAAAAAGGTTCGTCGCTTTTGCGACTTTTTTGGAAGCTTGTTTTTGGCTTCCGTTGTCCCTTCGTCGGACAAAGTAGACATACGGGCCGGTTCGAGAAATGGTTCGCGCTGGTCGAAAATTTTTTCGAAGAACTTTCGGACGGGCCGCGGCGAGTAGGAGAAAGGCCGTCGGCCATGCCGAGATGACAAGACGAACAGCAGCCGTCGATCGTGGTGCAAGCGCGGGCTGGACCAGGGTGGGGGAAGAAGGACGCCGTGGGCTTCTTCCTGGCGCTACTACCAGGGCGACGTGGGACGTTGTATCTTAACCTACCGTTGTTCGTGACCTCGGCCCTTTATTCCTGGGAGCAAGTTATGTGGTGTCGCGGCGTTCGGGGGGCGACCACCGCCGACGAAAATTCCCGCGATGCGATTTTGACCGCCACGCGGCAGTTGTTGGCGTTAGTGATTCGGACCAATGGCATTCGCTCCGAAGATGTCGCCAGTGTCATCTTTACCACGACCCAGGATCTGGACGCCGAGTTTCCTGCGCTCGCCGCCCGGCAATTGGGGTGGCTGGATGTGCCGCTGCTGTGTACGCATGAAATTTCGGTTCCCGGGTCGCTTAAGCGGTGTATTCGCGTGCTGGTGCATTGGAACACCGAAAAGTCACAACGCGAGATTCGCCACATTTATGTGAAGGGCGCCGAGCGGCTACGTCCCGATCTGTGCGATCTGCCACCGGTGGATTGGGATGATTTGAATAATTGGATTGCGGAGCAAATGGCCCGCTTGAATCAATAGCGTTGTCCAACGGGCCAATTGCATGTTGCCACAAACGATCGCTTGGGGATTCCTGCTCGTGGGGTTGGCGGCCCTTGGGCTTTGGGTGGGGTGGCTGTTTTGGCGAAGCCCGTACACGCCGACCCAAACCGTCTTGTTCTATCTCGACGTGCTGCTGGTGCGTCTCTTGTGGCGGGCCGACCTGCCCCCTCGGCTGCCTCGCGAGAAAGGGCAGGGTGCGGTGATCGTCGCCAATCACCGTAGTTCGGTCGACCCTTTCTTCATTCAGCTCTTGGCGGGGGAGCCGGTGCATTGGATGGTCGCCGCCGAGTATTTTGCCATGCCGGTTGCAGGTTGGTTTTTGCGCCAGACCGAGGCGATTCCCACCCAGCGGGCCGGCGCCGACACGCGGGCGACCAAAGCGGCGATTCGTTATGCGCAGGAAGGCGGCTTAGTGGGAATGTTCCCCGAGGGGCGAATCAATGTGACCGATGAGTTTCTGTTGCCCATTCGTCCCGGCGCGGCGCTGGTGGCTATCCGCGCCAAGGCGCCCATCATCCCCTGCTATATCGAGGGCGCGCCGTATGACGGCAAGCATGCCTGGAGCCCCTTCGTACGGCGGGCGCGCGTTAAGGTGCGGTTTGGCGAACCGATCGACGTTACCGAATACACCGACACTGGGAACGATCGCGAGGCCGCCAAGGCCCTCATCGTGCGGGCCATGAAGGAAGTGGCGCGGCTGGCTGGGCACGTGGATTACGAGCCCAAGTTGGCGGGGCGCCGCTGGATGCCCAATGCCGCCGGGGAAAGCGTGGAGAATGAAGACGAGGCCAACGCTGATAGTTAGAGAGCGTTGAGTCCAAACGACTTTTCATCCAGCAGCGCGAAGACCTGCTTGGCTTGGTGTTGCAAACGTTGTTCGACTTCGGCTTCGCTGGTCCCGTCGGCAAAGAGGGTAAGCGCGGGGCGTCCGGCAAGGAGGGGCTCGCCGCGATGTGGCAAATCGGCGGCGACCGGCCAAGGAGCATCGTGGTCGGAGCGTTCGACGAACTGCCAGAACGGCTCGCTTCCCCGCCCATCGGCCCGCGCGTAAAGAATCGCCTTGCCGAAAAATCGGGTGGTTGCGGGCAGACGCAGTTGAGGAAGACGCCCCTCGCGGCAAGCGGCCATGTGCAGCGTTAAAGCGGCGATATTCAGCCCACGTTCCAGCACTTCAACCGAGGCCGTGTAACGTGGGTTGACCTCTACCGGATAGATCCCCTGCGCATTGATCACGACATCGACGCCCACTAGCCCAACCAGCGAAAACCGCCGCGCCAGGCAATTTCCCAAACGCTCCCAAGCTTGTCGCTTTACGGCGCTGAGAGCCACCGGGCCAAGGGAGCCGGCGTACTGAAACCCGCGCGCGCCGCACCATGGAGCGCCAACCCATTGCCGCGTTACGCCTAAGAGAAACGCCCCTCCTCCCGCAGCGATGAACACGCCCGAAAACGGCGTTCCCTCGATGTACTGCTGGTAATACCTGCTTGCCGCCGTAAGGTCGCCAGGCGGCTCATGCTCGCTGTGCGATCGATCGCTGATCTCCAACAATTCGATGCGGGCGCCGCCAGCCGAGTGGAGTGGCTTGCGCAGCCATCGTCCCGGCGGTAGATGGGCTCGTTGGGTGTGGAGCATCGGACACGGCAGACCCTCGGCAAGAAGGGCTTCGCGTACAAGCCAAGGGTTGCGAACTTGCCGCAGCACCTCGCCGGGGTTGCCAAGCAGAGGGCGCGTGGCGGCAATGTGATCCACCAAATCTGGGTGGTTTTCGAGAGCGCCGGTGTACATCCAAGGTCCAGCCGGCGCATCGAACGCGGCCTCCACCAAACCGTGCGGATAGTTGGAGACGCGTCGCGCGGGGCAGCGCCGCGCCAAGTCGGCGTCGGCGAATAGGTCGGCCGACCACGGGAGCAGGCCCGCGCGAAGAGCGGAGAACGCGGCGGCCCGCGCGCTGGCGCCCAGAATGACGAGCGGTTCCGACATCGTCCCTGCGGCGTTAGAGATGATGGCGGCGAACGAATTCCAGAACCGCGTCGTGAACTTTGTCGTTACTCGCCAAAATGCTCGTGGGCTTCCGGGGGAGCGGCTCGCCGCGCGCTGTGGTGACTCGCCCGCCCGCCTCTTCAACAAACAAGGCGCCGGCGGCGAAGTCCCACGGCGAGAGCGTATATTCGAAGTACGCCCCATACATGCCGCAGCCCACATGGGCCAAATCGAGCGACGCGGTGCCAAAGCGGCGGACGCCGTGAATATTCTGGCGGAACAAGTCGCGAATGGCCGCCAGCGTGGCTTCCATCATGGCGCCGCGATCGTAGTAGAAGCCCACCCCGATCAGAATCTGGTCTAAGCGCTCGGCGGGCGACACCTGCACACGCTCGCCATTGTAGAAGGCGCCTTGACCCCGCTGGGCCAGAAACCAGTCATTCCGCACCGGATTGTAGATCACGCCACAACGGGCTTGGCCTTCTTCGTAGAAAGCAATCGAAATCGCAAAGTGCGGAATACGGTGGGCGAAATTGTTGGTGCCGTCCAAAGGATCGACAATCCAGAGCCGCGGAGCGTCGACATCGTCGCGGTGGGATTCCTCGCCTAGCACGGCGTCGCTTGGAAACGCCTTCCTTAGGACTTCTACAATGGTGCGCTCCGCCTCGAGATCGGCGTCGGTCACAAGGTTGTACGTTGCGGCGCCTTCCTCTTTGGCGCGAGACAGCGTTTGGGGATGGAAATAACGGCGAAGCACCTCGCCGGCGGCCCGAGCGGCCTCCTGCGCAATTTCAAACTCCTGCATACTCATTCCTTAGACAAGGCGACAAGCTATTGCCGCCCAATTCTCTCCTGCAATTCCCTACATCAACGGATTGACGAACAACGCGGCGCCGCACGAAGGGCGTTAGCGCGAAGGCGCCAGCACGGGCCGGACCAACTTGGTCCAGACCTCGTAGCCGGCAGCGTTCAAGTGAAGGCCGTCGGCCAGAAACAGCTCCTTGCGCGGCTGCCCGTCTTCGCCAAGCATGGAAGGTTCAATATCGATGAACTCCAGGCGTTCGTCTTCGGCGGCGATGGCTGCAACCGTGCGATTGACCTCACGCACCTGCTCGATTAAACGCCATCGGCTTATGCTCGGTTTCACTCCGATAAACGCGATTCGTGTTTCTGGTAGTTTTTCGTGGATCTGCTTCACCAGGCGGCGATAGTCAGCCACTACGCGCTCCGGGGGTTTATTCGCGGCCAAGTCGTTATCGCCGGCGTAAACGATCACCAGCCGCGGCTTGTAGGGCAGAATGATGCGGTCGGCAAACTCGACGACATCGCTCAGTTGTGACCCACCGAATCCCCGATTGAGCGCATCCAGGTCGGGAAAACTCTCCTTCAGATTCCACATGCGAATGCTGGAACTCCCCACAAAGACCACGCCGCCGGGTTGAGGCGGGTTCTGCGCGTCTTGCGCCTCAAACTCGCGAATGGCGGGTTCCCAGCGATTGGTCGCCGGCTGGGCGCCGGGGTCTTGGGCGGCGGCGATGATTGGCAACGCCAGGCTTCCCATCATGACGACAAGGGGCACAAAGCAAGAGAGGCGGCAGGTTTTCATGGCGAGTTCGGTGCACGCTCGTGGGCAACAAAACCACACGTCTTATGGGCGCCGTCGCAAAACGGTTTCTTGGCCGAGTGTCCGCACCGGCACAGGGCGACCACCGGTTTGTCGGTGGGCAGGGGAAATTCACGACCCTCAGCGTCCACCACGCGCACGGGTCCGTGAATTACCATCGGGCCGTCGTCGCGAAGGCGAATGGTTATTGGCTCCATGGTCGCAACTTCTCCCACGACGTGGGGTTGGATTCTTTGGCGAGCTTACTCACTGGCGAATACCGCCGCTAGCCCCTCGCGATAGGTGGGGTAGGCGAACGTGACGCCCAGCTCCTCCACCAGTTTGCGGTTCGAGACGCGCTTGTCGGTTGTGGCCCGCTCTGCGCGAGGGCCGCTTGGCGCGACGAACTGGGGCGGCGGAGCATTCACCAGGCGAGTCAATTCCCGAAAATAATCGCCTCGTAATACCGGATGGCCATCGGTCACATTCAACCGCGTTCGTCCTTGCGCTTGGCGTTCGGCAGCCAGCACGACGGTGGCCGCATCGTCAACGTGAATCAGGTTCAGGTAGCCATGCTCCGGAGCCGCAATGGGGCGGCCTGCTTCCAGGTCGGCCCGCCGTGGAACACGGCCAGGGCCGTAAAGTCCGCCCAATCGCAAAATCACGGCCCGCTCGCCCAAAGGATGCTGATCGAGCAGCCGTTCGGCTTCCAGACATGCTTTTCCCCCTTCGCGGGTTGGCTCGCAAGGCGAGGTTTCGTCGACCCATTCGCCGGCCGATTGGCCATACACCCCGGTGGAACTGATGTAAAGGAAGCGGCCGGTGTTCGCTGGAAGGGCCGCCAGAACATGCCGCAGACCTTCGACGTACACTTCGGTAATCGAGGGAGCCGCCGTGCGGTCATAACCTACGGCAAACAGGACCGTGTCGGCGCGTGGCAGTTCACGCAGCGACTCGGGAACGGTCACGTCGGCAACCAGCGGAAGAAGGCCGCGGTTGTGCAGTTCACGGGCGCGCTCCGGCGATCGCGTTACCGCGTACACCGTATGGTTTTCCTGCAGCCAACGCTGGGCGACGCGCGACCCCAGGTAGCCGCATCCCAAAATCAGTTTGGTCGTCAATTTTGGCCTGCTTTCGCGAAAATTCCTGATCTCCCGAGGTGTGCCAGCACCAGCACCGAGCGCATGGCCCCAAAATGTCCGATTTGCCCAACTCGTTCATTTTCAACTAGTTGGAACCAAAATTGCGCATCCCTCGTCGAAATCCATTATGATGCAACTATCCTGCCTCGACCATTGCGCGGGTTCCCGCGTCATCGTCATATTACTGTAAGGAGATGCTCCTTGACGGTCCTTGGTCCTTCCACCGCTCGCGCGGTTCTTATGTCGTTATTGTTGCTGTTTGCCGGGTTGCTAGCTGCTGGGCCCATGCCGGCGGTGGCGGACGAACCGGCGTCCGCCCAAGAGGCCAACGCCGAGATTCCAACGCTTGACCCGCGGCTCCAGAGAATCTTTGACGGCGGAGCGCCCGAGACGGTGGCCGACTTGCGGGCGATGCAGGACCACGTGCAGCGATTGATCGACCGCCTGCAGAAAAGCACGGTGGGGGTGCGTGTGGGGCCGGCGCATGGAAGTGGGGTCATTGTTAAAGACAACTACGTGCTAACGGCGGGCCACGTGAACGGGCAGCCCGATCGCGGCGCCATCTTTATCTTGCACGATGGGACCGCGGTGCGAGGACGCACCTTGGGAATGGACGCGTCCATTGACTCGGGCTTGATGGAGATTACCGATCAGGGCGACTTTCCGGCTGTGGAAATGGGGGACTCGTCGAAACTCAAGCGCGGTCAGTGGGTGCTAGCGCTGGGGCACCCCGGCGGGTTTGAGTCAGGTCGGCGCCCCGTGCTTCGGTTAGGGCGGATTTTGGACGTGGAAGACGACGCCATTCGCACCGACTGCACCTTGGTCGGCGGCGACTCGGGCGGCCCCTTGTTCGATATGCAGGGGCGCGTCATCGCCATTCACAGCCGTATTGGCGGGCCTTTGACGGCCAACATCCATGTGCCCGTCAATGTCTACAAGGAGAACTGGGATCGTTTGGCGGCTGGAGAGGCTTGGGGCGTTCCGCTGGGCAGCGGCGGCCCTTACATTGGCGTAATGGGCGATCCCGACTCGCAAGAGGCCCGCATTGTCCAGGTCTACTCGGGTTCGCCTGCAGAAAAGGCGGGCGTTCAGGTAGGTGATGTAATCGTCAAGTTCGGTGGAGAAACAGTTACCAACTTTGCTTCTTTAGCTCGCCGGGTGCAGGGAACCCGGCCTGGTCAAAAAGTGAAGGTTGAAGTGCGGCGTCTGGTTGATGGCCAAGAGACGACGGTCGAGTTGGAAATTGAAATTGGCCGTCGCGAATAAAACCCATGCTTTTCCTCATCTGGCGATGGCGATGGACAATTGCGCCTCGCTTGCCGGTGATGCCCTACTATCCTCTTCGATGCCTGTGAAAGGATTGCTCATGAAGCCCCGAGCGACCCGCTTCTCTACGCCTTGGCTCGTCCTGTGGGCTTGGGCGTTCGTGTCGGCCGCCACACCCGCTCTTGCTCAGTCGCCCAATGAAGGGGCGCGCGAGCAAGCGCGACCGCGCGGCAATCTCGAGATGGCCCAGCAGTGGTTGCTCAATCGCTTTCGGCGCGACCGGCCGGCTAGCCGTTACGAACGTCGGCATTCTTCGGTGGTCAGCGCCTTTCGAGAAGTGGTGGCTAATCCCGCCAAGAGCACCGTCGAAGTCCTTTGCGATCATGATGTCGTGGCGCTAGGCACGGTCGTTGCGGCGAACGGGTACATTCTGACCAAGGCCAGCGACCTGCATGGCGACATTGTGTGCAAACTGCACGACAACCGCCGCTTTGACGCGGAAGTGGTTGGCGTCAATAAGCGACACGATTTGGCGCTGTTGAAGATCGACGCCGACAATCTGACGCCGGTGGTGTGGACCGATCAGAGCGAAACGCCGGTCGGTAGCTGGTTGGCGACCCCCGGGCTGTCGGAACAGCCGGTGTCGATTGGGGTGATCAGCGCTGCACCGCGGTCGATTGCTGCTCCGCGTCCGATCCTGGGCGTGCTCTTGGCTCAGTCGGAGGAAGGCGCCCGGATTGATGAAATCATGCCGGGAAGCGGCGCGGAACAGGCCAACCTGCAAGTTGGCGATGTGATTGTCGGTTGCAACGACGAAGAAATCAAAAGCCGCGAGGCGCTCATTCAACGCATTAGCCAGTTCCAACCCGGCGACACGGTGACGTTAATGATTCGGCGCGGGGAAGAAAGCCTCAAGATTGAAGCCACCCTAGGACCGATGAGCGAACCGGGTGAGGTCAACCGGCACGAGTTCCAGAATCAACTGGGCGGCGAGTTGAGCCGTCGCCGCGCTGGGTTCCCCTCGGTCTTTCAACACGATACGATCTTGCAACCGCACGAATGCGGTGGCCCGGTTGTTGACCTGAACGGGCATGCGGTGGGAGTGAACATCGCTCGCGCGGGCCGAGTGGCCAGCTACGCCATTCCCGCCTCGGTGGTCAAGGAAGTGTTGGCCGAGCTCATGCACGTGAAGCCGGTTTCGTTGCAAGACAACGCCGGCAAGAAGATGGATTAGATTTCAACCAAGAAGCTGTGGCGGAAGTTGGGCGGCTTCCGCCGCAGCCGGTAACTGGCTGCGAGTCGGCGGGAACGCCGACCGGCGAACATGGGCTTGTAAAGGGCGACGCTACTGGGCGTTGGCCGTGCGCGCGGTAAGGTCGTACGAGCGTTCGCCGAACATTCGTTCGCGATAGACGATCAGCCCGCGAGCCGAGTGATACAGCCCTCCGCATTCCAGCGGGTAATCTTGCGTGCTGCGGAACATCTCACATAGCCGCTGCACTGCCCGTTGCACCCACTCCTGGCGCAGCTCGTCGTCGGTTAGGGCGTACGTGAGGAATTCCAGCGTATGCCCGGTGGTGCTTAACGACGTCGCCAAGTCGGGCGAGGTCCCGGGACGCATGAAATAGTTCGACGAGAAGCTGCCGTCGGCATTCTGATATTTGCGGGCAAGCTCGACGGCGTTGCGGATGAAGTCGTCGGCCATCTTCCACCCGCCGGTAAGCGGGCGTCCTTCGGCCAAGCGATGGTTCAGCGCCATGGTCAGCCCGGTCAGGCGGTGAGAGCCGCCGCACGCTGCGCCTTCCAGGCCGTTTTCCACTTCGATTTGCACGAGTTGTTCAATGCTCCATGTCTTTCCATCCGACGCCACCCACGTATAGTCCGTGGGGCGGTACGACGTAAGAGCCATCAGCGTCCAGCTATACTCGCGCGTCGGATTGCGCGGCACATCCCATTCGATCTGCGCAACGTAATCGGCAACGGTGAACTCCTCGTCGCCTACCCGAATAACGCGGTCGGGTTCGAGGGCGCATTGCGACAGATAGCCAAGCCATTGATCATAGTGCCCTTGTCCTTCTTTGGAGCCCGGTTGCACCACGGCCCGCAGCCCGCGGCGCCCGGTCGACGGGAGCAAATCGCCCGGCTCCATGACCCAGCCCTTGAGCGCGCCGCCCTCAAGCAGATAGGGCACCGCGTAGACATTGGTATCGCCGTGACGAATCTGGAATTCGTTCTCGTACGCCACAATGCCGTGTAGCACTTGCCATGCGGCGTGGTCACGCGTGTTCAGACGCCGATTATGGTGGGTGAAGTCAATGACCTCGTCTAGTTCGGCGCGTAACTCCTCGGGCGACATTAATTGCACTGTCGGCGCTGGCTGCTCGACCGTCTTGTTACACCCCGAAAGCGCCAGCCACGCCACGGGCAGGAGCAAACACGCCAAAACGCGGAGCGAATGTGGAAGAGCCATGCTGCCATACCGCGGCTGGGGAAGCCGCCAGGGGAGGAACTTGCTGGACGCGCGCGAGTCGCAGGGAACGTCCCTGCCCAGCCTCTCGCCGTAGCCCGCAGATAAATCCATGCACGATAGCTTAGGACATGCAGGTAGGCTGGGCAACTCAATCCAATGGAGTTTATCCCACCTTCCCGGCGGGCGAACAGAACAAACGGAATGGATCGCTTAGCCGGCCGTGCCGCTTCGATCGTCAACCTTGCCTGGCGATTTAAGATCGGCACGGAATTTGTTTGCGTGAATCTGGCGCGGGCGTAGACGGATAGGTTTGCCTTGTTCCACGAAAGGAGGATGGTGATGGCGCTTTACGAGTACGAATGCCACGATTGCGGCCACCACTTCGAAGTGGAGGAGTCGTTCGAAGAGCACGATCGCCACGGACCGCCCAAATGCCCCGAGTGCGACAGCAAGAACGTGGGGCAGTTTCTGACCGACGTGCACGTTAAGACAAGCAAGAAGTCGTAACCGTGAAGCGTCTGCCGGCGTCCTCGGGTGCGGCGCCAGGCGACGTCGGCTTGCGCGCAGTCCATCACCGCATCCGAGTTCCGCCATCGGCAAAGCCGCCCTGATTGGTCCCGTCCATGCGACGGGACCGATTGACGCCGCCGCGCCAACCAAACTAGACCGGCCGAACGTTACGTTTGGCGAAGGGCCTTGGTGGTGGATGTCGGTCGCATCTCGTGTGCTAATGCGCCACGGGCGGGCCGTCTAAAACTCGGCGTTGCCGGGCGTGCGCGGGAAGGGAATGACATCGCGAATGTTCGCCATGCCGGTGATGAACTGCACGGCGCGCTCCAGCCCCAGACCAAAACCCGAATGAGGCACGGTGCCGAACTTGCGAAGCTCCAGATACCACCAGTAATTGGCTGGATCGAGTCCCATCTCTTGCATACGGGACTCGAGCACATCAAGACGCTCTTCGCGTTGGCTGCCGCCGATGATCTCGCCTACCTTGGGCACAAGGACGTCCATGGCGCGGACGGTCTTTCCATCGTCGTTGGCGCGCATGTAGAACGCTTTGATGGCCCGCGGGTAGTCGTAGAGGATCACCGGTTTCTGGAATTTCTTTTCCGTCAGGTAGCGTTCGTGCTCCGACTGAAGATCATTTCCCCACGCCACGGGGAACTCAAACTTTTCGCCGCTGGACTCCAGGATCTTAATTGCTTCGGTGTACGAAAGGCGTTCAAAGTCGCTGTTGATAATGCGCTCCAACGTATCGATCGTCGACTTGTCGACCCATTCGTTGAAGAACTTCATGTCGTCGGGGCACTGTTCCAACGCGTCGCGGAAGATGCGTTTCAGAAACCGCTCGGCCAGGTCCATGTTGTCGGGCAGTTCGTAGAACGCCATTTCCGGTTCCACCATCCAGAACTCGGCCAAGTGCCTTGAGGTGTTCGAGTTTTCGGCGCGGAAGGTGGGCCCAAAGGTGTACACCTTCCCCAGCGCGCAGGCGAAAATCTCTGCCTCCAATTGGCCGCTTACCGTGAGGAACGTGGGACGGTCAAAGAAGTCCAGGGAGTAGTCCACCTTGCCGTCCTTCTTCGGCAATTGCTCCAAGTTCAGCGTCGTGACGCGGAACATCTCGCCGGCGCCTTCGGCGTCGCTGGCCGTGATAATGGGCGTATGGACGTAGAGGAAGCCTTCTTCTTGGAAGAAGTTGTGGATCGACCGGCTTACACAGTTCCGCACCCGCATGACGGCGCCGAACGTGTTGGTTCGCGGCCGAAGATGCGCCCATTCACGCAGTTTCTCCAACGAGTGCCGTTTTTTCTGGAGCGGATATTCCTGCGGATCGGCCCATCCATGTACGACGACTCGCGCCGCGGCGATCTCGGTGTCTTGACCCTGCCCTTGCGACGCTTTCACTTCGCCTTCGACAGTAACACTACACCCGGGCCCCAGCTTTTGCACTTCGCTTTCGTAGTTAGGAAGCGATTTGTCGGCGATGACTTGCACGTTCGCCAGGCAGCTTCCGTCGTTCAGTTCGATAAAGGAGAAGCCTCCCTTCGAATCTCGCCGCGTGCGAACCCACGCCTGCACGCGAACCTGTTGTCCAATGGCCGATTTCTTTCTCGCTTCGGCGACCGAAATTTTCTGCATCGCTCCGTCCTGTTCGTTTCGGTTGGTGTCCTACTTGTTAGCGCGGCCAAGCCCGCCGGTGCAGATAGTACACATGGCGGAGCCTGCCGCGTGATTATTTCATTGTATTTCCCAGCGAAGGTTCGGCAGATTGGGGGACGTATGCCGTAGGCCGCCCCAACGCCCGGTCGGGCCTTGGCGGGGCGATGCGGATCGTTAGCTTGAAGTTCCTTCTATTACCGATCGCGCCCCCAGAGTGCTTCGGCGATCCAATCCAGGTCGTCCGTCTGTTGCAACTGCGCGGCCCGCGGAATCGCCGCCCCGGCGGCGTTAAGCGCATTAAGCACCAACAACCGCAGCACGCTGGCCAAAGGGTGCCGGACCGATTGCGAAAGCGCTCGGCCCACCAGGCGATGATTCCGATTCAGCACCACTTCGTTTTTTTGCGGCGGTTCGTCCGCGAAATGCTGGTCGATCAGACGCTGGAAACCGGCGGGAACCGCGCCATCCTTCTTCAAATCTTCAAACGTCTTGGACAACTCATAACGTTCGTTCAGGAACGCCATGACGGGCTGCTGCGACTGGAACGAGGCGACCAGAATGCGGGCGTCGGTCGCCGACAGGAACTCGCGCCATTCGTCGGGCGCGTCCTCCACGTCGTGAATGCCTAGCACCGACGAGGCGAACCCCGGTGCGCTGGGGCTGGCGGTTCGCAGGTCAATCACGCCCGACGTTCCCCGTTCGTGCTCGTCGGCGATCCACGCGGCGAGCAGCGATTCCTCAAAGCTCCGCAAGGTATGGACGCAGGGAGCGCTATAGCCGTGAAAAAGTTCATTGACCCAGCGTTCCTGGCGACGGTCGGTGTTGTACCAGATCACGCGGTCGGCGTCGGATTCGAACAGTGGATCGGCCTCGCTGCGCTCCACAATTTCTTCAAACGTAAGCTGCCCCTGCGAGGTGGGCAATCGATACGTCTTTCGCAAAAGCGCCCGCAACCGCGCGTCGTGCAAGGCCGATCCCGCCAAGGTATAGCGATGCCAGGCGATGATCGACTCCAACTTGGTGGGTTCGGTTTCGGCAAGGTTCTCAAAGTATTCGTAGAGCCGCTGCTCGAGGACCCGCTTCACCTGGAAGAATCGCTCGTCGCGCACCAGGTCCTCGCGGCTGGCGGTGGGCGAACACTCGTGCAGTTCCAACACGCCGCGAAAGAACGAGGCCCACGGCGGCAAAAGATCCCGAATCTTGCGCGAGATGACCATCCGCCGCACGGTCACGGCCACCGTCGGTTCGTCGGCGAAGCCGGGCGTACGCTGGGGCGAAATGTACAACGCCCCTGCGACGGAAACGGGCCTCTCTTGCCGAAGGTGGATCACATCGAGCGGCGTTTCGTGAAAATAGCCTTCTAGCTCAAGTTCGACGGCTTCGCGATCGGGCGTAGGATCAAACCACGCCACGTTGATCACATTGACCCGTTGATTGCTTCGGTTGAGGTAGATCGGAACGGGGAGAAAATCGGCGAACTCTCGGATGGCCGCTTCAAGCAGCGTTTCCTGCTCGGCAAGTGCATAGTGCGCCGGCTTCAGGTGCAGGGTGACGGTAGCGCCTGGCTCGGTACGGTCGCTGCTAGAAAGAAGGATGTCGGACCCGGGGCCTGCTTCCCACCGGACGGCCTCGTCACAGTCGATCTTGCGGCTTTCGACCGTGACCCGCTCCGCCAGCATGAAGGCGCTGAACAGACCGACGCCAAATTGTCCGATCAAGTCGTCGCCCACGCCGCTGGACCGCTCATACACATCGGTCACTTCGGCGGCGACTTCATCGAGCGACTGAATCGGACGGCCCCGCTTGATCAGGCCGGTAATGCCAATTCCCAAGGCGCCCAAGTAGTGTTCGGCTTCGGCGGGCGACAACCCCACGCCATCGTCAGAGAAACGCAAGGTGTGCGCTTGGGCGTCTTGTTCGATGTCGATGCGGCCCTGATAGGTCAGGTCGCGTTTGCGCCGCCGCACCACCGCATCGTGGGCGTTTTGGATTAGTTCACGGACGGGCGTATCGGGCCGGCTGTAAAGCGACGAGCCCATGATCTCGATAACGCCGGCGATGTCTACTCGGAATGGTATCCGACGCGACCAGGAACCCATGATCGGTTGCCAAAGAAAGTGCGGGGCCGCAGCAAAGATGCTTATTGTACGGTTGCGGGCCGCCAAGGGCGACAGCGCTTTCGCGCAAATCCCGCACTCTTTGGGGGGTGTTCCGTCCGAGGGGCATCTGCAGTGGCCTTGCCCCTGGCGATCCGTCGACGAGGGGCAAAGGCCCGAGCGGCGACGGTTTCGCCGCTCGGGGGCAAGGCTCCAACCCCGCGACGCGAGAAAATGATTACTTCTGGGCTTCTTTCGCCAGTTGTTCGAGGAAGGCGTTGATTCCCGCCTCGGCGATCTCGGCGTCCTGTTCGCCCGTGCCGCCGCCGACGCCAACCGCGGCGATCACCTGATCATCGACCACGACCGGCACGCCCCCTTTGAGCGACGTAAACCGTCCACCGTTCGCCACGGCTGCGTTTTGCAGGCTGAAGTTGAGCAGCAAGTTCGGATCGCCATCGGGCGGAAGCGGGCCGGTAGCGCGGCGGAAAGTGGCGGCCGCTTGCGCCTTGGTTTGGGCGGTGTAGCCACTGCCGGGGCGAGCGCCATCCATGCGGGCGAAGGCGATTAAGTGCCCGCCGTGATCGACCACCGCAATATTCACGGGAACGTTCATTTCCTTGGCCTTGGCGATCGCCGATGTGATGATGATTGCCGCCCCGCGCAGGTTCAGGTCGATTCGCTCCTTGGTGATCAAAGGTCCTTGGCTCTCTTGCGCCAAGCCCGACGGAGCAAGGCCCAGCGAACCGGCGAAAATGGTGACAAGTAGGCCAACGAGGGTGCGTTTCATGGTGTCAATCCAGGCATCGAGGAAACAAACCCGGCCGGCACGCGCCGACCAAGATCCCCCATTATGCCACGAAGTGTTGAGCGGCGACAAATACGCGCGCTAACGAAATCCATCCGATGGCGGGCCTCGTCTCAGTGAGGGAAGCCGTTCTCCACTCTTGGGGTGTTGTCGCCTTTTGTTGAAGGAGCTTTGTCATGGCGCGTCGTCGTCCATTGTTCTGGGGAAACCTCTTGGCGGCCGCGGTCATGGCCGCTCTCGTCCTGACGTGGCCGCCGCAAGACGGGCCGCTGGCGCCGCTTCGGGCCGCTGAAGGAAATGGGGGCGAAGACGCCGCCATGCAGACGTTCTTTACCGACTTGGAGAAGGCGGTCACCCAAGGCGCTCTACGGTTTGCGGGAGCGGACGGCAGCGTGGTCGAATGTCCCCTCAAGCATACCGACGTGCAGGCCGAAATCTCGGGATTCCTTGCTCGCGTGAATGTAACGCAAACCTTTCACAACCCGACAAAAGAGAAGATCGAGGCCGTTTACGTCTTTCCGTTGCCGCACGAGGCGGCCGTTGATCGCATGACCCTAAACGTGGGCGATCGCAAGATTGTGGGAATTGTCAAGCCACGCGAAGAAGCCCGGCGCGTCTACGAACAAGCCGTGGCGCAAGGTCAGATGGCGGCCCTTCTGGAGCAAGAACGCCCCAATATCTTCACGCAGTCGGTTGGCAACCTAGAGCCAGGTCAGGAGGTGAAGGTCACAATCTCGTATGTTGAGCCGTTACGCTACGACATGGGCGAGTACGAGTTTACCTTCCCCATGGTGGTCGGGCCTCGCTATAGTCCTGGCTACCCTGTCGCCTCGCCGCAGCCGCGCCCGGCTGAGTTGCAAGAGAAAGTTTCGCCTCCGGCGGCGGATACGACCCGCGTGCCGGACGCCTCGCGCATTAATCCGCCCGTGCTCAAGCCCGGTTATCGCACCGGGCATGACATTCGCCTGACCGTGTCGCTCGATGCAGGCGTACCGGTGCAGAACCTAACCGTTACCAGCCATCGGGCCGAAGTGAAACGCGAAGGCCCTAGCCGCGCCACGGTTACGCTATCGCCCTCGGATTCCGTACCCAACAAAGATTTCGTCCTGCGTTATGACGTGGTCGGCGACCAACCCTCGCTGGCGATGCTGGCCCACACGGGCGAGCACTCTGCCGACGCGGCACGGCTGGGAAAAGGGTACTTTCTGCTGATGGTGCAGCCCAAAGAGGATGAGCGCCTCAAGGCGAGTCCGCCGCGCGAGTTGGTGTTCCTGTGCGATGTTTCCGGGTCGATGTCGGGCGAGCCCACCGCGAAAGTGCGCGAGGCCATGAACGAAATGCTCAAGCTCTGCCGCGAAAAAGACACGGTGCAAGTTATTACCTTTGCCAGCCAGACCCACAAACTTTTCCCCAAGCCCGTTCCCGTCACTCCCCAAAACATGGAGCAGGCTATTAACTTCTCGCGCCAATTGCAGGGCGGCGGTGGGACCGAAATGCTCAAGGGAGTGCAGCTAGCGATTGATGAACCCGTCGATTCCGAGCGGGTCCGCATCATCGTTATGCTGACCGACGGCTACATCGGCAACGAGGCCGAGATCATTGAGCACGTGGGCAAGAACTGCGGCGACCGAGTGCGATTCTGGGCGGTGGGCATCGGCTCGTCGCCCAATATGTTCCTCATCGACGGCGTAGCGCGGCAAGGCGGTGGGATGGGCAAGAAGCTGGGATTGAAAGACGACGCCGCGGCGCTGGCGCAAGAGGTTATGACCCGCATTCAACGGGCGCAGCTGGCCAACGTGAAGATCGATTGGGGATCGCTTGCGGTGGCGGACACCTATCCGGCCCGTATTCCCGAACTTTGGGCCGGACGACCGATTGTGGTCTACGGCCGCTACCAAGGCGGCGGTGCGGCAACGATTACAGTGCGGGGCGATGTGGAAGGGGAGCCGGCGTCTTGGCCGCTGGAAGTTACGCTGCCAGAGAACGAGCCGAAACACGATGTTCTGGCCAAGGTCTGGGCTCGACAGAAGATCGAAGACCTGATGCAGCAGGACTACTACCAGGACTCACCTGCCGTGAAGGAGACCGTAACGGCCCTGGCGCTCGATTACCAATTGTTGAGTCAGTACACCAGCTTTGTGGCGGTCGATGAACAGTCGGAAAGCACAAGCGACGCTCCGCGCCCGCCGCGCCGGATGCTGACGCCTGTGCCGCTGCCCGAAGGAACGTGTTGGGAAGGCTTCTTCGGAGCCCCGTTGGAATCGGCAAAGGCGGGTGAACTGGGAAGCCAACTTGGCGATTTCTTGACACCGGCAGGGAAGGAGCTTCCGCAATTGCGCACCTTCGCGTATCAAGGTGGGCGGGCCAGTAACACAGAGTCCCGAACTTTGTCTCCTTCAAGCGGCCCCGCGCCGGCCTACACCCAGCAGTTCTACCGGCCGTCGGGCGGAATGGCGGCGAGCCATCTAGGTGCGAAAATGCCGGTACAACGGGTCCCGGCGGCTAGCGACAGGGCGTACCGGCAACTGGGAACGCAACGCGAGTCCTGGCTGGCGATCGCGCCGCAGTCCGAACGCTTGAGGCGTGCGACACGAGAATCCGCGCCGGTGCGTGGACTGCTCCGTGGCGCACAACGTGACGAAAGTATCGACGCCAAAAACGGAGCTTCGGTTGACTTAGATTACACCGGCGCCGCCCTCCAAACGAATGCCAATGTGCTGGTTCAAGAGGCGGGCCAGGCTCTGGAAACCGGGAAGACGCTCCTGCGACAAGAGAAACTGGCAGACGCTCGTGGTGAGTCGTTGAAGGCGTACTTCCTCGATACGGCGGCGCTGTACCGCGGCGCGTCCACGGGGCAGACTGCTTCGGAGGCCTTGGCCGCTTTGGACGCCGTGAACCGCGCCCAGCGCGGAAAATGGAGCAAGTCGCTGCCGCAGTTGGAACGCCGCTTGAATCTGGTGATTCGCGATAAGTCGGTGACTGACGTGCTGGACGTCATCGCCCAGGCCGTGGAAGTGGACGTGCGCGTGACGCCAGGGAGTCTCCGTGATGCGGCCGGGCTGCTTCATGTTGAGGAGCCTCGCATCACCTATCTTGACCTGCGCGGCGCCACACTCGCACAAGCGCTGGATTGGACGCTTTACCCGGTGCGCTTGGATTGGACGGTCGCCAACAACACGATCAACGTCTGGTCGATTCGCCGGGCCGAAGGCGTTATGCCGTGGGTCTACGATGTGTCGGTCCTGGCTTTGCCGTCGAGAGAGGAGTTGACCAACGGCGACAATACCCAAAAGGTTGTGGAACGCGCTGCCCAGCAGGCCGAGTCGTTCCTTCAGGCCGTACGTGGCGAGTTGGACGCTCAGGGCGCCCGCGTCGAATGGTTTGCACCTGGCCAATTGTTGGTATTGGGGTCTGCTCTGGCTCATCAGCGGATGGCCGACGTGGTGCGGCTCTTATCCGACGATCAGGCCGCAGGCGAACTTAGCCCGGCAGCGCTGGCGCTGCGCGCGACAACGGCTAAGCGGGCGCGCGACCGTAAGGCAAGTCTCGCCGAGGCTCGGGCGGCGGCAAGACGTCGTGAAACGCTCGCCGCCTTAAGCGATGGCGCGTGGGCTCTGCTGGCAAGCGCGGCGACGGGGGAAGTAGACCAAGAAACGTTAACCGAATTGCAAATCGCATGGCGAGACGCCGCCATCGACAAGTTGGCTGAGGCGAAGTCGCCGGGCGTGTTGATCCGCTCCTGGTGGGCGATTGCCGAAGCAGCCCGCGCCGTACCCGACGATCCGGAGCTTCAGACGTTGGCGAAAAAGGTTGAGCAACGCCTACAGCCCGCCGCCGAGCGTGTTCTTCAAACGCTCCAGGCCAATCCATCTGACTTGGAGACGGTGCTCGTCGCGCTTTACGCCGCGCTGGCGACGAGCAAGGACAGCGAGATGCGCACCGCGGTGGCAAACGCCATCGAAACGTTGCCAAGCGACGTAGCCGACCATGCCCCGCTGCGTGTGCTGGCCGGGGCGCTGCTGAGCCCCGACGCGCAGCCCATGTCTGGCGAAGATTTGGCCATCTTGTTCTCGTCGGAACTGGTAGGCGAAGACAGGGTGGTTTTGACGGCGCTGGCGTGCCATCGTGCGGGAGGAGACGCATGGGACGCGTTTCGCCGCCGTCGGCAAGACCTGGTTGGCGGGCAGCCGCTTCCAGGCAATGTGGTGGTGCTCGTGAACGTCGTTACGGGCTCGCGGTTACCGTCGGCCCGGTAGACGCAGGGTTACCAAGCGACGCACATGGGATTGAAAACGTGGAGCAAGTGAGCCGACGCACATGGGTAGGTTCCGTCTTACCGACGGGGCCTACCGGGCGGGCTCTAGCTTCAAGAGCGACGCTGCGCGATCATTCGAAGGAGGTCCGGCCGCCAGGCCTTCCATCTGCCTGAGCCACTGTTCGTCTTGGGTTAGCTTCCAGCGGCAGTAGGCCGCCGAGGGAAGCGCCCAAGGGTGGCGCGGCTCGCGCTGTAACACTTCTTCATACCATCGAAGGGCGTTGCGCCAGTCGGCGCGCTCCAGATACAGGTCGGCAATGTCGTTTCGGGCCGTCACATCCTCGGGGTCGTGCTTTAGCGCCGTTTCAAACCACGCGATGGCGTGTTCCGGTTCGCCGCGGTACCGTTCTACATTCGCCACCGCAACGGCGGTTTGCCACTCGGGGTGATCGTAATAAAGCCGGTTCGCCTCGGCGAGCGCTTCGTCAAAACGCCCCAGTTTGCGAAGAAGGGCGACATACCCCGCGCGAAAGTACGCGTCGACCGGGTGCGCCGCCCGAAAGCGTTCCATTAACCCCAACAGCCGTTCGAGCCATTCCCGGCGTGCATCATCTAACGCATGGTGTTCGGGAAAGGGCGTCACTACAACGCCGGCCAGGTAGCCGATCAGGTCGGCGTCGAGCAGCGAGAGCGAGGTTGCTTCCTCTAGCCAATCGACAGCCCAAGCCTCCAGGTAGTGGGCATCGGGCTTGGCGCGGGTGATCGCCAACAGCAACTCGAGGGCCTCCGGAGTTCGGCCGCTACGGTGTAGTGCATACGCGCGAAGAGCCTCGGCGGCGTAATACCCTTGGTCGTTTTCGTCCAGGAGTTGCTCGGGCGACGTATTAGTGGCCGAGAGAATCTCCTCAAGCAGGCGCAGCCTCTCGGGGTGCGCCGGGTCGGCGGCGATGGCTTCGGCCAGGTGGTGCAGCGCACGCCGCGAATCACGGCGCTCATAGGCGGCGCTTGCACTTTGAAATTCCTGCTCGGGCGTTTGGGGCACAGACGCCGCGCGGCGAGAACGTGGGGCGCCGGGCTCCTCTTCGCCGCCCCACTTCAACAACTTGCGCCACCAGCTCATGGCCGCCTCCTGGCCGTAGACCGCCCAAGCCGAGGTGCGGAGAACTCAACCTGTTCCATGGCCCGCTCTCTGTTCGCCAAGATGGTTGGTTAGCCTACTTCGATCCGCGGCGCTCGGCCAGGGACGCGGCCGCCCAAGTTGCGATGAGCGACTAACTCGGCGCAAATGCTGACGGCGATCTCGGGAACGGTTTGCGAGCCGATGTCGATGCCCAGGGGAGCGTACACCCGCGAAAGCGCTTCGGCCGAAATGCCTTCGTTGAGCAAGTCGTCAAAGATCATTTTGATTTTGCGGCGGCTGCCGATCATGCCGACGTATCGCGCGCCGCGCTCGGCCAGGTGATAGAGCGCTTCTTCGTCGTGGTTGTGGCCCCGCGTAACAATGAGGCAGTACGTGTCGGGAGTGATTTCTAGGTTCCGCAGCACTTCGCCAATGGGCCCGCACAGTCGCCGCTGCGCCTGGGGAAAGCGTTCGGGCGATACGTATTCTTCGCGATCGTCGATCACCCACACGTCAAAATCCAGATCGGCCGCCAGAGCCGCAACGGCTTTGCCCACGTGACCTCCGCCAACGATCACCAGGCGGCACCGGGGCAACGCGGGCAGGTAGGCGACCCCAGACGCGGCGTAGGGACGCGGCCGTTCCGAAAACGGCTTGAGCGCGGCGCGGATATCGTCAATGGCCGCCGAATCGTTTCCGCGAAGCGAAGCAAGCAACTGGCCTTCGGCGTCAAACAGGAAGCTTGCCGTGAGCGGCAAGTTGGGACGCTTCGGCTCAAAGACAATAGCTTCGGTTACGCCTGCGGCATCGTCCAGGCTCTGACCAAGTTTTTCAAAATACTCGTAACGCGCGCCGGCCGTGAGTGGATCGATCAGTATTTGCATGCGACCGCCGCAAATGAGGCCGTCGTCCCAGCCATAGTCGCTGTCGAGTTGGAACTTGGCGACTTCGGGAACACCCGAGGCCAGCACCGACAGCGCACGGCGTTTGACTTCCGCCTCAACGCAACCGCCTCCTAGTGTGCCGGCCTGAGAACCATCGGCGAACACAAGCATCAGCGCGCCAGCTTTTTGCGGCGTAGAGCCGCGAGTTTCCACCAGCCGGCAATAGGCGACGTCGCGCCCGGCGTGCAGCGACCGCCGCAATTCTTGGATCAGATCTCGCATGGCAAACTAGCAGATTTGAACGCGGAAATTCGCCAAGCGGCCCGCCCCAGCCGCTGTGATACTAGACCGGCTCCAGAATTTGCAGCGTAACACGCTGAACAAGGTCCTTGACCCGCGCGCGGTATTCGTGCATGTGGGGCGCGTTTAGATGGTCTTTGAGCGCATCGAGGCTTTCCCATTTTTCCACAATCACGACGACGTCTTCACGCGGCGGCGGCTGGGTGGCAAAGGGAGCTTCGATTTCGACGGTGGGGCCATACTCAATGCAGCCTTGCTCGGCCCGAACCAAGGGAACCACGCGGTGAAACTCCGTCAAAAAGTCCTCGCGGCGGCCGGGAGCAACTTCGACGGTGGCAATCACAAAAATCATAAACGGCTCCGGTAATTTAACTGTCAAAGCGACCGCTATTGTACCCGGACCCGCCCGCAATGCGACTGAGGGTGCGCCGCATTTCCCCTGCCATGCGAACGCGACCAAGCCACGGCTGGCCGCAGCTACACTCCCCCCGCGCGGTACTTGAGCAAAATGCCCCAGAAGCTAAGAAACGCAATCACACAGCCCAAGATCATGCCGGCCCGAAGAAGTTGACGGGGCCCGCCGTAGAGATAGGCGCCAAGAGCCAGCAGTCCACCCCACACCAGGACCGCGAGCATGATCCACGCAATGAGCTTCCCTGGCGAGATGGTATTGGACGACATAAACGCGAAGGCCCCCAGCGCCGCATTCGGGCGGCGCCCGCGATGAATTGCCCAATGGAGCAAAACGGCGCCGGCTAGCACCTGGGTGCAAGCCGAATAGCAATGTGGGCCGCCCGATGTTCAGGCGGCCCACATCCATCAGCATACAATACACCCTGCGCGTTTGCCTACTTGGCGCCGTAGACCGAACGGAAGAGATCGCGCTGGGCGGCGGCTTCCTGAGCGGCGGTCTGGGCTTCTTCCAAGGCTTGCTGCGCGGCTTGCATCGCTTCGGCCTTGGCGGCGAGAGCGTTATCAGCTTCGGCCTTGGCGGCGAGCATCTTTTCGTACTCCGCCTTGATCGCCGCAAGTTGGGCCTCGAGCGCCTTGGCGGCGGCGGCCTTCTCGGCGGCCGCTTTCTCGGCCGCTTGTTGGGCGGCGATGGCCGCCTCGGCGGCGGCTTGAGCCTGCGCGGCGGCTTGCGCGGCGGCGTCAGCCGCTTGGGCAAGCTGAGTTTCCGCTTGTTGGAACGCCGCTAACTCTGCAGCCGCCTTGTCGGCAGCCGCTTTGGCGGCCTCGGCCGTGGCCCGTGCGGCGTCGGCAGCCGCTTTAACTTCGGCCAACTTCTTCTCGGCTTCACCCTTGGCGGCGGCAAGCTTTTCGGCCTCCGCCTTGGCGGCGGCCGCGGCTTGCGTCGCGTTGGCGAGTGCGGTTGCGGCAGCCTGTGCGGCTTTCTCGGCTTCCGCTACTTGAGCTTTGCTCTGCTCGTGCGCCTTTTGGGCGGCAGTGAGCGCTTCGCCGGTCGCCTTAACCGCCGACGCCTTTTCTTCGACGGTCTTCTGAGCGGTCGCCCGGGCGGTTTCGACGGTGGCGGCGGCCGTCTGGGATGCTTGTGCCTTTTCCGTCAGCGCTTGCAGTTCCGCCGTCTTCTCGGTGAAGGCTTTTTCGGCTGCGGCGCGATCGGCATTGGCTTTTTCGGCGGCGGCCTGGGCTGCGTCCACCTTCGGCTGCACCGCGGCTTTATCTTCGGCCCCGTTCAGTTCAGCTTCGGCGGCTGCTAGAGCTTCTTGCGCGGTTTTGGCGGCCTCATTCGCCTGGGCGAGGGTCTGCTCTAACGCGGCCTTCTCCTCGGTCGCCTTCTTGACGGCCGCGGCGGCAGCTTCTGCGGCTTGCTTCGCCTCGGCGGCGGCTTTCTCGGCTGCGGCGTAGGCCTGGTCGGCGGCAGCCTTGTCTTTTGCCGCTTGCTGCGCGGCCGATTGGGCGTTTGCCAATGCGGTGGCGGCTTGTTGTTCAGCCGCCTTCATCGCCGCAACTTGCTGATCAGCGGCGGCCTTGGCTTCGGTCATCTTCTTGGCGGCGTCTTCCGCAGCCGCAAGAGCAGCGACGGCGTTCTGGTGAGCCGTGACGGCAGCGGCCGTTTGCTTTTCGACCTCGGCCAGTGCGGCGAGCTTCGGCTCGAGTTCGGCCTGCGCCGCAGCGGCTTTTTCAGCCGTCGACTTGGCCACCATTTCCAAGGTGGGCGGATTGGCGGCCAGCGTTCCGACTTGCTGAGCGCTCTCGGCGTCCCAGACGCGAATCTCGCCGGTCCAGTCGCCGCCCACAACGCGCTTGCCGTCGTGGGTATAGGTGACTTCTAGCGCCATCTCGGCAAAGGCCGGGAAGGTCTTGATGGCGCCACCTTCGGCATTCCAGGTTTTGACGGTTTTGTCGCGACCACCGGTGACCAGGCGGCCATCGTGGGTGAAGGCGACCGACAGCACACCGCCGCCGTGGGCGTTCCAGCTCTTGATGGCCTTGCCGTCGAACATTTCCCACAACTTGACGGAGCCGTCTTGGCTGGCGCTGGCCAGCACGTTCGAGTCGCCGCGCCAGCTTACATCCCAGATGCCGGCCGTATGGCCGGTCAGGTTGAGGTACTCGCGGGCGGTGTCGGCTTCCCAAACAAGCAAGCCACCCGCGCGGTCGCCGGTGGCCAGGAGCACACCGTCGGGGCTGAACTCAATCGCTTGGACCCAGTCGGTGTGTTTCTTGATAGAGTGGAGCAACTCGCCGGTTTCGGTGGAGAAGATTCGCACCATGCGAGCAGGCCCACCGAGCGCAATCAGCGTGTGGCTTGGGTTAATATCGGCAGCCAGGACGGCGTCGACTTCTTCGCCCACCTTGATAACGCGCTGGCCGGTTTTCACGTCGAACAGCACGGCGCAACCCGAATGGCCGCCGCGACCGCCGCCCGCCAGCAACAAGGCGCCATTGCGGCTGAATCGTAACGAGTGAACTTCACCTTCGGGGAAGGGAAGGACGCCCAAGAGCTCAAAAGTATCGGAGTGATACAACAACACCTGGCGCTGGCCAGCCACGGCCAACAGCGGCGCCCAGGGGCTAGTGGCAATCGCCGTTGTCGCCGCCGCACGGGCGGTGTACACCACCGGTTGCCGCCACAAACCTTCGGGCATAGCCACAGGGCCTTCCGGCTTGCCGGTTGAGGCGCTGGGAGCCAAGGCCAGGTTGCTGGTCTTTTTCTTTTGCACCATTGAGCCGGAGTTTTCCAAAGCACCGCCTTCGATCCAGCGTTTGATCAGGGCGAGCTTGGCCTCGGGCAGTTTGTCCTGCATCGGAGGCATCTTCGGCTCTTCGTCGTGGTTCACCAACGCCCACAAACGTGAACTGTCGAGCTCTTCGGCGATTACGACCTCGCCGCTGGAGCCGCCTTCCATGGTGGCGGCGTAGGTGTCGAGCGCGAGACCGCCCTTCTTGCCGTCGGTGTTGTGGCAGCTAAAGCAGTGCTCGCGGAAAATCGGTCGGACGTGCTCGTCGTAGGTAATCTTGTCTTGGGCGGGCGCCGCCAATGCGAATGCCGCCACGGCGAGGCCCGTATTCAGCACGAGGAAAAGCGTTCGGTTCGGCATGGGTGGGTCGAACGGTGGGCGGTTGCGTAAGGTTGGGGGGGCCGGCGGGGCAAGCAAAGGAATTTTGCTCGCCGCGGCGCCGGCAATACGTGGGCGGATTAGTGGTTGAAGATGAACTCGCGCGAGTTGATCACGGCCCAGAAGACGTCTTCCAGGCCCTGTTGCGGAGTGGCCGACTGCTGGACCACCTCCAACAGCTTGGCGGTCTCTTCGGCGGTCGGCTTGCGCGTCAGACAGCGAATGTAGATCGCGTCGATCACTTCCTCGGGCGTCTTGCCTTCGTCCAAGAGCCGCTTGACCAAGCCGCCTTGCGAGATCTTGTTCTGCGCCGTGTCGCCGTTGAGCAAGTGGAGCGCTTGCGACAGGTTCGGGTCGGTGTTGACTTCGCAAGCACACACCGTTTGCCGGGTAGCACGGCCGAAGGTGGTGAGGAAGTAGGTGGAAGTTTGACCGTCGGCAATTTGCACCGCACGGGCGCCCAGCGGCAAGCCGCGGAACTTGTCTTTGGTTTCCGTCACTTGGCTGATGCAGTCGAGCAGCATTTCGGCCTGGATGCGGCGCACCGCGCCGTGGGCGAAGTTCAACTCATCCTGGGCGTTCGACTCGTTGCGGACCGTGCTGCGCTGATACGCGTGCGAGTTGCAAATGTCGCGCACCAGGGCTTTGAAGTCGTAGTTGTACTCGATCAGCTTCTGGGCGAGGGTGTCCAGCAGTTCCGGATTGCTCGGCGGGTTGCTCACACGCACGTCGTCCACCGGCTCAACAATGCCCTTGCCAAAGAAGTGGGCCCAGATGCGGTTGCTTACGTTACGAGCGAAGAACGGGTTTTCGGGCGAGGTAAGCCACTCGGCCAGCACAGCGCGGCGGTCCTTGCCGGCGGTGTCGGGTTCTTCGCCGCCGAGGAACTTGGGCTTCATCACGCGGTTACCCACCAAGTGCCGCACTTCGCCGCCGCCACGGTCAAAGACAATGGTTTCCCGGTAGTCTTCACCGCGCTTGCGGCCAATCTGTGAGAAGAACGCCGCAAAGCTGTAGTAGTCATCCATCGTCCAACGGTCGAACGGATGGTTGTGACACTGAGCGCACTGCGTGCGAATACCCATGAAGATCTGCGCCACGTTTTCGGCGGTCTTCAGCGTATCGGTTTCGATCTGGTAGAAGTTCGTGGCTGGTTCGGTAAAGGTGCCGCCGGTGGCCGAGAGCAGTTCTCGCACCATTTCGTTGAGCGGCACGTTGTTGGCGATCTTGTCGGTGAGCCAGGCGTTATACAAGTAGGCCGCTTTATAGCTGACCTGGTTGCTCGATTTGATCATGAGCAACTCGGCCCACTTCATGGCCCAGATTTCCGAGAACTCCTTTCGCTGAAGCAGGCGATCGATCAACTTGGCTCGCTTATCGGGCGAGGGATCGCCCATGAATTCGTCGTACTCTTGCACCGTGGGAAGCGTGCCGGTGATGTCGAGCGTCACGCGGCGGAGGAACTCCTCGTCGGTGCACAATTCGCTGGGCAGGATGCGCAGCTTGTGAAGCTTGTCGCCGACCAGCTCGTCGATGTAGTTGCCGGTCACCGGCGGACGTTCGTATTGCAGATCGGCCGGCAGCACAATCACCTGGCTGACCACGGTGTGAGTGTCAAAGCGAGCCATGATGAACGCTTCGCCGCGGCTGGCGGCGGTTACCAGGCCCGACTCGTTCACCGGCGCCGAGTTATCGTTGTTCGACATGAACACGGTCAGACTGGTGATGTCGCGATCCGTGCCATCGGCGTAGATGCCGCGAACGATGAATTGCTGGGTGGCGTCGGCGCCTTCCAGCACGGCCTTGGGCGGGAAGATTTCGACCTTAACGCACGCCGGAGGCTCTTGGGGATCCGCTGGGGCGCCTTCTTCCAACCACTTCAAAAGCGTGGCGTAATACTCCGAGTTCTTGTCAAACCGCTTACCGCCGGTGTGTGGAACGTCGCCGCAGCCCTTCTCCATGAGCAAGCTCGAAGCAGGCAGCGCCAAATTGATGCGGCGAGCGCCTTGCTCACGAGTGATGCGGAAGTAATCGGCCTCGGGATCAAAGCCAAACAGCGAAAGGGCGAAGCCGTCCTTCCCGCGGGCCGCGCCGTGGCAACTGCCCGTGTTGCAGCCCGTTCGCATAAAGACCGGCATTACGTCGGTCTTGAAGCTAATGGGAAGCGTCTTGCCCGACTCGGTCACCTTGACCGGGATGGTCGCCTTGTGACCTTCATATTCAATGGTGAGGGTCGCCTCGCCATCGGTCACCGGGTAGAGTGTGGCGTCGTCAATGCGAGCCACCGAAGGGTTGCTCAGGGCAATTTGGCACTTGCCCGTAACATCCAGCGTTACGCCGTCTTCCCGAGTCGCCACCACGACGAATTTTTGCCGATCCTGGGCGAACGACAGGTTGATGTCGGGCGGATACGCAGCAATCCCGGTAATGGGAGCCTTGGCGTGGGCAGACGCGCCGCTGACGAGCGCAACGCCCATCGCGGCGAAAATCCAGAGGGAGCGGATCACGGCGTTCTCCTTCATCGCAGTATTGGACGGGTACGCTAACTTTGCGGCAGGGGTTATTGGTTCTCTTGGGCTTTTTGCAAACGCAACTGTTCCAGGCGGCTGAGCACCTTCTTAGGCGGTTCAGCAGCCGGCTTCGGCTCGGGCTTGTTTTCTTTGGGGGCGGGCGCCGCGGCCACCTTAGGTGGCAACGGCTTGTCGATGCGCAACTCACCGCCGCCGAGGGTGTGCGTAATCGGTTCGTTGTTCTGCATTACGACCGCTTTGCACACCAGCGTTTGATGGCGACCTTCGCGAGCGTCGGGCGCCAGCTTCACGTTGAAGGTCAGACTGGTGGCGTCCTTGGTGATTTCTACAGGCTCCGTGGTGGCGCCGGCCGGAAGGCCAAGCAGCTCCACTTTGCACGGGCCTTCCCAGTCTTGCTTCTTGGTGATATTCACGACAACTTGCGTTTCCTGGCCTTGCTCGCCCGCAGCCTTCACAAAGGCAAAGTCAAAGAAGCGGTCGGTCACCTTGAGGTCTGCTAATTGCGATGCGACCTCGACCGAGCCGTTCCCAATATTGGCCGTACCAAGGACCACGATCTTCCAATCGCGCATTTCGGCGTTGGCATTCGCCGTCAGAGGGATGGTGGCCTCGGTTTTGCCTTCGGGAATTTGCACAGAACCCGAGGATGCCACGCCCGGCGGGTTGTAGAGCATTCGCAGAGCGATCGGGGCGTTGAAGCCTTCTTTCCGCGTCGCGACAACCTTCAAGTCCATCGAACCATTACGCACCAGCGGCACCTGGGGCTGAACAATGTCGATCTTGAAGGGAACTTCGTCGATTACCACTGCGGCCATGCGATCGGCGTCGTGACCCCACACGTCGATATTGTTCTGGCCGCGAACAAGCATGGTGCGCTGTTTCAGATGGCCTTCGACCTTGAGGTTCGCGTCGGTGGGACGGCCAATCACATCGGCCAGGGCGCTCGCGAGCGGCGCATCCTCGGTAGCGGTGAACAACACCGGCACGTCGCTGCGGTTGCCGGCCATGGGCATGGTTTCAAAGGCGACGCCTTGGGGCAGGCCTTCCACCGTGACGTTTAACTCGCCGCCGAAGTCGGCGCGCTGGGCGCCAACCAACAGAGCAGCCCGGTTGCCACGGGGCACGGCCAAGGTGGTCGCCACGTATTGCTGCTTCTCGGGAAGCGTCATCGTTAGGCGAGGAGTGACCGGCGTCACTTCAATCCGATAGACGTAGTTGTCTCCGCCTTTCTTCAGGTGGTCGGTCACTTCGATCAGCACGTCTTCGTCTTCCGGCGCGGTGAAGCGAAGATAGCTGTCGGGGCCGCCGCTGTCGTCATTGTTGCCAATGCCGCGACCGTTAGCCCGGCGCACCACAAGCACGGAATCGAGGGGCGAACGCAGCGGGTTGCGGGCGTAGACCCGCACATCAAACACTTGGCCCTTCTTGGCGGGGAACTTGAAGAAGTCCACATCGCCCGCCTCTTGGATGACGCCATTGGCGGCGCCGGGAACAGTCATGGGCGTGGCGTGGGCGGCGTCGTTATTGGGTTCTGCCTCGAGGGTGTTCTCCAAGTCCACCACGCGGATCACATTAGGCGAGGGCGCAATGCCGTGCTCATCTTCGGCAAACAGGTCGTAATTGCCGTTGACGTCGCTTGGCAGGGTAATCGTTTGCTTGCGAGGACCGGCGGGATCGCCCAGCCAGGTTACTTCCAACGTTTCACCCGGCTTGCCGCCGGCAGGATAGACAGCGCGGGGGCGGGGGAAGTCGCCCACGTGCAGGCGATAGGTGCAGGCGCCGCTGCCGCCGAAGGCGCTTTCTCGAACTTCAATGATGTAATTGCCGTCTTCGGGAGCGATGATCGAACAGACGGGATCCTGCAGCAGGAGGGCGCTGTCGTCGCTGCGGGCCAGCTCAAAGCGTTCGCTGTTGAGGATCGCCAAGTAGGGATCAAAGAAGGTGCGGCCTTGGCGAAGCCCTTCCAACTCGGCGACAATCCGCTGGCCCTTCTTGGCGGAGATCACAAAGAAGTCCTGATCTTCGTTTTGGACGACGCCGCTGACTGTCACGCCCAGGTCAATGGGCTGAGGGGCGGCAAAGTCATTATTGGGCTCGGTTTCCGCCACTTCGGGAAGGGCGCCCACCGTAAAGGTCATCAAGTTGCTAACTCCCGAGGCCGTGCGCACCCGGGCGGCGTGGATTCCCAAGCGGCAATCCGGCGCAATCCGCAATTTTGCTTTGAATTGATTATCCTTGACCTCTTCGACCGATAGCACTTCTACGCCTGGCGAGTACAGCATCACTTCCTGGGCGTCGCCAAGGCGTTGGCCCGAGAAGGTAGCCACGGCCTCCGTTCCCCGTTGAAAGCCCTGCGGCGAAATGACGCTAAGCGCCGGTTGAGCCGCGTGAGCAGCCGAAAGGAGCACCAAGACGCCAGACAAGCCGGCGAACAGGCAAAGCGAAGCGCGTGAGATCAATCGCATGGCTTACGTGGAGGTGAGATGCGGCGTCGCGACGGACGTGCAGACCAGGCGGGACAACGCGGAGGTTGGTGTTTGATGGTAGTCGAAATCGGAGTGAGAGCAAGCTGCGCTCACGCCGATTGGCGGTACGGTAGCCGCATGCGCGGAGGACGCGCAAAGCGGCCCTCTTGCGCAGAGCGCGGTTTGAAAAACCGCACACAGGCCTGGGCGGGCTCTATGCCGCCCAGGAGGCGCCTTTCTCGAGTTTCTTCTAGGAGATCAGCGGCGTCAACAGTTTGCCGCCATCGATGATCTCAATGGGACGATCGCCCGGAGCCATCAACTCCTTGTCGGCGATGATGCCCATCTGGTGATAGACGGTCGTCATCAGGTCTTGCGGATACACCGGATCGCTTTCCGGCTCCGAAGCGGTGGAGTCCGAAGCGCCGTAGATCACTCCGCCCTTAATGCCGCCGCCGGCCAGCATCACGCTAAAGACCTTCGGCCAGTGGTCGCGGCCCGCGGTGTTGTTGATCTTGGGCGTACGGCCGAACTCGCTGGACACCATCACCAGCGTTTCGCTCAACAGACCGGTGCGGTCAAGGTCGCGAATCAGGGCCGCCAGCGCTTGATCCAACGCCGGCATCAAGTTGCGCATACCCGGCGTGATGTTCGTGTGGTGGTCCCAACCGCCATAGGTGAGCGTAACCAGACGCACGCCGGCCGCCGCCAAACGACGGGCCATGAGCATACGCTGACCGGCCTGATTGCGGCCGTACTCGTCGCGAAGGGCGGCGGGTGCCGCGTCGATGTTGAACGCTTCGCGGGCCTCTTTGGCGCTAATCAGGCTGTAGGCTCGCTCGTAGAAGGTGTTCATCGCGGCGACCGCGTCGGACTTGTCCTTCTTGGCGAAGTACTCGTTCACCGCTTCCAGCGCGGTGCGGCGGCGAGCAAAGCGAGATTCGTCTACACCGCTGGGTAAGGCCAGGTCGCGCACCCGGAAATTGCGCGAGGCCGGGTCCGAACCGAGGCTAAACGGCGCAAACGAGGAGCTGAGGTAACCGGGACCAGCGTACTCGTTGGGCACGTTGGGAATGCACACGTACGGCGGCAGGTTGTTGCGCGGGCCGTACTCATGACTAATGACGCTGCCAATGCTGGGATATTGAATCGCCGGGCTGGGACGATAGCCCGTGAACATGTTGTGGGTGCCGCGCTCGTGAGCCGCTTCGCTGTGCGTCATCGAGCGGATGATGGCCACCTTGTCCATCAACTTGGACATTTGGGGGAGCGTCTCGCTGATCCACTCGCCCGTGTTGGTTTGGATGGCCTTCATTTCGCCCCGATATTCAATGGGGGCGTACGGTTTGGGATCCCAAGTTTCCTGGTGGGCGATGCCGCCCACATCGTGCCGCCTACCGGCGCCAAAGGCTTG
>CAYWIS010000016.1:31370-50406 GCA_964458385.1 uncultured Pirellulaceae bacterium
TGGGCGATGCCGCCGGGCAGGAAGATGTGAATGATGCTCTTGGCCTTCGCTTCGATGAAGTCGTAATGCTTGAGGTCGGCGCGCGCCTGCTCGTATTGGAGCAATTGAGCAAGGTTCAATCCGAGACCGCCGGCAGCGCCTACTGTGAGGAAGCCGCGCCGACTCAGCCGGTTACCCTTACATCTCATAGACGAATCTCCAAAGCAAGTAAGGTCTCCCAGCGGCGGGGTGCCGCGCGGGAAGAAGACGGAAGCAAAAAATATGCCTTTATTGCGCTCTCGCGCCGTCCGCTGTACGTTTCGGCTCGATTTCGCAAGCGGATTCCAGGGAAGGCAATGCGAGGGTGGGTTATCGGGAGGGTGGTGGTCGTAAGGCGACCAACAGATGAATCGGTTTTTATCAGACGGATGATAACCACCTTCTTGGCAAAAGTCAAACTCCAACAGACGGCAATCGCGGGAATTCAAGAAATGAGAAACCGCGTCGTCCAAGGTCTTGGCGGCCCCAGGACGACGCGGTTCGTTGCTACGCCACACGACGTAAAACGCCGTCCCCGTCCATGGGGGCGGCGAATGATTGCTCAAGTAACTATGGCGACTCAAGTTCGGGCACGGCGTCCAATTCCTCGCGAAGCACCAATACATCGGGTGGGGCTTCAATTCCCAGGCGTACTTTGTCGCCCGATACGCGGACAATGGTAATGACTACCGAATCTCCTAACTTCAGTCGCTCGCCTTCGCGGCGGGACAAGACCAGCATCGTCAACCTCCCTGTTGCTGTATTTAAATGAGCGGTGTTTGCGAGCGGTCATGCCGCGACCGGGGTCAGCGCCGCAATGGGCGCCAGTTGCGTCCGTGACAACTTTTCCCCCGTGGGACCGTAAAACAAGACAGAATTGCGATCCGTTTCCCAAATGGCGGTCAAACGGACGCTGCGCGGACCGTGGAGGCAAAAATACATGCCGCACGGCTTACCGCCGCGCACCAAAATACGCTCGCTCAGAGGAAAGGCGCCGACGACCAGATCGTGATGATGACAAAGAGTCTCGTAAACGTACTGCCGTAAATCGGCGAGTCCTTTCAACTCCAGCATCTGACTTTCCATGGGGCAAACTCCGAGTGGGGCCAAAGGTTCGCGCCGGTGGGGAGAGGCGTGGAACCTGGGGGGCTTGGGTGGGCAAGGGTGAATATCGGCACTCGGCGAGATATTTCTTTGCGGAACCCTGCGCAAGGAGGAGAGGTAGCCAAACGCAGCGATTGTGCCGCGCAGGCGAAGTTTTCTCACGCTTGGCCCAGGCTTACGCGCCATCCAGATTGACCACCACGCGCCGATAGCGCGTTAGTGCGGGAGCGCCTTGGTCGGTCACTTCAAGAATCAGGTGAACCGTGGCGCCCGCCTGATCGCGCGGCAGCCGAACGACCGTTTCCGCTGCGGTGGGGTCGGCTATCTCGACCTGGCCCCGCGCCGTGCCGGCCTCGTGATACACCCACCAGCGATAGGTCAAAGCATCGCCATCGGGATCGGTTGAACCCGCCGCGCTTATGGGAAGCTCCGCGCCTGGCGCCGCGGTCAAATGGACGACGCGGCCGGAAGTGTCGCCGCGAAAGGCGGCAACGGGCGGATGATTGGCTTGGTCTTTCGGCTGCACGCACCAATCCATACGCGCCTGAAAGTCGGCCTGAAAGGCGGGGCGCCAACGCCACACGGTCGCCCGCGCGTCGGTCACCCCGTTGACGGAATCGCGGGCGTCGCGATAAAGGCCGTGTTGTTTGTGCTGGAATCGGCCGCCCCAACTTCCCCATTCGGGATGGTCAGGGGCGCTCAGCCCGACCGGTAGGAAGTAGAACCACGATGGCGTGTCGCCTTCCTTGAGCGCCACATGCGGATTGGGCTCTGTCCATGTGGCGTTGGGGTAAAGCTCGCCAAGCGGGCCGTGACTCCGGCGAACGTGCATATCGAGCCAGGCTTTTGAGGTCAGCGCTTCGTCGCCACTCAGGTACATGCCGCGAAAGGCGCCGTTGCGTTTATCCTGTCCCGGTTCGGCCGAGGCCAGAACGTAAAAAAGATTGGGAAAATTCTTAAAGATCCACGGTTGCAATCCGTCCTGGTCGGCAATGTCGTACACGCGCAGCTTGGCGATGAATGCCGCGAGCGCAGCTTCGTCGCGATCATGACGCACTCGCCATAAGGCCTGGGCTAGATCGGTTTGGCCGCCCCAAATGGCTATGTAGACGGGGCGCGGATCGGGCCGGTCCACCACGTGAATGATCCAGCGCGAGGCCGTTGTGTCGTGCTCGGGGCCAATGGCGCCTTCGCCGCGTTCCGGATTGCCTGGCTGAATGCGCTCCAGAAGCTGCGCCGCCGCGGGATAGCCGGGCGCGTGCAAGGCCAGATTATCGCGCACCTGGCCGTAGGCCTCGACAACGCGGCGAATCAATTGCGGTTGAACAATCTTCTGCCTTAACTCACCGGGAGTGCCCGACGCCGAAGCGATTAAGCCTTCGATTTCGAACTCATTGGCGTAGGTCAACAGGCGAATGAGCGATTGTTGATCGTCGGGGTCTCCGCCGATGTCGGTAGTGATGATCAACCGCGGGCGCTGGTCGTTGGCGTGGCCCACTGGAGCAACCAGCAGGCAAGCGGCGGCCAAGAGCAAAACCAGACGGCAGGCCATGGCGGAACTCCTCGCAGCAAAAGACCGCTACAACGACTGCCCGCTCTGAGGCGGGCGAGCAGGTCACGGCGCGCTGGAAATCGGTGGCGTTAGACGCCTTTCTTGATCGCCGCGTATTTGGCGAACTCCTCGGCTACCTTGCCTTCCTTCTCATCGCCGCGGTGGAGCAACACGCGGTAACGCAGGGTGAGGGTTTCGCCTTTCTGAATGGTGTGGGAGCCGTCGGCGTTCTTGTCGCCGGTGAAGTCGCGCACGCCAAACGGATTGGCGGCGAACAGGCCGTAGGTGCGTACGTGCCAGTAGGTCGGGTAACGGAAGCTGCTGGGATGGTTGAAAATGGCGATGCCGACCGTCTCGCCCTCGACGGGGCCATGATAATCGACCCAAGGAGCACGCTTACCCCAGGCCTCCGCGTCGGTCAGCCCGTCGCTGTTGACGATCTTACCGCCTAGCTTGGCGTCGACTTGCATGGTGCCGGCTGTGGCAAGCGAGAAGGTCCCTTCTTTGGTGTCGCCAAAGGTGAGCGGACCTTCGCTGGCTTTGAGGGTAATGTCGAAGTCGATCCAGCGGCGCTCGTCATCGGCGCCGAAAACGAGCGTTCGTTCGTCTTCGCACACCTTTTTGCCGTCGGGCCCGATCCAGTCGTTACGCGTAATGATGGTGGCCTGCTCGCCTCCTTCCACCTTGACGAACTCACGATGAACGATGTCGCCATGGTTGGCGTTCTCGTGCCAGAAGTGCACGCCGTTGACGTTGTCGTGTGTGAACCAGAACGAGCGCTGATGAATATGCCCTTTGTGTTCGTGCGGCTTGGCGTCCTCCAACGGATAAGCGCGCGTCATTGCCTTGCCCGTGGGGCCAATCACCGGATAGAGCACCGGTTTGGCGCCCGACTTCTTGAGATACTTGGTGAACAGCTTGCCGTTGACGAGCACCGTAACGCCTTCTTCGTCCTGCTGGACCGTGAATTTTTCGGCTTGGGCCGACGCTACGAAGGCGAATACGGGGATCATGAACAATGCAAAGCGTAAGTAAGGCATGGGAGCAATCCAGGCGAGAAGTCAGGAAAGAGAACATCGCCCAGCAGAGACGCCGCCCCCGCGGGCCATCTTATGGTAATCGCTGAAAATACGCTTCGCCACCGGCGAAGGATCATGGGCGCCGTGCGGCGTGGTTGACTACTCGTCTTCGGTAGGGCGTTCCGCCGGCGCTGGCTGCGCTTCGGCGGGGCGGTGCAGGAAGTGAGGCGGAGCCAACGCGGGGATGGCGGCGTGTGTGGGTACGGCGTAGTGCTGATGAAACTCCGCAATTTGCTGGGCGGCCTCTCCGGCGTATTCGATAAAGAAGTCGTGCCCACCGCGGATGTGATGTTCCTCCAATCGCGGGAACTGCTCTCGGGTCGTTCGATACTCCGAGGGATGGAAAATTTCGTCGGTCTCGCTGAAGAGCAGTCGCTTGGGCAAACCGTCGTCGCGAATCCGTGGACGCAGCAACGGCCGCAGAACAAGCTGGCAGTAGAGCCAAAAGGGGGCGTGTTTCAACTGTTCGGTGGTGCGTTCCACAATGGGGGCGGGCGTCAGGTCGTCAAAGAACAGCTCGCGCACCATCTCGGGCGTGCGCATCAGCGAGTGGATGTTGAGCGTTAACACCGCCTTGAGATACCGAAGCGGATGCCGCCTTAAGATCCGCAGTGAAATGGGGAGGGCGCCGTGAATGGGAATTGGCGCCATCAGCACGGTGGGGCGCCGCCACTGGGGATATCGCTGCTGCATCTCTTGGCCGATCAACGCCCCTAACGAGTGCAATGCATAGCTGCCAACGGGGAGCCGCGGATGGTCCTCTGCAAACTTCCGCAGCGCCGCCGCCATGCCTTCCCGATAGTGCTGCATACCCAGGGCGTTACGAAAGAACCCGGCGTTCTCCGACTGCTGATCGATCATCAGCGCGTGCAGGCCGAGCGAATTCAACCGGGCGATCAGTGGCAAGAACTGGTCCCGCGTATGGCAGATCCCATGATGCAGCGCCACGACCTGATCACTGACCGGATCCGCCGCTTCGTGAAACGAATAGGTCACCCGTTGCCGCAGGCGAGTAGGAACAACTGTCACGTTCATGGCGGCGGAAGGTCCAATGGCCAGTAGGCAAAGCACGCACCACACCACGCCCCATGCCCAGCAGATTACCACGTCGCCCGCTCGTAAGGTAGAAAAAAACTCCTCTTTGCTCAAAATTCCACCCTTCTGTGCTTTCTTGAGGACGCCCCAACTTCCTTGAGATCGCCGCGCGATGGGCGGTTAGCTAGGCGACATCTATGGACGTTCGGATTGCGTGCAGGGGATCGTCAATTGAGCGGGGCCTGCGACGCCTGGCTGCGCGTTCGAGGTGGCGGTGGGGGCAAGAATCGGAGATCTGGTAACGGGGACCACCAGGCGCCGGGAAAGTTGTCGTTGGTTTCGTCGTGTCATTCTTTGAAAAATCTATGTTGTTAATTTTTGGAAATGTAGATGAGAAAAAAATTCATAAAAATGAACATCTGTTCGGTATAATGTAGGGTGGTTTACTTTTGCGGCTCCCTCCTCTTCGCCCCCGCCTTGCTGATGAACCCGCCTGCGCATCCTGTGTGTGGTCTGTTTCCGATGATGCCGAAGGAGGAGTTGGAGCGTTTGACGGACGATATTCGGCGGCGGGGATTGCTGCAGCCGATTGTGCTGCTGGAAGGGGCGGTGCTCGATGGGCGAAACCGGCTGGCGGCTTGTCGCCAGGCGGGGGTAACGCCGCGGTTTACTGAATGGCGCGGCGAGGGTTCGCCGCTGGAATGGCTGATTGCCCAAAACGTGGTGCGGCGGCATCTTTCTCCCAGTCAGCGAGCGGTTTTGGCCTTGGCCGTATTGCCGTTCTTGGAAGCTGCGGCCAAAGAACGTGTGCGGACCGGGGCGGCGCGTCCTCGAGGTGCGCAAACGTGCGCACCTCTCCACCAGGGCTCCGAAGCGAAACTGCGTGCGGCGGATCAGGCGGCCCGACTATTTGGAGCGAGTTCGCGGTATGTGCAGGTCGCTAAACGCGTCCAGCAAAAATGCCCGGCGCTGTTGCCGTGGGTGGCGGCGGGAACGATCAACCTGCACGAGGCTGCGTCCGCACTCCGGTTGCCGAAGAAGGTCTTGCAACGCGTCAGGGAAGTTTTGGAAGCAACCTCACCTGACGCCGATGTGCCGTTCAGCCGCGTGGTGAGGCGGGCGTATGAGGAGTATCATCACGCCACGGCGCCGGCCAGGGTTGTGCCGTACTCGTCGCCGGCGCCGCAGGAGGAGCTTCGCCTGCTGTCTGCGCCCCAAGTTGAAACGGTTTTTGAGTTGAGGCTAACAGCGGACCAGCTCGACGCTCTGGACCGAGGCGCCGAACTGGCGGTAACGGTTGCTGGCCGCGCGTGCCTTCTCCGCCGACGGTGACACGGCGGGGCAGCGAGGCTAGTCGGTTCGCTTGCTCACGCGGGCGGGCCACTTGAGATACACGCTCGGATCGACGTGCTTGAACGTGCTGATGTAGCTGTCGGCCTCTTCGATCCGCTTTTGGTCCGAGGGCAAGATGCGCCAGGTGAACAGATGCTTGCTGCGAACCGACGTTTCCTTTTCAAAAACGGCGCGGGGAGTCATGGTTTTGATGACCTCGCCTGGAATCATGCCGCGCGCTTCCAATTGAGCGTTCAACTCCATGCGGGCGAAGGGGGGCATATTTCCCAGCCGCACGCCGTTCATTCGTGCGTACCAGTCGGCGAAGTTGCGGTACCGCCGCACGACACTTTCGTTGGGCGGTTCGATGGCCGATGGGAGAGCCGTGTACTTAAGCCGCTTGCTCAGGAGCGTAATGGCGTTGGTCTTGGAATCGAACTGCACGTCGAACGAGGGATTGGCCAGGAACCGTATGTCCTCGTCGCGCGACTGGGAGGCCTGGGCCTGGATGGCGGCGGTGAATTGAAGCAGTTGCTCGCAGGTGAGGGTGGTTTGTTCGCGCCGGTCGGGCGCCAACAGGAGGAACCGTTCGCCCTTGACGTCGTAGATGGTGATTTCCTTGGGCTCTTCGTACATGAAGTCGTAGACACGACCGCCGACAAAGAGCGTGAGGTATTGAGCCGCGGGCTTGTTCTTGTCGGCGTCGAGAAACACGTCGGTTTCAACGCGGAAATCTTGCCCCAGGACCAGCGATGTCGTTCCGACAGCTACGGCCCAGGCCAGTGCCGCGATGGGCGCCAGTCGCATAACAAAGCCTCCTCGCATCGGGGGAATACGGTTTCCCGGGGAGGATAAGCGAAAACGCTGTTTTCGGTCTACGTCGAACCACAGGTTTTGTGCTTTTTTCTTGGCAATTTCTCTTTTAGAATGTGCGGTTTCGTTGGCCGCGTTATCTCTCAATTTCTCTTTCCTGCCATTTTTTCCTGGTGATGCAAGCGATGATAACCGCACGCCTGAGCCTCATGATGTTCCTCCAGTTTTTCATCTGGGGCGCGTGGTATGTGACCGTGGGCAACTATATGAACACCCACGGCATGTTCGATTGGGTAGGCTGGGCGTACACGGTAGCGCCGATCGCCGCGATTATCTCGCCGTTCTTTCTGGGGATGATCGCCGATCGCTTCTTCGCCAGCGAACGCGTGCTGGGCGTGCTGCACTTGCTGGGCGGCGCCATTATGTTAGGTACGCCCGCGGCCGCCCGCATGGGGCCGGAAATATTTGTGGGGGCGTTGTTCCTACACACCTTGTGCTACATGCCGACCCTCGGCCTGACCAACACGCTCGCGTTCCACAACATTACCAACCAGGAGAAGCAATTCCCGATTATTCGCGTATTCGGCACCATCGGCTGGATTGCCGCGAACTGGGTCGTCAGCAAAGTGTTCCAGGCCGACTTTAGCGCCACCCAGTTCTACGTGACCGGCGCGGCCGCCTTGGCGCTGGGGGTGGTGAGCTTCTTTCTCCCGCACACGCCGCCGCCGGCGGCCGGCAAGAAGATTACCGCGGGCGAGATTGTGGGTGTCGACGCGCTGGCGCTGCTCAAGCAGCCGTCGTTCGCTGTGTTTATCTTGTGCTCGTTCCTGATCTGCATTCCGCTGGCCGCTTATTACGCCTACGCCCCGGTGTATGCGGGCAAGGTGGGCTTTGCGAACCCGGCGTTTAACATGTCGTTCGGGCAGGTTTCGGAAATCTTCTTCATGCTGGCCATGCCGTTGTTCTTCGCCCGGCTGGGCGTCAAGTGGATGTTGCTGGTTGGCATGTTGGCGTGGGTGGTGCGGTACGGCTTGTTTGCGGCGGCCGACGACAACAACGTGCAGTGGATGGTGCTGGGCGGCATTCTGCTCCACGGCATCTGCTACGACTTTTTCTTTGTCACGGGGTTTATTTACACCGACAAGAAGTGCAGCAAAGAGATCCGCGGCCAGGCCCAAGGCTTCTTGGTGCTTGTGACCCAAGGGCTTGGGCTGGGGATTGGCGCCCAAGTGATGAAGTGGATTGTCGCCCGCTACACGCCCGCCGAAGCCTTGGAGTTGCAAGCCCGTTCAACGGAGCTGACTCGCGAGGCGTTCGCTATGACCGACCAATCGGCGGCCCAACCGTTGTTCGACCAGGCCAATCAACTGGGCGCGCAAGCCAGCCAATTGATGAATTGGCAAATGATTTGGTTGATTCCGTGCATCGCCGCCGCGGCGGTCATGGTGTTGTTCTTCTTGGCGTTCTGGGACCGCGTTGATACCACCACGGACGAGGCCGAGGTGGCCAAGGGACGCTTGGCCGAAGATTCGCCGTAAGCACGGCATCGGCGGCGGTTGCAAACCGATGATTCAAGGCCCCTCGTCCCGCTGATGCCCGGGGCGAGGGAGCGTTGCGGCCTTCCCGAAACTTCAACACGACAGGAGAACGCCATGGCGTGGCGCTGCTGGTTGCTCGGGGGGATGATTCTCGTGGTCGCAACGGTGGGCGCCTTGCCCGCGGCGGCCCAAACCCTGCGCGTGGGATTCGGCGAAGTCGATATTACGCCCGAACTGCGCGACGACCGACCGGTGTGGATTGCCGGGTATGGTCATGGTCGGCAGGCGACCGGCGTGCATGATCCGCTCTTTGCGCGGTGCCTTGTGCTGCACGACGGCCAGCGGAAGATAGCGCTGGTGTCGGTCGATCTGATTGGCTTGCAATACGCAGAAACGAAGCGGCTGCGCGCGGCGCTCGCAGATTATCATTACGTGCTTGTCTCTAGCACGCATAATCACGAGGGTCCCGATGTGATTGGCATCTGGGGACGCACGGCCTTCGTGCGGGGCGTGGATGACGATTATTTGTCGCTCGTTGTGGAGCGTGCGGCCGAGGCGGTTCGGGCCGCCGAGCGGCAACTCGTCGAGGTGACTGCGGCGTATGGTACGGCCGAGGATGAGAAACTGCTGCGCGACAGCCGCCGTCCTTATGTCAAAGACGGCGTGTTGCGGGTGCTGGTGTTTCGGCGTCCCGGTCAGGAGAAACCCGCGGGCCTGGCGGTGCAATGGAATTGCCATCCCGAAGCGCTGGACTCCAAGAACACGCTAATTACGGCCGACTTTCCCTGGGCCACGATCGCCGCTTTGAAAGCACGGTATGCGTGTCCCGTGGTGTACTTTACGGGGGCCGTGGGAGGATTGATGGCGCCGCCGGGCGGGCAGTTCCAGAACGCCGCAGGTAAGACGCTTCACAGTGGCGAGTTCGAGTTCGCCCAGGTTTACGGAGAGCAGGTCGCGCGACTTACCGAGCAGGCGATCGACCGAGCACAGCCGATCGACCTGACGCCGGTCACCGTATCGGCCAAAGCCATTGCTGTTCCCCTTCAAAACCCGATGTACGGCGCTGCACGCTCCATCGGAGTTTTGAAGCGCGAAGCACGCCGGTGGACGGGCAATGCAGAAGAGCTTGGCGAATCGGTCGGCCTGCTTGACAAGACCGAGGGCCCCTTGGCCGTGGAAACCGAGGTTGCCTATCTTCGGCTGGGCGAGCTGCATGTGGCCGCCATTCCCGGTGAGATATACCCCGAGCTTGTCTACGGAAAGTTCGAAGATCCGGCCGATCCGCATGTTGACTTCCCCGACGCGCCCCTTGAGAAGTCCGTCGTTCAAATCTTGCCGGGCGATCGGTGGATGTTACTGGGGTTAGCGAACGACGAGATCGGTTACATCATCCCCAAGCGGCAATGGGACCAGGAGCCGCCTTTCGCCTATGGACGCAACAAGAGTCAGTACGGCGAGATTAACAGTTGCGGTCCTGAGATTGCGCCGCTGGTGATGCAGGCGCTCGAAAACCGAGTGCGAGAAGTAACGCCGCTTGCCGGCGCCAATTAGATTCGTTTAATCGGTTCGATTGCCGGGGCTCGCTACTGAACGGGCGGCAAGAGCTGGGGCAGATCGTCGGGCGTGGGAGCGTCGCCCCAATCGTCGCCTGCGACCGAAGCTGCGGTTTGCGGCAAGGGCGCCGCTGCATACGGTTCTGGCGCTTCGTTCGTGACGGGCGGCATGCGGTGCACCGTTTCTTGGACCACTTGGGTTGGCAAGTAGGGGACGGACGCGGCGGCCACCGTCGAGCTGGCCGGGGTAAGTTGCGCAAGCAATGCCGACGCAGGAGCTAACTTCGGATCGACGGCCAAGGCGCGGTGCAAGTGAGCAATGGCCTGCTCGTTCTCGCCGCGCTGATGCAGCAAATAGGCCAGATTGTAATTGCCCACCGCTTCCCCATGAACCGCCGTTAAGTGGCTGAGGGCCTCGTTGTGGCGTCCCATTTCCACCAGGACGGTCGCCAAGTTATTGCGGTACAGGGCGCTATCGGGCCGCAGCCGCACGGCGTACTCCAAGGTGTTGGCCGATTCCTCCCACCGTTCTTGCCGAGCGTAGCAAAGCCCCAGATCGTTGTAGGCCGCCGCTTCGCGCGGATGGGCGGCAATTGCTTGCCGGTAAATTTCGCCTGCCCGCTCCAAGTTACCGGCGCGGTCGTGCATCCGGGCGTAGTGCACCAAGTATTCGAGATCGTTGGGGGCTCCCTCCAGGGCTTTCCGGTATAGCTCGTCGGCCTTTTCGAAGTTGCCTTTGCTTTCGTGCAAACGCGCCGATGCAAAGTAAACGGTGGGGCCGGCCTCCTTGGGCGTATTGGAGAGGCTAAGAGGATCTTCGGCGGGGATAACTTTCGGCTCGAAGGTCAGGGCATCCTTCGTCTTGTCAACGGCCGAAGAGAATGCGCCGGTGATAGCCCCGGCGACGGTTTTCCGCTGCCCTGCGGTCGCGGGAGGCTGATAGCTTGGCTGAGGGAACCGCTGATCGCCTTTGTATTCCGAGAGCCGACCGAGCGGCCCGCTCGAATTGCTGGCCGACGCGGGAGGCGGCAATTCGAGGTCGTTAGCCCAGGGCGAGGGGATCGCGCAACCAGGAGCCGAAGCCGCTAACGATAAAAGTACGGCGCCAGTGATTCGCGTACGTCGCTTCACGCTACCCCCTCCGTGTGGTAGATGTCGCTCTACGGAACCCGACCGGCAGGGACGGGGTCCGAGTTAATTCATCGGACAGCGGCACAGGTCGGATTGAGGCTCGATCGACGCCACGGCACAGTTTATCGCCTTTGTGCAGAGGTTGGTTCAAACGCCGCGAACCCGATTCGGCCCCAGTGCCGCAATTCAGCACTCCAACATTTGCCGTTGGTTATCTCCGGCGATTGCCGGACGAATCGTGGAGCTCCTTAATAAATAGGTAGGCGGAATCTTGGCAAGAGCCGCTTTTGGCGGGAGCAACATGGCTGCCCTTCCTTTGGGGAGGAAAGCGGTGTTCGTACCAAGGGAAGTGTCGCACGAAGTGCGTTTGGCGCTTGACCGCAGCGTGGCGGAAAGCAGCCGTTAGCAAAATGGCATCAAGTTTGCGCGCCTACGGGACTGGGGGGATCCTGAACGTCGGACCATATTGATCGTGGACTACCACGACTTGGCGGCGCAACAAAAAACCGGGGGCGAGCGACTCTCCCTTTTGACCACCGCGGCAACGCCTTGGCGACTTAGGAGATACGCTCGCCCCCGGACAGTGTTTTACACAGCGCGGAAACCGCCCATGGCGGCGCTTAGGCGCCTTCGATAGCGGCTTGTGCGGCTGCCAGACGTGCGATCGGCACGCGGTACGGCGAGCAGCTAACGTAGTTCATGCCGGCGCGAACGCAGAACTTGACGCTCTTGGCTTCGCCGCCGTGCTCGCCGCAAATACCGATCTTCAGGTCGGGATTGGTTTTGCGGCCGCGCTCGATGCCCCACTGGACCAACTTGCCTACGCCGGCTTGATCGAGCGATTGGAACGGATCGTCCTTGAAGATGCCCGCCTTCTTCTCGTCCACATAATCGGGGAGGAAGCGGCCAGCGTCGTCGCGCGACAGGCCCATGGTCATCTGGGTCAGGTCGTTGGTGCCGAAGCTGAAGAACTCGGCCACTTCGGCAATTTCGTCCGCCAGGATGGCCGCCCGCGGCACCTCGATCATGGTGCCCACCAGGTAGTTCACCTTGACGCCGGCCTGCTTGATGATGGAGTCGGCCAGCTTCCGCGTGCGATCCGCCAAGATGGCCAACTCTTTCTTGTCCATCACAAGCGGGATCATGATCTCGGGAAGCACCTTCATCCCTTCCTTCTTGCACATGACCGCGGCTTCAATGATCGCTCGGACTTGCATGTCAAGAATTTCGGGATACGTAATGCACAACCGGCAACCCCGGTGGCCGAGCATGGGGTTATGCTCGTGCAGTTGCTCAACGCGGTGTTTGACCTTCTCAAACGGAACGCCAATCCGCTTGGCCAATTCGCGCTGCTTCGATTCCTCGTGCGGCACAAACTCATGCAGCGGCGGGTCGATCAGGCGGATCGTCACCGGGTAGCCGTTCATGGCTTTGAAGATGCCGTAGAAATCGTCGCGCTGGAACGGCAGCAACTTGGCCAGGGCGGCCTGACGCGCCTCGACCGTTTCGGCCACGATCATCTCTTGGATGGCCTGCCGGCGTTCTTCGGTGTCGAAGAACATGTGCTCGGTGCGGCACAAACCGATGCCTTCGGCGCCCATGCGAATGGCGTTCTCGGCGTCGTAGGGGGTGTCGGCGTTCGTGCGTACGTTGATAGTGCGGATCTGATCCACGTACTTCATGATCGTGTGGTACGCCTCGGGCAGCTCGGGTTTGACTAGCGGAAGCTCGCCCATGTACACCTTGCCAGAGCTGCCGTCCAAGGTGACGTAGTCGCCTTGCTTGACGACCTTACCGCCGACGGTGAATTGCTTCTTGTTGTAGTCGATCTGAATCGCCTCGCAGCCGACGATACAGCACTTGCCCCAGCCACGCGCGACCACCGCCGCGTGGCTCGTCTTGCCGCCGGTGGCGGTCAAGATGCCTTGCGCGGCGTGCATGCCGCCCACGTCTTCGGGGCTGGTTTCTTTGCGGACCAGAATCACTTTCTTGCCCGATTGGGCCATGGCCTCGGCTTCTTCCGCGGTGAACACCACCTGGCCCGATGCGGCGCCGGGCACGGCGTCGATGCCCGTGGCGAGCAAGGCCTCTTCCAACTTCTTCTTGTCGATCGAGGGGTCGATGACCGGATAGAAGAGCCGCTCGATGTCTTCGGGCGTAATGCGCTGAACGGCCTCTTCTTTGGTGATGAGCCGCTCTTTGACCATGTCGGCGGCAATGCGGAACGCCGCTTGCGGCGAACGCTTGCCGGTACGGCACTGGAGCATGTAGAGCTTTTCGTCCTCGATGGTGAACTCGAGGTCCTGCATGTCCTTGTAGTGCCGCTCCAGGATCTTGCGGACTTCGTAAAGCTGCTTGTTGGCCTTGGGCATCAACTTTTCCAGCTCAGACAACTTGATGGGCGTGCGGATGCCCGCCACCACGTCCTCGCCTTGAGCGTTGATGAGCAAGTCGCCGTAGAAGACGTTCTCGCCGGTGTTCGGATCGCGCGTGAAGCACACGCCGGTGCCCGAGTTCTCGCCCTTATTGCCGAACACCATCTGGCAAATGTTGACCGCGGTGCCGTTCAGGCCGGTGATCTTCTCGACGCGGCGGTACGTGACGGCTTTCTCGGCCATCCACGAACCGAACACCGCTCCAATAGCGCCCCAGAGCTGCGCTTTCGGGTCTTGTGGGAAGGGCTTGCCGGTCTTTTCCTTGAAGAACGCCTTGAATTGTTCGCACAGCTCTTTGAGCGACTCGGCAGGGATGTCGGTGTCGTTCTTCACGCCCAGCCGCTGCTTGAGGTCGTGCAGCATGGCCTCCATCTCTTCTTTGGAGAGGCCAATCACGACCGTCGAGTACATCTGGATGAAGCGGCGATAGGCGTCGTAGGCGAAACGGGGGTTGTTGGTTTTCGCCGCCAGACCTTCGACCGACTCGTCGTTCAGACCGAGGTTGAGCACCGTTTCCATCATGCCGGGCATGGACCGCGCGGCGCCCGAACGCACCGACACCAGCAACGGATCCTTGGGATCGCCCAGCTTCTTGCCGGTCACCTTCTCCAACTTGGCCAAGGCCTTGTCGACCTGCTCTTCCAGACCGCTGGGGAACTTACGGCCCAGTTCATAGTACTCGGCGCAGGCTTCGGTGGTGATGGTGAAGCCAGCCGGCACGGGAAGGCCGATGTTGGTCATTTCCGCCAGACCGGCGCCCTTGCCTCCCAGGAGTTCTCTTTGATGCCCCTTCCCCTCGGCTTTGCCAGCGCCGAAAAAGTAGACATACTTCTTCGGGGCGCCTTCTTTGCCCTTGGGCGCCTTGACCGTCGCCGTGGATTTGGAGGAGGTGGTCGTTTTGGACTTGGTCGGACGACTCTTGGCCATAAGACAATCCTAATGGGTTGATTTTACAGGGGGGTCGAATGGTTTTGGAGTTTATCAGGCCTAGGAAAAACCGTCAATGAAGGGACGGTTGGGGCAAGGACGACGCTGCGTCGGCAAGCAGGTATGCTTCAGGAACAGATAACAACGAACAAAAAATGAATGAGGAAAGGGAGTCAGAGCCGAGCGACGGCGCGGCGCCGATCGACATTTTTCGGGCCGGCGTCGTCGTCGAAGCGGGGCTAGCGCTCGTCGCCGCCTTTTTGGGCTGGATGGTGGGCTTCAATCCAACGGCGACCATCGAACTCACCCGCGAGGCGATTCCGGAACACTTGCGAGCGGTAGGGTGGGGCGTCGTCGCTACGCTTCCCCTGGCGGCTGCCATGTGGCTGTTGGAGCGATATCCCCTGGGGCCGGTCCGGGGCCTAAGGCGGCTCGTTGATGAGCAAGTGCGCCCGCTGTTCGCTTCGCTCACGGTGGAGCAGATGGCTTTGCTGTCGCTTGCCGCGGGGATGGGCGAAGAGACGCTCTTTCGCGGCTTGCTGCAAGCGGGGCTGGCCGAATGGATCGGCCCGCCGCAAGGTGTTTGGATCGCGTTGGTCGTGGCGTCGATCGCGTTTGGACTTTGTCACTATCTGTCGACGACCTATTTCGTACTAACGCTTTTGATTGGCGTTTATCTAGGCTGGTTGTTTTTATGGACAGGCAACTTATTGGCGCCCCTGGTCACGCACGCCCTGTACGACTTTTTGGCGCTGGTCTATTTGCTGCGCTGGCGGCGTGACGAAGAAGCTCCCGCCGAAGAATGACGGATCTCTTCGGCTCATGAGAAGCCCGTTACGGACCACCGGTGCGGTCGTCCAAGGCGACGAGCTTGGGCGGCTCGGTAAGTCGCACCCGCCGAAGGAAATGAACTACGGGCGACCTTCGCCTCGCTCGAAGATTGGCCTGTAGGCGGGCGATAGTCAAACCCCAAGAGCCATGCTCTTTGGCGATTCTTCCAGAACGCCAAGTTGTCGTAAGTGTTAATCCTGAAAGCACTTGCGATCTGTTGTGCGACTTTCTCACGCTAGGCGAATGATGCTGCCGACTGCGGCGTTGGGTGTGGCGCGCCCTTTGCAGCCGATTCGGTCAGGAAAATCCCCGATTCCTTAATCGAAGGAGACAACCGATGGGTAGGTGTGAAGTTTGCGGCAACGAGTATGACAAAGCCTTTACGGTTACCATGGGCGGCGAATCGCATGTCTTTGACTCGTTCGAGTGCGCTATCCACGCGCTGGCGCCGGTCTGCGTTCACTGTGGCTGTAAGGTAGTGGGGCACGGAATCGAACACGATGGCGACATCTTCTGCTGTGCCCATTGCGCCGAACACGCGGGCGTTAGCGGCGCCGTGGACCGTGTCTAGCGTGTACGGCTCTGTGCGAATATCCAGGTATCAAAGGTCTTCCGAACCGTGGTGCGTCTGCCCGCGGTTCTGACTGTTAGAGACGCGCCCAAGCCCATACGCCGGCCTCGTTCCCCTGATGCGGTGTAGGGACATGTTTGCGTCCATCAACGCAGTGAGTGGATTTCTCTCGGCGCGAGACGCTCAGAATCACTCGTGTCTTTCACGCAACGCGAGTTGCTCCGCTCTTGCAGAGCGTCACTTCCGCCGAGCAATCATCAAGATTCTGCAGCGGGTCAGGAAGAAAGACGTGGCGTCTTGAAAACGGAGAGCTGGCGGCGAACCTTCGCTCGCCGCCGTGGCCTTTTTGCTGGATGCGTCGGTTGCGAATGGCCGTGGTTATTGTAGGGTCGCCACAACGGGCGCCTCGCCGCCGGCGATTTGATACTGAATGTTGGCCTCGCGGGGAACGATTTCCACCGCGGCGTGCGAGGCCAGCAGCTTCTCGGTTTCCAAAACCTCCATCACGGCTTGGAGAATCTCTGGGTCTTTCTGGCCAATTTCGTTCAGCGCGCGGCCGACGATGGCGGGACGCATCGCCTTGGCTTCGGCCATTCTCTGCGACACCTTAAACGCCGTCTCGCTGCGGATCAGGCCGACACGGTTTTCGCCGTCCTGTTTCATGGCGCTGGTGACTTGCACCAGACGCTTTACCACCTTGTCGGTGATGTTGCGGACCATTTGTTCATCGGTGAAAAACACCTTGCGAATATAAACCGACCCCAAACGATAACCCCACTTCTCCGAAAGCGGCGATACGGCGGCCCGCACGGTACGGCTAAGCGAGTGCCGGTCTTCCAGCATCTTTTCCATTTCCAGGTTGCTTAACGTCGAGATGGTGGAGCTGGCCACGTTCGCCTCGAGCGAGCCTTCGGGGTTGGCGTTGACGAACAAGTACGCAACCGGGTCGGTCACTTGCATCTCGTACCAGATGCCTACGCCCATCGGCGTGCCCTCTTCCGAGTTGACCATCAGGCCGCGCAGGTAGTGTTGCCGCAGCGCGGTGCTGACCACATGGCGTTTGCCAAAGAGCGGAATCAACAGCGCTTGGGGCCCGAATTCGAGAATGGGGAACCGCAAGCCCGGCTCGTCGATTACCCCGATGACGCGGCCAAAAAGGGTAAACACTTGTGCTTGGCACTCTTGGACGATCGTGTACAGGCCAAACCCGCGCGCCACCGCCATCAACATGGGGATGATCGACAGTCCGGCGACGAAAGCAAAGATCTCAAGCACAGGACCAATCCGGGATACGAAGGCAGGGTGGTTATCAGAGGAAATATTTCGTTTCGATGCGCGTTAGTCTTTGGTCATGACCACGCGACGAGCACGCTCTAGCAACGGAACACGCATGTTGCGGATGTACGCCCGCAGAGCCTCGGAGCCGCCTTCCGCTTTGATGGCCGTGAGTGTGGCGGCCAGTTCCCGAAGCGGGGCGACCTCGGCCTGGGCGTTGTTCGATGCAATTTCCACGGCCCGCTTGCTCATCGTGATTTGCTGTTCTGCGTCGGCCCGGGCCGTACTGATGTCGGCCGCTACCTGATTGCGCGTGCTATTGATGGCCGACAACGCCCGATCGACCTCCGGCGGCGGGTCGATGGTAGTGATCAGGGCCGCATCGAGTTCAATGCCGTAACGCCCAGGAGTGGAGCGGCATTGCTCCTCCATGTAGGCGTTCAGCAACGGGAGGTTCTTGCGCAAGTCGTTAATGGAAACCCCTTCCGACAACTCCACCGAGGTTTCGTTGGAGCCCTTGTCCGACTCGCCCACCAGGCTTTGCTCGCCTCGTGGGTCGGTAAAGTTGGCGATCCGCTCGCGCAGCACCGAGACGAAGAACCCCATGACGTGCTCCAGCGGACTCTCGACGCCAAACAAGTAGGCGTACAGGTTGTTCTCGCTCACGCGGAAGCGAATTTGACCGTTGACGCCCGTGGTCAAGTTATCTTTGGTGACGGCTTCGATGGTTTCTTGCCGTTTGGTGGGGTCCCACTCCAGGCCGATGGCCTGCGTTGCGACGCTCACCTTATGCACCTCTTGCCAGGGCCACTTGAAATAGGGGCCGCCCGGTGGAATGACGCGAATCTTGGGATATTGGTAGCGTTCTCGTTCGTCGGGCGAAAGGTTCGGATCGTCCATCTTGTCGGTGCTGCCCGGCAAACGCTCCGCCCGCCCGAAGCTGGTGATTGCGGCACGCTGGTCGGGTCGGACCGTATAAAACCCGGTGATCAGCACTCGCACCACGGCATAGATGCTCAGGCCGATCAGAAAAGCAAAAATCACCGACATGCTCGGATTCCTGAAAGCGAAAACATGCAGCAGCGAGCCTGTCTGAATTTACGTCGCTGGTAGAAAGGGGGCAAGGATCCGAGGACGTATTCGCACGCGGTAAGCGAATCTTGTGGGAGCGACGAAGCAAATCTTTGTCAAGAAACAAAAAACGGCCCGCACTTTGGCATAGTGCGGGCCGTGAACGTGTCGTCAGACCAGCGTTACGGCTTGGGTCTTACGTTCGCGTCAATCGCGGTTCTTACTTGCAGCCGCAATCGGCTACGACGCAACCGCAGTGATTCACCGGGCAGCAAACCTGCACCGGAACTTGCTTGCACACCACGCGGGGCACGCAGCGGGTCACCGTGTAGGCAACCTTCTTGGGAACGCAGATCGGCACTTGGATTTCCTTGGTGTAGTGGACCGGCTTGCAGACCGTGTAGTGGATCTGGCGGGTCTTCACCTCGGGCACCATGTGGCAGACCTGGTAGGTGTAGGTCTTGGTGCGAACTTCCGGCACCATGCGGCAGACCTTGTAGGTCAGGGTCTTGACGCGTTGCTCGGGCACCATGCGGCACACCGTGTAGCTGATCGTCTTAACGCGTTGCTCGGGCACCATGCGGCAGACCTTGTAGGTCACGGTCTTCACACGTTGCTCGGGCACCATACGGCACACCGTGTAGGTGTAGGTGCGGGTCTTCTGCTCGGGCACCATGCGGCACACGGTGTAGCTGACCGTCTTGACGCGTTGCTCAGGCACCATGCGGCACACCGTGTAGGTGTAGGTGCGGGTCTTTTGCTCGGGCACCA
>CAYWIS010000017.1:0-32489 GCA_964458385.1 uncultured Pirellulaceae bacterium
TGATGACAAACGTCGTTGTCAGGCACGCCGCACTCAGACGCAAATACCCACGCACGATGTCGGCTTCGCTCCAACCTTGGCCTCCAAGTTCTTCGGGAATGAACCACTCATAAACGCCATACCGACCACATAGCTCTAACTGCTCGCCAGGCCATGTGTCTTCTTCTTCCAAACGCGGCGCGAGTTCGGCCAAGCGGCGCGCCAGTTCCTCCAGCGCCGCGTCATGGGGCGAAGTGATCCGCTTCGCTGCCGTCATGTTCTCCTCAAAGGGTGGAAGTTGGGGTAAAGGGGAGCTTTGTCCATCATAACGAACGAAACGCCCGCAGCCGATGACCGTTCCCAATCGGGGGCGGGAGTCAGCGAAGTTTGACGGCCTTCCAGGAAAACGCCACGACGGGGGCGATTGGGAACCGTAGCCCGGCCAGGTGGCTTGCGAGGTGCTTCCTTGCTAGCACGCCAGGTTGTTAGGGATGAGGGGCACGGACCGCGGTAGATCGGAGGTGAGGGGCTCTCGCTGACGCCTAGGGTTGTTGCATGTTGTTGATGCAAACGGTGATGGGGCTTGGTGTTAGGGGGTGTAGGCCGTGGAAGGTGACGGCTGATCGTAGGAAATTTGTCCGGGAATTGGTCAAAAAGCGAATTGTAGATTTATGGCCTCGCGGCGACCGGCGCTTGAAACAATCGCGGCAGTAATCCGCTCTAACTGGCGGCGGCATGCATTGGCGACCCGTGGCTCCCCCCCAGGGTAAGAACGATGGCCAAGACCAGGAATCAGTTGGAGTCGGTGTCGACCGTCCCTAGACGTGGGGCGATCGATGCGGCCTGCGAGGAATTCGCGGAAGATTTAAGACAAGGGCTGCGGCCCGTCATTGAAGATTATCTGGTCGGTTGGGATGAGCCCGAGCGTTCCAAGCTCTTGTATGAATTGGTGCGGTTAGAGATCGAACACCGACATCGCCACGGCCAGCCGCTTCACCACCAAGATTTTTTGCGACGATTCCCGAACGATCGCATGGTGCTGGACGAGGCGTTTCAAATGACCGCCTCGCTGGTCACTGTGGCGCCCGGTTATTCCGCCGAGACGTTGGCGATTCATTCGTCGCTGGGGGACTTGCGCTATCACGACCGCGGCGGGTTAGGGGTGGTGTATCTGGCCGAAGACCGCGAGTTCAAACGCTGCACGGCGGTGAAGTTCATTCAAAACGACTTGGCCGCCGATTCTCGCAGCCGGGAACAGTTTCTCCTTGAGGCGGAGATTACCGGACGTTTAGAGCATCCGGGCGTGGTTCCCGTCTATGGGTTAGGCGAAACCGCCGATGGCCGGCTTTTCTATGTGATGCGTTACATCCAGGGAGAAACCCTGGACGAGGCAATTGCACGCTTTCATCACCGGCGCCAAGACGGCCGCGCTGCGGCGCGCGATCGGCGGGTGCCCTTCCATGAGTTGCTCAATCGCTTTATTGCCGTTTGCAAGACGATTGCTTACGCCCATAACCGCGGCGTGGTGCACCGCGATATTAAGCCCGGCAACGTGATGCTGGGACGCTACGGCGAGACCATCGTTATCGATTGGGGGCTGGCGGCTTCGGTGGGCCGCAAGGGCGTGTTCAAAGATAGCGATGAGAAAACCCTCATGCCTAGCCAGGGCGGCGGGTCGTCCAAAGCATCAGGCGGCGGCACCCCGCCTTATATGAGTCCCGAACAGGCTTCGGGCAAGGAAGAGTTAGGGCCTGCTACCGATATTTATAGCCTGGGCGCCACCCTGTACACGATTCTTACCGGGCGCGTGCCGTTCACGGGCGCTTTGGACGAGATCAAGCAACGCGTTATTCGTGGAGAGTTTGCTCGGCCAACTCAGGTGAAAAAGGATGTCTCCAAAGCGCTCCAGGCGATCTGCCTGAAGGCCATGGCGCTGGACCCGCAAGATCGCTACTCCACCGCGCTCGAGGTGGCGGAAGATGTCGAACGCTATTTGGCCGACGCTCCGGTTCTGGCGTATGACGAACCGTTCAGCCAGCGGCTTGCGCGCTGGGGGCGTCGTAATCGCACGCTGGCGCATAGCGCGCTTATGGCCTTGGTGCTGCTTGCCGTGGCGGGCGGCATAGCGGCGGTTTGGTGGGGACGCCAAGCGCATCGGGAATCTCGATTGCATGCCTTAGCCGAAGAAGCACGGCAAAACGAACAGACGCTACGTCGGCAAAGTTTGCAAGTTTCGGCGGAGTTCGCCGCACGCAGCATCGCTAATCAGATTGACATCTGCTGGCGAATTCTCGAGAAAGAAGCAGCCGATCCCCGCCTGCACGAAATGTTGCAGCGAATCAATGCCGACCCAAATAACACGGCGCTGCATGCGCCGTTGCAGAGTTGGCTCGACAATCGCGCGGGCGAACATTACGCCAGTGTTTCCAGCCGATCCTGGTTTGTTCAGACGCAGGATGGAACGCAAGCGGCCCGTTACCCAAGTCACGATGAACAGGGCCAACGGGTGACCAGTCTTGGGCGGAATTATGCCTTTCGCGATTATTTTCACGGGGTCGGCCGCGACTATTCTCCGCAAGAGCAAGTCGTTACCCGGCCGCTCCGCCGTCCGCATAACTCGGCTACGATCCGCAGCGCCAACGGCGGCGATCTGGCGGTCGCGTTTTCGGTTCCCGTGCGCGCAACGGACGAGAGTGAACCGATCGGCGTTTTGGCAATTACGATTGAACTGGGACGCTTCGCCGACTTGCAGTTGAGGCTTCCCCAAGGGCAGGCCGTGCTTCTGGTGGAAAGCCGCAAGTACTACGTGCTGAGCGATGACTTAAGGGCCGAAGGTGAACGCGGCGAGGGGCTGGTGTTGCACCATCAAGACTTGCCCACCGTGGTCGAACGTACGCCCTTGCCGCACGTGGACGACGCCATGATTCACTTGATGCGCAAAGCCAAGCAGCGCAAGCTGGCGAACGATCCGCACGGGGATCTTGTGGACGACCTCTTGCCCAGCGAGTATCGAGATCCGCTGTCGCAAAACCCCAACGGCCAATGGCTTGCCGCGTTCGCTCCAGTTCTGGTCGGCGGCCGTCCCGCCGACCAGCAAGACACCGGCTGGTTCGTAATTGTCCAACAACAGCAATAGAACGCTACGGGAAGCCGAACTCGCACCCCGCCACATACACCCAAGGCCCGCGACGGGGTGCGCCACGCGCTGATACGCCGGTGGTTCAACCGCGGATGACTCGTTTACGGTCGGTTGGCTCGCGCCACTTCGACCAAGGTGCGTACAAACGCGCCGGTGCCGCCTGCATCATGGTGCGGTTTGGGCTTTTCGGCGAAGGCGGGGCCGGCAATGTCGATGTGCGTCCAGGGTTTGCCAGCGACAAACTCTTCCAGAAACTTGGCGGCGGTGATGGCGCCGCCCCAGCGGCCGTCGCCAATGTTCTTGATGTCGGCCACAGAGCCACGGATTTGCTCGCCGTATTCTGGGAACATTGGTAGTTGCCAGGCGAGTTCGCCGCAGCGGCGCGCGGCCGCCAGCACGGCGTCGCACCATGTTTGGTTGTTGGTCATCACCCCGGCAACGTCGTTCCCCAGAGCTACAACACAAGCGCCGGTAAGAGTCGCCAGGTCGATGATTTGTGCGGCGCCGCGTTCGACGGCCACATCGAGCACGTCGGCCAGAACCAGGCGCCCCTCGGCGTCGGTGTTGAGGACTTCGATCGTCTTTCCGTTGCGCGCCGTGAGAATATCGCCCAGTTTGAACGATGTGCCGCTGGGCATGTTTTCGACGAGGCCGATCAATCCAATCACGTTCCGGGGAATCTTCAGCCGGGCGATGGCGTGCATGGCGCCCAACACCGTGGCGCCGCCCGCCATGTCGCACTTCATGGTCACCATTCCGTCGGACGGCTTGATCGACAGCCCGCCCGAGTCGAAGGTTACGCCCTTGCCGACTAGCGCTAAGGGCGCTTCGCTGGGCGAGCCTCCTGCGTGACGCAAAATCACCAGTCGCGGCGGCTGTGCCGATCCCTGAGCGACCGCCAAGAGGGCGCCACAGCGCTCCTGGGTCAGCCGCTGTTCGTCCCAAACTTCGACTTCCAGGCCGCAGTCGCGGGCGATTTGAGCTGCTTCGTCGGCGAAGGATGCGGGATAGATACGGCTCGGTGGTTCATTGACCAGACGACGCGTCAGGTTCACGCTTTCGCCCAGGATTTGTCCCGAGGCTATCGCCTGCGCCTCGCCGCCCGCCCAGAGTATCTCTTGATGCGGGGTGTACTTGCGTTCCTTTTTATATAAGTCCTGCCCTTGGCATCCGACAATTGCGCCGGCGATAGCGCTTTCGATCCATTCTGCGGGCCAGGAGTCGTCGAGAAAGAAAGCGACTTGTCTGCGTTCCTTGTCGGCCAGCCGTAACGAAGCGGCGCCCGCCGCACGGTACGCTTTGCCCGAGTCCAGCTCGGCTCGCTTGCCCAGACCGACCAAGAGCGCCAGGGGCGCCTTCACTCCCGGCGCTGCGTAAAGAGGAAGCAGTTCGCCGTGCTTTCCGGAGAATTCTTTGCGCTCCAGAAGGCGCCCGACCGCGCCGCCGGTGGCTTGGTCAAGCGCCGCCGAGAATCCCGAAAGCGGTTCCTCTTGGTAAACGCCTACCACAATGGCCGCTGCATCGGTCTGGGCGGGAGAATCGGAGATGGTTCGCACTTCCATGGCGTGTCGCCTTTCTCGATGAAAAATCTAGGGGATGTTGTGGAGCGGTCGATTGTACCGCCGGCCGGCTTCAATCACAGCGCCCCAAAACCGCGCGGCGCATGGCCTTAGCCGAGTCGCGGCGAAAACGATTCATCAGGCCATGCAGCACCAGCCAACCTGCACGCACCAAGGCGTGTCGAGGACGGAAGAACGCCCTGACCTCGTACTGCACAACGTCGTCACAGCGCCAGACGACTTCAAATCGCTCTTCGCCCGTTTCGGCATGGACGGGAAGCGTGCCGTAAGCCAGGCCAAAGCGGCGCGGTTGGTCGATCACGTACACAATGCGGCAGGCGTTCAGAAATCGCAAACCGCCAAGGTGCGCCGCGACAGCCACGGTGCGCCCCGTTTCTAATGGTGTTTGCGGCCAATAAAGATCGGTCCAGCCCGTCTCAAATTGCGTCCAATGTCGCAGTGCTGTTTGCGCCGCTCGAAACGCCGCCTCGCCCCGATCTAACTCTATTTGGACCTGATGATGGTTATACCCGTCGGGAAGATCGCCGGCGGTCGCGCCAACTTCGGCATAGGTCACGTCTTGCCTTGCCTGAGATTCCAGGAATTGGCGGATACGCAGTTCCGAAGGAGGGCGAAAGAGCAGCAAGTGAGGCCTTGTTGAAGTGGAAAGGAACCAGGCAAGGACGTTTCCGCCGTGCCGATGGAAGAGCGGCGATCCCCGAATATCGGCGGGGGCTTACAATTACCCCTAAGCGTCCCCAAGCACTGGGGCGAGCGCCGCGCCATTGCTGGGAATTGCCCCAGCGGAACATTTCTCCGCCACATATGGCCCTTCCCACGACCATTCTACAGTAGCGTGGGTTGAGTGCGCTCTGTCCTCAAGCAGGGCTCTAGGCGCTGTAGTAAAATGGGCCTGGGGCGACGACGCTTGAGGATAAAAGCAGGTGGAACTTGACTTTGACGCGATTGTTCGGCAAACGCAACTCCGAATCCGGGCCTACATCGCGGGGATGGGGGTCTTTCCCCAGGATGTGGACGACCTGGCCCAGGACGTTTACATGGAATTTTACCGCAATATGGACAAAATCCCGAAGGATGTAGCCATCGAAGCGTGGCTCAAAGGGATTGCGCGGAACTTATGCCGTAATCACTTTCGGCGTTCGGCGCGCCGCGACCGATTGCACAACCAGGCGATTGCGGAAATTCTGGCGCGTACCCAGTCGGCAACGGAGCGTTTGTTGAACGAGGACGATTTGGCCGTAGCCTTGGACGGGTGCTATCAAAAATTGCCCGAAGAAAGCCGGCGGATGTTGATTATGCGCTATGCGGACGACATGTCTTCGTCGGCGATTGCCAAGGCGTTGGGCTCCACCGCCGAAGCGATACGCAGCGCCCTGTACCGGCTCCGTGGAGCGCTCAAGGACTGTGTGGCCAATACTCTGGCTGCGGAGTCGTCGCGATGAAGCGGTTGCAACAACTGATTGAAACCTATTTAGACGACCGCGACGCCTTGACTCCCGCCGAAATGGAGCATCTGGCGGCCGAGTTGGATCGTTCGCCCGCCTTGGCCGAAACGGTCAAGGACCAACTTTTGATCCGCGAACTGATCAGCCAAAAGTTGGCCGAGGATCGCCGCAACTTTCCGGCTCAAGTCGCTCAGCGTCGGCGCGACGAAGCCCGGGGAGAAGAAGCGCTGTTCCGCCAGGTGGCGGAAGTACGCTCGCTGGCGGCTGAGGAACTGGCCGAGCGCAGTCGGCGTCGGAGAGGGTTGCGGCGGTACACATTTTGGATTGGTGTGACGGCAGCGCTGCTGATCGCTGTTGCCGCGGGCCTATTCTGGGAACGCTTCGTTCAGTCGCCGCCCATCGCCACATTGACTTCATTAGAAGGGACCGTTTACGTGGACCGCCAGGGGCGCCGCTTGGCGGTGGCGAACGGATACGCCTTAAAGGAGGGCGATCGTTTAACCGTGGGGCAAGAGGCGACCGCCGCACTTCGCTATCCCGATCGTACAGCGGTGCTTCTCGACAGTGAATCGCAAATCGAACTGCACGGCGGCCGTCACGATGCGAAACGTGTAGCGCTTATCGCTGGCGGGCTGTCGGCCTCGGTGAGGCCGCAACCGGCTGAAACGCCGATGACCATCGAAACTGCGGCGGCTGAGATCCGCGTGCTGGGCACCGAGTTCTTTGTCTATGCGTCGGAAGAGGGCGCGCGGGTCGGGGTAACCCAAGGGCGGATCTTGCTTACTCGTCGCCGGGATGGCGAAGGAGTCGAGGTTACGGCGGGACAGTCCGGGTTTGCCTCAGCCGATCAATTGCACGTCTGGGAAGGCGTTTGGCCGTCGAATCTGGCAGGCGCCGCCCTAGTGCTGGAGAGTGCGCCCAAGGCGCAAACGCGCGATGTGAGCGGCGTTGGCCGTCCCGTGACACTGGAGCAACTTGGCCGCGCTCGGCTCACGGATCATGGCGCCCTGGTGCTCGACGACGGCGCGTTCGTCGCCGCAGGCGCCGGCGAAGCCATTCTTCAGGCCTGTCAGCCAACGGGTCGTATGACCGTTGAGGCCATTGTGCGGCCGAACGATGCGCGCCAAACTCAGGCCGCAATTGTGTTCGCCGCTACCGGCGGCGACGGCGCCCCCAACTTTGCACTGACGCAATCGAAAGGACGTTTCGGCTTTTTGTTGAAGACTTCCGCTGGCAATCACGTTTTTGATCTGGCCGATACGAGCGATGTGTATGCGCAGCGTCTGGTCGTTACCTATCGGCCTGGCCGCTTTGCATGCTATCTGGACGGACGCTTGCTCTTTGAACGCAACGATGTGCGGGGCGACTTCCGCACCTGGAGCGCCGGCGAGTTGATGTTTGGCGATCAACCGCAAGGCGGACACAATTGGCGCGGCATCCTGGAAGGCGTGGCGATTTACAACCGGGTGTTGTGCAAGAATGAGATTGCCCGCAACGCCGCCGCCTACGCGGCAATCCTTGAGGAGCGCCGCCCGGTGTCGGTTTCCGACGCCGTGGTTCCCTAGCCGCCTTCCGTAGACGCGGGGGCTTTATTTCTCTTTTGCGGGAAAGTCGATTAGCACCTTAAGCGCTCCGTCGCGACGTTGCCGGAAGGTGTCGAAGGCAGTTTGAATCTCTCGCAGCGGGAAGCGGTGCGTGATCAACGGAGCGACGTCGAGCCGGCCTTCGGCGATCCAGCGCATGGCTAGGGGGAAATCACGGGTGAAGTCGGGCTCAACGCTGGTGTAGACGGTCAGATTCTTTCGGAATAGGTCATACCACCGCAATTCATCCACCTGCTTTCGCGGGACGCCAAAGAACAGGATGGAGCCAAACTTGCGGCATAGATCGCTGCACAGATTAAGAGCCTGTTCACGGTGCCCTACGGCTTCGACGACGAAGTCGGCGAGTTGGCCCTTGAGGATGCGTCGCACCGCTTCGACCGGGTCTTCTTGCGATGCGTTGACTACGGCTGTGGCGCCCATACGGAGGCTGCTCTTGAGCCGAGATTCCAGCAGATCGATCGCAATAATTTCTCTTGCTCCCAGATTCCGCACGGCCGCCGTGAATAATTGCCCGATCGGTCCTTGACCGACGATTGCCACGTTTTGGTCAATCAGATTCGGAAGCTTCCGCAAGGCGTAGATCACCGTGCCCAGTGGTTGCGCAAGTAAGGCTTGCTCATCGGGGATGCGCGGATCAAGCGGGATGGCGCGTTGCTCCGACACGGCGAATCGCTCGAACAGACCGCGTTGGTTTACTGGAACGCACAGCACCCGGTCGCCGGGGCGAAACCGCTCGCCCGTGGTCTCCACGACCGTGCCGATCATTTCGTGAAGGGAGTGCCCCACTTCGGTCAGGAACTCGGGATACGTGCCTTCAAAGAACAACAGGTCCGATCCGCACAAGCACGCTAATTCCACTTGGAACAAGATTTCGCCGGGACGGTCCAGTTTCATCTCGGGCACGTCGATCAGACGAATCTTCTCAGGAGCGTAAATTTCGCCAGCCAGCATGGTGTGTTCCCAAGGGAAGAGAGTTACCGATGTGCGGAAGCGACCCCAACGGCGCTGCTTTGTCGCCGCCGAGGGGGCTTCGTCGTTCGTCGCAACCGGCGAGGTTTCAAAACGTAGCGAACCACGCCGCCTTTCAACGCAGAAGCGTAAAGGCGTTTTGGCCGTTCGCTGTGCTTCGTACAGCGCTATTGCGGTTCCTGAAACGGCGGTCTCACGGAACGGCCGTCAAGATAGACGCCTTGATAGACGAAAGGCAAGAGACGCATAAAAGAATCTTCACGCCCGATGGTTGGCTTTACTCTCGACGCCGGGCGATTGCCAGCCAATCCACGTTCTCTGAAAAACCTCCGTTGTAGGCAACTTGGGCCAGCACCGGCGGTACGCAGTGCTTCTTCAATTCGTCATAATTGCTCGTCTGGCTGGGATCGTCTTGGTTGGGGCGAACATGATTGAGCACAACGCCCGCCACCGTCAGACCGTCGCGGAATACGGCGGCGGTTATGAGCGTTTGCAGTGTTTGATTGATCACGCCCAGGACGTTGGGGGCGATGACCACCACCGGATAACCGAACTCAAACGCCAGGTCGGCCACGTAGTCTTCCTCCGAGACGGGCGACATCAGCCCGCCAGCGCCTTCCACCAGCACCACGTCGCATTGTCCCTTCCACGCCGCGAGTCCTGAACGGAGAAGCGTGGCGTCGACTTCCTGACCTTCGGCCCGCGCCGCCAAGTGCGGGGCCAGCGGCGCACGAAACCTTTGCGGGCAGACCTGCTGCAAGCTGCCGGGGCGACCCGCCGCTTCCCAAAGCATCTGGGCGTCGTCGGAGATTCGTTCTCCGTTGCGCTCCTCGCACCCGCTGGCGATTGGCTTATAAACGCCAACACGCGCGCCTTGGGCGACCAGGGCGCGGGCAATAAGCGCTGCAACGTACGTCTTGCCGACGCCCGTATCGACGCCGGTAATGAACAAGCCGTGTTGAGGTCGTGCTGTCATCCAGGTGGACTCTTGAGAAGTAGTTTTGCAGCGCCGAGAACTTCGCAACCGCTAATCTCTCTAACAGGGAACTGGCGAACCAAAGTGGAGATTCACTTAGCTGGTGTACGCCGGCGCATGTGCGGTTTCAGAACGGGAACCGTTCGTCGATGGGAGACTGCGACAACTCGACCAAGAAAGTCGCCAGGCGGTCCACTAAGAGGTCCATCATCTTGTGCGCTTTTTCGGCGCTAGCGGCGTGAGGGTTGCCCGAACCGGTATTCGTGGTGAGCAGCGGCCAAGGACGCGTAATTGAAACCCAACCACGATTGACCGCCTCAAAACGCGTGGGCGCGGTGCGTCCTTCGTCGGCCAAGAGACGCCCCGATTCATCCTTCGCTACGAGGTTCGCGAAGTAAGCCAGTCCGAACGAGGTTTCCATTTCGCCTGCATGATCTTCGGGCGCCTCAAAGATGTTGTGGTACTCGTCGTTAAGCACCTTGTACCAGTTGCAGAGAAACACGTGGACGGGCGTTTTTCCGGCGAGTTCTCGCAAGAGCGGCTTCATTTCGTTGCCGCCATGGCTGTTGAGGAGCAAAAGTTTGTAAACACCGCTGTCGGCCAACGATTCGACCAGATCGGTCACGAACCGAAACAACGTCGAGGGATACACATTCATCGCCAATGGCAACCCCCGCATGTTGGTTTCCGTTCCATAGGGGATGGTCGGCAAGAGCACCACTTTGGCGCCGCGGCGGTGCGCCTCTTCGCAGATCTTCTCGCCAACGATCTGCCCTTCAAACACATCCGTGCCATAGGGCAAGTGCAGGTTGTGCGGCTCGGTTGCGCCGAGCGGCAAGACCGCCACTTCGTACCGGTTCTCGCGGGTGTAGGCGTAGTTAGTTTCGGCAAGGATCCAGGGACGCATGGAAGAATTTGCGTTAGGGGAGTAGGGGACGCGGCGCACCGCGCGCCGCGGGGTGAGAGCTGTCGCAGGAGACGCCGACGACGTTACTCGGCGGGCTTCAGTTCGGGCAGAAGCTGTTTCATGCGACGCCAGCCGGCGTCAGTAATGCGGGAGCCTGCCGTGTCGAGCATTTTTAGACGCGTCAATCCTTCCAGCGCGCGTAGCCCCGCATCGCTGACAGCCGTCCCCGTAAGATACAGTTCTTCCAGCTCCTTGTGTTGCGCTAGATGCTGAATTCCCGCGTCGGTTACGCGTGCGCCGGCCAGGTTCAGCCAAGTCAGGCGGGGATACCGGCTAAGGTACGCCAAACCGGCGTCGGTCACGTCGGTTCCACCCAAAGAAAGCATCGAGATGCCTGCGGGGGGCTGGGCGGCGGCCAGGTCGGCGTCGGTAACATTCAGGAACTCTCGATATTGCCGGTCAAGCGTGGCGAAGTCGGTTTCGAGCAGTTCCGCCAGCGTTTCTTTGCGGTCCCGCCCTTGATGCACCGCCGCCAGGTATCGCAAGAAGGGCCGACGGTATTGCCCTTGCTGTCCGTGAAAAAAGAAGTGCGCAAGGCCGGCTGATTGGGTGTAAAGACGGCGGATTTCGGGATGCTGCTGAAAGTCATCTCGCCCCAACGAAACCAGCTCCGCAAGCGGCGTGTAGGCATCCTGGCTCAGCGCGCGAAACCGAGCGTATTGCAACCGCTCGGCGTCAAAGCCTCCTACGGCGCCGCGGCCGTCCTCCAGGGCGAGCGATTCCATATATAGCGCCGCTGCCTCGATCGCCCAGAAGTTCGCACTCAGGCCCGCGCGCGGCGCCGTATCGCCCAACTCGTAGAGAATCTGATGCGTTCCTTCATGGCGCCAGGTGGTTTCGCTGCTTTCTTCACCTCCGTAGAAGAACGCGATGCGCTCTTGCGGCGCGTAGTACCCTTCGGACAGGCCAATTTGTGGATGCGCTGCGCGAAGCTGCTCTAAATACTCGTCGCGATCGCGAAAGATAACCACCTGCAGTTTGCGCCGTGCAGGCGGGGGCAATGCGCCTCCTTCCAGCGCGCGGCGCAGGTCGGCCTCGGTCAACCAGTACTCGGCGAACACCTGCCGCCAGGCGGTGTAGAGTTGCTCCAGTCGCGATGCGAGCCGGATTCCTTCGTCCGCGCTGTGGTTCGTTCGAATGTCGTAGTGGGCTGATTCGACACGCCACGATTGCCCCGGCGCCCAGCCAAAGCGAGGATGCCGCGTGCGCACCGGTTTGGCGCGCGGCGCTTCGTTGGCGGGCGAACCGAGAATCCGTAACGCCTCGACGTGCGTCGGATCGAAATGGAGCGTTTCGTAAATAAGCGTCAGGCTGTCGCACAGGCGTCCTTCATCGAGTGCGGCCTGAGCAAGCGGAAAAAGGCCCTTCGCATACTCGGTGCGTGCTTTCCGCCAGGCGTCATACCAGAACCGGACCAGCGAAGGTGCGTTCTCGGGCGGGCGCGCCTCGGGGGCCGGAAGGAACACATAGTAGCGCGAGGGATCGCGCGGCGCCGCCCAAGCTCGGGTAAGACGGGCTTGTTCTGGCAGCCCTAGTTCATCGCACTTGGCGGCGATTTCCTCGGACTTTTCTCGGAACGCTGCGTCCAATACCGCCCGCCGTTGCGCAAGGGGATCGCTCGCCCGCGCCGGCGCACCGGCGGACGCAATCACCAACAACAGCGCAAGCCACAAGCAGCAACGCTTCATTCCTCAAGTATAGTCCACCGCGAACTCCCCTTGTTTGGGAAGGGGGCCACGCCCGGCCTTCTTCGCTTCTTTGTTCGCCGGGGCATGTGACCGGTTGACCCTGGCGCATATTCCCTTGGTCCGCCTCAGCCGGATCAGAAGCGCCGAGCGGGCCCCGAAGGGGCGCCGAATGCGGTGCAGTAGAAACCCTAATGGTGCGCATCGACTTACGCCTCGTGGCACTTTCGCACTTCGCGTGCAAGCGGTAGGCTAACGTCGCTGGTTCTATCTTGTCTGGCGACTTCCAACCAATGGGGGCGGCCTTGTTCGATGTGGTGATCCTTGGGGGCGAGGTGATCGACGGTTCGGGACGGCCACGTTTTCGGGCCGACGTGGGAGTTCGTGGCGATCGCATTGCCGCCATCGGCGATTTGCGTTCGGCGGAGGCGGGGCAGCAGATTGACGCCGCGGGCAAGATCGTCGCGCCGGGTTTCATCGATGTTCACAACCACTCCGACGGTTGGCTGCTGCGGGAGGAGAACTTCACTCCCAAGACCTCCCAGGGGTTTACGACGGAGGTGCTGGCCGCCGACGGTATTGGTTATGCACCGGTCGATGAGAACACTTGGCGTGACTGGTTCTTTTACCTGCACACGCTTAATGGGTTGCGGTTGGATGAATACCAGGGGTGGCGAACGCTGAGCGAGTACCTGGGGCATATCCGCCAGCGCACCGCCCAGAACGTAGTGGCCCATATTCCCTACGCTAACTTGCGTAGTCTTGAGTGCGGCTGGGGAAGGCCAGCGCCCGACGATTTCCAAAACTGTTCCATTCAGCGGCGCATACGCCAAGAAATGTCCGAGGGAGCGGTGGGGCTGTCCACGGGGCTCGATTATCTGGTGCAGAACGTCGCCACGACGGAAGAACTGATCGACGCTTGCCGCACAGTTGCCGAGTTCGACGGGGTGTACGTGACGCATCTGCGTTACAAGCGAGGTTTGTTGCCTGCGCTGCGCGAAGCAGTAGAGATTGGCCGCCGCTCGGGTGTGCGGGTGCATATCTCTCATCTGAAGGCGTCGACGCCGCAGCAAACCGAAGAGGTGTTGAGTTATCTGGACGAGGCTCGGCGCGAGGTGGATCTGTCGTTCGATGTCTACCCGTACCAACCAGGCTCGACCATGCTCAATTACCTGCTGCCCTACGAGGTTTGGCAGGAGGGCCCACTGGCGGCGCTCGGGAAGTTGCACGACCCCCGCATTCGCGCCCGTTTTGCAGAAGGCTTACGCGCCTACCGGCTGAACTTGGACGAGATCCACATTGCGTGGCTCCCCGGTAAGGAGAATTCGCGTTTTCAGGGGATGCTGCTTTCAGAGTTCGTTGAGCAAAGCGGCTTGCCGGCCGAAGAGGCGTTAATCAATTTGCTGATTGAAGAACGGTTGGCCGTGCTGCTTGTATTTCACGAAGGCGATGACCGCCTGGTCTACCCGTTCTTGCAGCATGACCTGTTCATGCTAGGGTCCGACGGAATTTATCACCAGGACGGCGCCATCCATCCGCGTGTTTACGGTTCGGCGCCTCGGATTCTTGGCCCCTTGGTGCGCGACGCCAAGTTGTTCTCGCTGGAAGAGGCCGTGCGGAAGATGACCTCGTTTGCCGCCGACCGGTTCCGCTTGCGTGATCGCGGCCGGGTGCAGGAAGGCGCCTTCGCCGATCTAGTCGTATTCGACGCCGGCACGATTCGCGACTGCGCTACGTATGAAAATCCCCATCAGTATTCTGTGGGGGTGGAATGGACGGTAATCAACGGCCGCCCACTGAAAAACCCCATCTGGCCGGCCACCTGTGAAGGCCGGCGGTAACCCGTTGCTCTTGGGTGGTTCTTTTCGCAATGCCAACGCGTTAGCGCGTGAATGGCGCGATTCCTCCCACCGAGCGTTCCTTTCTAACGCGTCGTCGCTTCGTGCTGCGCTGCTCAGCCCGTGTTCGCTAAGTCCGGTCTGTTGCTCGATCTGGTGACGCCCCACATAAGAAAACGCTGGGGGTGTTCCCGCAACGCCCACAGGCGGCTTGCCTTGCTGCAAACAACGAATGGCGATAGAATCCCCCCAGCTTCATGGGGGGAGAGTTGCGCTTGAGGCGGCGAGTTGGCGTTGCCCAGGCGCCTTGCCGATCAAGGAGGATCAGCATGGTGCGTGACCGGTGGATTGTAGCCGCGGTGCTGTTTGTAACGGCTGTAGGAGTTGTGCTTGTTCAGACAGGCGGCGCCCAGTCGAGCGTCCGACTTAAGTCGTCCGGTTCCGAGCGGCCGACCAAGACGCTGGCGACTTCGCTCGAAACGCCAACGCCATCTTTGGAATTGTCGCTTCGCGAAAGGCTGATTGCCGACTTGCTGGCGGCCTATAAGTTGGAGGATGACCCCAACGCTCTGGTGGGCCTGACCTCGGCCCTGGTGCGGCACGGGTTGCACGATCGGGAGGTTGCGGTCGAACTGGTGGATGCCCTGCCATTGGGCGATACGCGCTCCGCCGCCATGTACCAAGCCTTATCGCAAGCGCTCGATCAGGGGTTGGACTCGTTCCAAACCAAGAACGTGGTGCAAGCGCTGATTCCGGCCCTCAAGCATGAAGACGCTGAGGTACGGCGGATGGCTGCCGCACTACTGACCAAAGTCGATCCTGCGATGTTCTGACCCTCGCAAGTGGGTGGTCGGGCCGACGGATCTCGCCAGGAAAATTCCCCGCATGGTTTGCGTCTTGGGGGGAGTCAAGTCACAATAGGCGAGTATCTTGTTTCTCGCCTGGAATGTCTTCATGTCGCTGGAACTACGTAACCGCCTCTATGCGGAACTGAGCGAGTTGACGCTCATCGACCCGCACACTCACATTAATCCGCACCAGCCTGCGTCCCGGAACTTGGCCGATATTCTGGGATATCACTACTATACCGAGCTGGCTCATTCGGCCGGGATGCCGCGCGAGGAGATCGAAGCCGACGGATTGGAGCCGCGCGAGAAAGTCCGCCGGCTGATGCAGAACCTTGGGCCCCTGGACAATACGATCCAGTACAGTTGGCTTGTGGAAATGGCCCACGAGTTCTTTGGCTTTTCGGGCGATCGAATTCTTCCTGAAGATTGGGAAGACTTTTACGACTCGGCCGAGCAACTGATGTCGGCCAGCGACTGGGCCGAGCAGGTTTTACGCCGCAGCAAGCTTGAAGCGGTCTTCCTGACCAACGATTTTGACGACCGGCTCGAAGGGTTTGACACCTCGGTCTACATTCCTTGCCTGCGGACCGATGACCTGGTGTTTCATTTGGCGAAAAGTTCGGTCCGCGAGCGTTTGGAGTTAGCCAGCGAAACCTCGATCAACAGCGCCGCATCGTTGCGGCGGGCGCTGCGGCGGCTGTTCGTGCATTTTCGCCGGAACAACGCCAAGGCGTGCGCCATCTCTTTGCCGCCCGACTTTTCTCCCACCCGCGTTTCCGACGCTCGGGCGAATGCTGCCGTAGAAGCTCTGTGGCGGAGCGGCGAAGAAGCCAATGAGGCGCATCGTCGGGCCGCCGCGCACTGGGTCTTTTGGACCTTGGCCGAACTGTGCGATGAATTCCGGCTGCCGTTTGACTTGATGATTGGTGTCAACCGGCAGGTCTATCCCGGCGGCGTTTATCAAGGGATGGATCTGTACGACAGCCGGGTGTCGCTCATTCAGTACCGCGAGTTGTTCAATGCATTTCCCCAGGTCACGTTCCCCGTCTCGGTGCTGGCGAGCGTGACGAATCAGGAGCTAACCAGCTATGCCTGGATTTTCCCCAATGTGGTGACCAACGGGCATTGGTGGTACTCCAACACGCCGACCTTTATCGAACACGACGCCGCCGCCCGGTTGGAAGCGGTTCCACGCACCAAGCAGATTGGCTACTACAGCGACATGTACAAGTTGGAGTTCGCACTGCCGAAGTTCAACATGTACAAGCGCATCTTGGCCAAGATCTTGGCGGAACGGTACGTGATCGACCGCGGCTGGAGCGAAGAGCGGGCGATCGAGTTGGGGCGGCAGGTGCTGCGCACCAACGTGGAAGAGATCTTCCGTTGGGGTGAGGCGCCTCCGGAGTTCCCCGAAGAGCCGGCCGAACCGACGCCGCCTGCCGAGATCAAAGATGTCACACCTTGGGCGCTGCCCGTGGCCGCTGCGGCGACTGCGGCGAGTACGACCCCCGAACCTACCTGGCAAGAGCCGGTGCCGGCGACGGAGTTCACTTACTGGCCGCGAACGTCCAGCGAAGACGCCGACGATATCAAGTTGGTCGACGATGAATCACCATCATCGGGTAGTGCCGACGCTGCGGCGTCTGAGCCCTCGGCGCAAGCACCGTCGCCCGAAGCTCCGCCCTCGCCGCCTACGGAGTTTGAACCCGCCGAGTTCGAGGCAAGCGACGAGGCCGAGGTGGAGATTGCGCTGGATGACCTGGGCCTCGGCGATGTTCAGGCCGAAGACCTTCAGTTAGACGACATCCAGGGCGAGGAGTCGGACTTGGCGGACATTAGTCTCGACGACATCGAAGTTGAGGAGGCCGAGCCAGCCGAACTCGACATGGAGGACCTCGCACTTGAACCTCCTTCGCCACCGGCCCCACCAGAAAACACCGAGGACGACCTGCTTGCCGATGTTTCGGCGCCGCCGGCGGAGTGGGGAACGTCGGCCGACGAAGAGCCAGCGGGGTTCCCACGCTTTGCAGAACTGGAAGACGAGCCGGAAGTTGTGGAAGAACCGCAACTTACGTCTGGCGACGCCGCGGACACTGAAGACTCGCTTCGTTTGGATACTCCCGATGAGGAGACCACGCTGTCAGAAGACGATTTCTTCACCTTCAAGGATGAAGAGCGGCGCGACTAACGTCTCGTCGGGCGAACTGCCAGAATAAAGACGAAAGCGGCGGACTGGGCCGCTTTCGTCTTTTTTTGTGTCTGCAAGTCAAAAATTCTTGGGCGCGGCAAGAAAAATTCTGGCCAAGCTCCAATTTTTCCAAGATTCGCGAGAAATCGGCGAATTAGGGGTGCAGGAAAAACATTTTTTTCAAGGGCGCGAACCTTTATTCCAGATGGTTGTCCTGCCTACGACAACCTTCCGAAATGGTAGGAGCGGTGTTGGCGGGGGTTGCGGCCCCACCGGCGCCGATTTCGTAGGAAGGTTGTTTCCGTTACTTTCCAGGACGAAAATTTGACAATTTTCATTGTCCAGTTTTTGCCTCGAAAGGATATCATAGTAGTAGCGTCTTAACGCTTTGTAGTTTCTTTTTCCGGTTTCTCTCGCACTGTGCTTGAGCGCACAGCGGAGGCATCCATGCGCAACTTCATCAACGCCATCGTGAACGTGGTTCGTAACGGCATCCGCCGGAATCGCGTGGCCGAAGCCCTCGTGGCTCGTGGCGTGGACGTAGTGCGCGCCTCCGGTCCGGCGGATTGCATGTATTGGCACGCACCACATGCCGGACACCCAGGGCTACCACAGCCCGCAGAAGGGCAACTCGTCCTTCTGGAATCACGCTCAAGCCTCATCGCCAGTACGGCTGGGCGGCGCCTGCCAATAGCGGCAGGTAAACGCAAGTCGTCGCAAGCATTTGCAGGATCGTGCTTTACGACCTGTACCGCGACGACGGCGCGACCGCAAGCCGCGGGGCGCAGAGCGCAACGGACCGCCAACGTGGCAGTCCGTTTGCCGGCTTCCGCATGACCGCCGGGTCCCGAACATAGCGCGATAGGGCGACCTGTCGCAGAAATTCGGCTCCCAGCGCTAGGAAGTAGGCGTCGCGTACGGCGAATCCGGACCGCGGTTGTTGCCGCGTGTTCGCGCGTTCCCTGTGACGTCTGCTAACCCCCCATCCCCGAGAGCGTCTCTCGCGCTTCTCGTTCTATCTGGCTGGAGAGAATCCGTGACTACGCAGACTTTGGAGTTATTGACCGAGCAGGAGCAGGTCGTTGAGTTGGTGTGCGCTGCGCAGCAGGGCGACCGGGGCGCCTTCGGTGAGTTGTTTGAACGGTTCGAGCGGCACGTGTTTGCGGTCGCTTTGCGACGCTTGGGTGACTACAACGAGGCTCAGGAACTGACCCAGGACGTCTTTGTGCAGGCCATGCAGAAAATCGACCAGTTGCGAGAGCCTGAGGCTTTTGGCGGCTGGCTGCGAGCGATCACGCACCGGATGGCGATCAACCGGGCTGTGCGCCGAGGGCCCGACCTGTCGGTGGAGCCGGAGACGCTCGAGGGAAACTGCGTCGAAACCGATACGCCGTTGGCCCAGGTGCTGGAAGGCGAACGTCAGTTGCAGGTGCAGGAGGGATTGGCTCGGCTGCGTGATCTGGACCGGGAGACGCTGTTGGCGTTCTACGTGAACGGCAAGTCGCTGGTCGAGATGGCCGACGAGTTTGACGCTCCGGTGGGCACCATCAAGCGGCGTTTGCATGTGGCCCGTAAGCGGCTGGCCAAAGAGGTCGAGGGCCTGATGGCCTTGTAAACCTACGCTGGAAGGGGGCGCACCCTCCTTCGATTGTCACGGGAGCCGACTTCACGCTGGGGTCGGCTCCCGTTTTTGTTATGCAGTGGAGCTTGCACGGCCACCTCACCCAAGTGGGCTCCTTGGACGCTTAAGGACGCTTACGGTCAAACCAAGGACGCCCGGCGGGGATCGGTGCGTTGGATGATTTCGGAAACGCCGGTCTGATTGAAACCTTTGTAGCCTTCGTCACGCTGCAAGATTTCCAGGTGCGACCCTAGGGCGCCTTCGCGGCGAAACTTCTCGGCTTGCTCGGCGGTAATGTAACCCTCGGCGAGGGCCGCCTCCAATCGTTCGGGCGCCACAGGCCACATTTCGCCTTGGGTAAAGGCCTGACGAAGAAACTCAAAGTCGGTAAACGGCTTCATTGTCGCCACGCCCGATTGGGCCAATTGGTCTTTGGCTGCGTCGAAGGCGAACTGGCATTCCAGATGGTGCATACCGGCTTGCAGGAACGCCTCGCCATGCAGTTTGCACCAAAGCCCGACCGTGCCCAATTCCCGCCGGGATGGCAGCGGCTCATGGGCGAAGTCGCCCATGACTTCTTCGGGCGCCAGATCGACATCGGCAAAGACGACGATTCCCGCCCGCGGTTGCTCAAGCACCTGGGCGCCCCAACCGGCTTCGCGTCCGGCGTAGAACCGTTCGCGGCATACCATGCCCAGCGCCTCGAGCGCGGCGATCAACCGGTGGAAATGCTCACGGCTGGAGCGGTAGGTGTGATGGTCATGGTTGCCCCAACCCAGGCCCAGCGCGTCTTGCCGCGCTTTTTGCACACAGGCGGCGCGGTTGCGCCGCATCCAATACTCGCGCTCGGCGGCGAAGAACAAGTCGCAGGCCCGATCGACGCCGACCTGATCCACCGCCTGTTGAATCAGTTTCATCGCATGGGCGAAGCCATCTTCGTCGCGGTCAAAACGACGGCGACGCAGTCGAAATGCTTCGGCTTGGATCAGCACCGCAGCGCCTTGCTCGGGTGAAAACGGCGGCGGCTCAAAGCCGGTATAGCCGTGACGCTCCAGAACCCAGAACTCGGCCTGCTGATCGGCTGCGATGCAAGCCCGACGGAGCGGCGCCAACGGCGCTCCCTCGATTTCCGGCGGTTCACCGCCCGATTGCGCCGCCAAGAAGTCCGCTACCGATTCCACGTGCATCGCCATTTGCCAGGTAGGCTTATCGCGCAAGATGACGGCTGGAAAGAGTCCGCCTGGATGCCGCCATACCGATACACCATTCTCAGCCGTTGCAACGAACCCTACCTCGACCAAACGCGAAGCGTGATCCGATCCGCTGGGCAGCGCCCAGTGGTCGATCCAGTCCAAAAGACGCGTGCCCGTTTCGTGGAGCAACCGCGTTTCCCAGGTTTTCGCAAGGGGGCAGCGCGTCAGAAACTCATGGTAGATGTCCCGCACGCAGGCAGCCGCTTGCGGTTGAGTCGTCCACTGATAGTCCAGTCCTTCGCGGGGGTCGGCAGCCATATCGCAGTGTCCTGTTGAGTTCGCCCAGCCGACGGCGGCGACCGGCCGCGTGTGGGCGCTTCGGGCCGGGCCGATGCGCTATAATGAAAGGCGCCATTCTCATTATAGGCCTGTGACCCACGGAGACTCATGATGACGCATCGCGTTCTGGTGCTGGGTGGCGGAAAGATCGGCCGAATGATCGCGACGTTTCTTCACGAGAGCGGCGATTACCGGGTTTGCGTTGGCGATGTGGACGCTGCGGCGCTGGCGCGTCTTCGTGATCGGCTGGGGGTAGACACAATCACGCTGGACGCCTCTGACCCTCGGCAATTGGCCGAGGCGCTTCGAGGACGCGATAGCGTGGTGTCGGCCCTGAGCTTTCGGTTCAACCCTCTGGTCGCGAAAGCGGCGCTAGAAGCCGGGGCGAGCTATTTTGATCTGACCGAAGATATCGAAACTACGCGCCAAGTACGCGAAGTCGCCCGGCAAGCCGTGCCAGGGCAAATCTTTATGCCACAATGCGGCCTGGCGCCTGGCTTTATCTCGATTGTCGCCTACCACCTAACGCAGAAGTTCGACCGTCTTGATCGCGTGCATATGCGGGTCGGCGCCTTACCGGAGTTTCCCACAAACGCGCTTAAGTACAACCTGACGTGGTCGACCGATGGGCTGATTAACGAATACTGCAACCCTTGCGAGGCGATCCACGATTGGCAGCTGACCAATGTCTTGCCGCTGGAGGGCTTGGAGCATTTCTCGCTCGATGGCGTGCGCTACGAAGCCTTTAACACCTCGGGCGGCCTGGGAACCTTGTGCGAGACGTTGGCTGGCCGCGTTCGCGAATTGAACTACCGGACCATTCGCTACGTGGGCCATCGCGATTTAATGCAGTTTCTGTTGCAAGAACTGCGATTGAGCGAGCGCCGCGAACTGCTCAAAGAGATCCTGGAGAACGCTATTCCCGTCACTTATCAGGATGTGGTGATTGTCTTTTGCACAGTGACCGGATGGCGCAAGGATCAGTTGGTGCAACTGAGCGATGCACGCAAAATTTACATGCGCACCATCAACGGCGAGCCGTGGAGCGCCATTCAGATTACGACCGCCTCGGGCGTTTGTGCTGCGCTAGATCTGCACGTGGCAGGAAGTCTTCCCAAACAAGGATTCGTACGACAAGAAGACATCGATTTTGATGAGTTCATTACGAACCGTTTTGGCCGAAACTATCAGGGCGAAGGCACAACCCGGTTTAGCCGCGGGTACACAAGCGAGTAGAGAATCGAAAATTCATTGCAAGCGGGGGTGGCTATGGAATGGGACCTTCAGCAGGCGCTGGGAAGGTTAGGCCTGAGCGGCGCGCCGCGCGGTGTGGCGATTGCCGGAGATTGGAGGAACGGCCGCGGCTGCGAGTTGACGGTGCATTCCCCCATCGATGGCTCGCAGTTGGCGGCCTTTGCGGCGGCAAGTATTGACGATGTGCAAGACGCGGTTGCTGCGGCGGCAGCGGCCTTTCGCCCATGGCGCGTGGTTCCGGCGCCGCAGCGCGGAGAGCTGGTGCGCCGCTTCGGGCAAAAGCTGCGAGAGCACAAAGAGGACTTGGCCTCGGTTGTCACTTGGGAAGTTGGCAAGATCGTGCAAGAGGCCTTGGGCGAAGTGCAAGAGATGATCGACATTTGCGATTTCGCCGTGGGGCTCAGCCGGCAACTCTATGGCAAGACGATTGCGTCGGAGCGGCCGCATCATCGGCTGATGGAGCAATGGCATCCCTTGGGGCCGGTTGGTGTGATTACCGCCTTCAATTTTCCTGTGGCGGTGTGGGCCTGGAACGCGGCCATCGCGTTGGTGTGCGGCGATACGTTGGTCTGGAAGCCCTCGGAAAAGACGCCCTTGTGCGCCATCGCCTGCCAGCACTTGTTGGATCAGGTTATCGCTGAAATGGAGGGCGTTCCGCCTGGGGTCTCGAATGTTGTTGTGGGCGATGGTCCTTCGGTCGGGCAGGCTTTGGCTGAATCGCCAGGATTGCCGTTGATATCGGCCACCGGATCGGTGCGAATGGGACGCGATGTGGCTCAGCGCGTGGCCGCGCGGTTGGGACGATCGCTGTTGGAGTTGGGCGGCAACAACGCCGCCATTGTGGCGCCCTCGGCTGATCTGGAGTTGGCGGTGCAATCGATTGTGTTCGCGGCAGCCGGCACTTGCGGCCAACGCTGCACGACGCTGCGACGGCTGATCGTTCACGAAAGCATCTACGATCACTTACTGGAGCGATTGCTCGCCATCTATCGCCAGTTGCCGATCGGCGATCCGCGCCAGCCGGGCGTGCTGGTCGGGCCACTGGTGAACGCTGCGGCGGGGCAGGCCATGCAAGAGGCGCTTCAGCGGGCCAAACAGCAAGGAGGACGCGTTCATGGCGGAGAGCCCGTGACGGAGGGGACGCCGCCGGGAGGCGTCTATGTGCGGCCGGCGATCGTCGAAATTGGTCCCGAGGCGCCGCTGGTTCAAGAGGAAACGTTCGCCCCGATTCTTTACTATTTGCGATATCGCACGTTGGAAGAGGCCATCGCTTTGAACAATTCGGTGCCGCAAGGCTTGTCGTCGGCGATTTTTACGAACGACGCACGCGAAGCCGAACGGTTCCTGGCGCCCGATGGCAGCGATTGCGGCCTGGCGAACGTGAACATTGGCACGAGTGGGGCCGAGATCGGCGGCGCCTTCGGCGGTGAGAAAGATACGGGCGGCGGCCGCGAGTCGGGCTCCGACTCCTGGAAGCAGTACATGCGCCCCGCAACCAACACCAACAACAACGGTCGCGAGTTGACACTGGCCCAAGGCATCAAGTTCACGGTGTAACGCAAACCGTGCGTCTTATTGACTGGTCCGATGGCGCGCTGCCACGCTGCCGGCGACTCTTGGGAACTCCCAAGGAGCTTATCAAAAGGGGCATGGTTCACCGTTGGCGGATGAATCGTTCATGCCGTCGCCAAGTTCCAGGGGGCGCAAGCGGGAAAATGGATCGGCACGGTCCCGCTATTTCGCCGTGAGATCCCAATGCTAACGGGAGCGGATGGAATCTCCTGCTTTTGGTGGGGTGGGTTTTCTTGTTAATTACTGGCCAATTCGGACGGATTGGAGTAAACTTTTCCTCGACCTTTGACTGCCGCACTTTTCTTGATTCTGTTTCTGTTATCTGGGAGTTGTTCTCATGTCCCGCCTGCGACGCACCGGGTTTACTCTGGTCGAATTGTTGGTGGTTATCGCCATTATCGGAATCCTGGTGGCCTTGTTGTTGCCGGCAGTACAGGCGGCTCGCGAGGCAGCGCGGCGCACGCAGTGCAATAACCAACTTAAGCAAATTGGTTTAGCGTTGGACCTGTACGAGGGCAGCTACAAGCTGTACCCGCCAGGACGCGTCGGATGCGACGGCATTACCACGGGGCCGTGCAATGGAGATCCCCCGCAGCTCGTGTGGGCACAAGTGGGTTTGTCATGTTGCTGCCCTTCTTAGAGGCCGAAAACCTGTACAACCAGTTTGATTTTTCCGATGGACCTTGGCCGGGCAGCGGAACCACCTGGATCGCCAAGAACGCCGTCGCCGTGGCTACTCGTCCCGAGTTCTACGTTTGCCCGTCCGACAATAGCCAACCGTCGGTCGACTACGGCGGCACCAAGGCCGCTACCGGAAGCTACGCATTTGTGGCCGGGAGCAATGGTCCAAGCTCGGGCATTAGCGACGCCGTCAAACTGTACAACACCGGGGTATTCAACTATCGCATTGCTCACCGACGACAAGAAATCACCGACGGCACGAGCAACACCATGCTGGTGGGCGAAGTGATCGACGCTCACACCGACAAGTCGTACAACGTGTGGGCCTACGCTGGTCGGCTTGAATGCAGCTTGCGGAGCACAGAGAACCCCGTGAACACGAAGCCGGGGACCGGCATTACCACCTCGCCGTACGGAATTCCGCTGAATGGCGCCTTTGGCAGCCGGCATCCCGGCGGTGCGCTGTTCGTCTTCGGCGATGGACACGTCCAGTTTATTTCGGCTAACATCGCCTTAGCGACGTACCGGGCGCTTTCGACTCGCTCTGGCGGTGAAGCGGTTTCCGGATTCTAAACACCTTGGGGCAAGCCGACTCTGCGGCCTTGAAGTGAAGTTGGGCTCCCTTCCGCCGCGCTGAGGAACTTTGCACCCGGCAGGATTCTCGGCGCCTTCGCTCGTAATGAAAAGCGAAGTTGAAGAAAGAATTGCAGGCGGAAGGGCGCCAGGCGGTCAATGATTTCTTCGCCGGAGTTGGACCGGCGGTCGTGTTAGCTTCTTATCTGAGAACTTCTTGCGATGCGGTTGCCATATTATTTGCGTTCTTGGCGTCTTGGGGCTCTGTTGTGTGCGTGCCTTTTGATGGCGGCGGTTGTGGGGTGCGATGATCGTCCGCGCCGGGTGGCGGCGTCGGGCCGGGTGTTAATCGACGGCAAGCCGTTGGAGTATGGTTTTGTTCAAGTGGTGCCCGAAGGAGACCGCCCGGCAATTGGCCAACTCGGCCCGGGCGGCCGGTTCACGCTGACCACCTTCGATGAGAACGATGGGGTTGTTCCCGGCACCCACCCGGTGGCGGTGATTGCGATGGAGTCGATCGACGCGGTTTCCCAACGTTGGCACGCTCCGAAGAAGTACATGAGCCATGAGACTTCCGGGCTGACGATCACGGTTGAGGAGCCGACCGACTCTTTGGAGATTAACCTCTCGTGGGAAGGCGGCCAGCCGTTTGTGGAGCGGTTCCAACAAGAGTAATGCGCCGAAGCCTACGGGTTTTGGTTTACTGTGACGAGCGCTGTGCGATGGCCTCGGGGCGGCGTCCGCCGGTTTGTTGATTCGTTGCGGGCCTAAACTCATAGGCCGCTAAAGGAATGTCGACCGTGCGGAAAAGATCTTCAGGCGACTGACGCGGGGTCTGGGGGCTGAGCGTCCGCGTGCGCTCGGGGACCTCGCGTCGTACAAAGTGGGCTAACTCCATGACGTCGACCTCGCCATCACGCAGTCCCTCGTTGGCGCCTTCGTCGGTGTGGCCGTCGGCCTGCCCTTTGAGTCCGTCGCGCACGCACCGGGTGAACACGCCTTCCTCCTTGACCTCCAACGCGAACTGATTTTCCGCGGTGGCCGAGATCACCAGCATGTGCGACTGGCGAATCGGACGGGCCGCCGCTTTGAGTTGTTCGGCGGGTGATTCCCGCAAGACGGCGTTTCCCGAGTGGCAGGTGTCGAGCATGACCACCTTGCGGCAAGGCACATTGCGCAATTCGAGCAGTGTCTCCCAGGGGATGGCGATCTTGCGAATCAGGGCTTCCTCATTGCCGTCGAGTTTTTTGATGGCTTCGTGGGCGGGCACAAAGAAGTATTCTCCCTGGAAGCCAACTCCGTGTCCGGCGATGTACACCACCAACAGGTCGTCGGGCTGCGCCTCGCGGCTTAACTCATCGCAGATCTCTTGAATCTTCTGCGGCGTGGTGCTTAGCGAAACATCCTCGTTGACCAAGCGATACGCCTTGCCCGGCCGGTAGAGCGCGGCCGAGTAGCGGGTCAGGTCTTGCATCAGGGCGTCGCCGTCTTTTACCGGGAACAACAATGGAAAGGGATTCTGGTAGGTATCGACCGCCAGAATGAGCGTATGCAAACGCGGAAGCGACTCGGGGGCGACAGCGCGGAAGCTGACGGACGCATCGGCAAAGGAAGCTTTCGGCGATGCGTCCTTCGGGCTAACGCTAACAATCAGCTTGTTATAGGCAACCACTTGGGACGTCTCCCACAGAAGCTCTTCCTCGTTGTTGGAGACGCGCGTGCGCCGCAGGGGCTTGCCAATACTCGCCGAGTTGATTGTGGCGAACACATCGTACTTGGACGCGGGATCTTGACCGGCGCCGAGCGGCGGGTAGACGACACGAACGCGAATCTTGACCGTCGGGTTATCAGGAAAGCGGGCGGCGTCTTTCGGCTCTAGAATTTTGACCTGTGGCGCCGTTAAGCTGACGTTCCGAGCAAGACGGCTTTGCAAGACCAAGTCGCCGATTCGCTGGGCGACGGTCATGGCGCCGGCTCCAGGAGCGAACAAGTCGCGTAGTCGGCTGGGATCTTCTAGCTCTCGGAGCTTTTCGGCAAGGTAGAACTCGGGCGTTACATCGCGCCCCATGTTGAACTGCCAGCCAAAACGTTGATCGCCGTTCACCGAGGCGTCGTACGGACCTTGCGGCGTGAAGAGGGCCCATTCGCCGTGGCGGTCGACAAAGAGCGTCGCCACCGGCTCCCACGCGGGAACAATCGCCGGCAACATGACCACCTGGCCGTCTTTCAGGACGTTAATGGTCAATTGCTCAAAGACGGTGGAGCGGTTGAGGGCGTCCAGCATTTCGGCCGCGGTTTCGTACTTGCGCACGGCGCCTCGCTCCACACGCAAGATGCTATGGATGACTTGTCCGTTGCGAATACCACGGGCAAAAGCGATGCCGGCAGGCTTTACCTCGGTGGCGACCAAGCGATTGCCTTGCGTGACGAACTCGGCTCCCCACGCCACGGCCTTTCGGAACCCGGAACGCTGGGCCGCAGCGATTTCGTCCCAACTGCTCAGACCATCGAGGCTCCACAACTTGATGGTTTGATCCAGCGAGGCCGAAGCCAGGTAGGCGCCATCGGGCGAAACGCTAAGCGACGTGACAACGTTCGCGTGATCGCGATAGTACCGTAGCAGCGGGCACTCACCGCGGGCCACCAGTTGATATACAAAAATGCCGTTCTGATGATTCGTACCGACCGCGATGGCGTAGGCTCGCTGGCGGTCAGCAAGGAAGCAATACGAGAGCCCGTCGCCTTGGTTCGCACCGTCAAGCGTAATGGTGCATTGGTAGCCTCCCCGTTCGTTCGTCAGCACGAGCTTGCGACCTTTCTCTACCGGCGTGACTTTCCAGCCGCGAGCGTTGGCGGTGGGCAAAACGAAGGAACGCGGCGCTTGGGCGTCGGGCAACAGGCGCCCCTTCGTCAGATCGAAAGTTTGGGTGATGGAGCCGTAATTGTTGTAGAACTGAAGTGGTTGGGAGGACTGCCCCGGCGATTGTTCGGCCGGGCCAAAGCCGATCTGGTAGCTGCCGTCGCGGGTGTTGGCGAAGGCGACTTTCCCCATGGCCTGTCCTACGCCCAAGAGCGCCAGTTGTTGGCGTCCCGGCTGGGTCAGAGGTTTTTCGAGAAATTGGTTGTTGCTGTCTCTTAACGGGAACACAAGCACCGGTTTGCGGCTGTCGCCGCAACAGGCGAGCCATTTCAAATCGGGGCTGACAGCGCAGGCGTAGTTGTCGAGGCTGGTGGATGTGTCGATCTCTTCGACCAATTGCGGCGGATCGATTTTCCAATGCTCCAGGAAAGCCGCCTCCACTCCTGCGACGTCCGCCTTGGGACGCAGACGCGTGGCGACGAACAATGAACCCTGAGGTCCAAACGCCACATCGAGGGCTTCACGGCTACGCCGCAAGAGTTGGGGATTTTGCTCTTCAACGCCATTCCACAAGTACACGTCGCCGCTTTTGTCGGCGGTGGCCCAGCGACGGCTGTTCGGGTCGCGCACAATGGTGGTGATCGCCCCTTGATGAATGTGCCGCAAAAGCCGCGGCTGCAGCCGACCTTGGCTCACATCGAAAATGGCTACGCCCCACTGATCGGCGCCAGGCTCGCCCACGGGAATTGCCGCCGCCAGGGTGTCGTTGTCGAGGAACTCCAGCGGGCGATAGGGGCGGTCCTGCGATTCCGCGGGGCGCAATTGTCGGGGCTGGTAGCTCGCCGCATCTTGCCGGTTGGGGGCGTCGGGAATGGTCCACAGCCACAAATCGCCAAAAACGCTTATGCCCGCCAAACGCGATCCGTCGGGAGAGAAGGCCAAGCCACCGGTCGCCAAGGTATTGCTCAGCTCGGAAAGCGCCAGATGCATTTGTCCGGTCGACGCGTCGAACAGGGCGATGTCGTTGCCGTGTCCGTAAGCACTGAACCCGCCGACGGCCAGCAAACGACTATCGCCCGCCGCCGGAGTGGCAATTTCCATGATCGCGCCGCGCAGACCGCGCGACATGCTCCAGTGGATGGTTTGCACAAGGCTGGCGCGAATGCGCCGCACCGGCTTCAAGCGATCACGCAATTCCCAACCAAGCACAATCTTATCCAAGCCGGCCGAGTACAGCCGTTCGGCGTCGGACGAGAACGCTAAGGCCCGCACTTGGTTGGTGTGCCCGCCGGTATTGAGGACCAAACGCGGCTTGTCTTCCGGAGTGCGACGATCGGGCAGTTGTTGGGCGGCCAGGTCACCCGCGGTTGTCGCCACGACGAGCAGCACCGCACAAGAGAAAACAGAACACCGCATGGCGGATCGTGGAGCGCGGAAGTTAGGCATGGTCGCAATCAATGCAAAACGCGGCGGCGCTGGGGCCGCCGCGTGGGAGTTTGTTGACGTTTGACGTCTATCGCCGTCCCATCGCTGACGGCTTACGGGGTCGGAAGCGGGTGGCTATAACGGATGCTGATCACTTCGCGATCCAGGCCGATCTTCACCCGCATTTCGCTATAGGTTTGGCCGACCACCGGGCCCCTCCTGGTGCCGAGCGAAGCGGTTTGCGGTTCGTCGGGAGGAAGCGACTCGCCTTTGTTCAGGTCGACGGCCACGGCAAACCGGGCGGTGATCACGCCGATTTCCTCTTCCACTTCCAAATCGGCGCCGCGAAGTTCGGTAACGGCGGCTTCACCTACGTCGCTCACCTGGAACGAGAACGACTGCTGGTTCGTGTGATGCCAGCCTTTAATCAGGACTCCCTTGGGGCCTGGCGGCACCAACACTTTGCCCAAACGCTGATACTCGGCGACCGTGCTAAAGGCGAACATATTCAGGCCGTCGATCGTTAATGTGGCCGCCGCCAGACGATCGGTATTATTGATCAAACGCACTGCGTAACGGTTGTCGAGTTCCAGGTTAGCGAACAACAGCCCTCCATCGAGGGTTTCGATGGGGACCGGCTCGTAATCTTCATCGGTCGGGTTGGGATTGTCGACCGCATCGGACCGAAGCCGCCAAATCTCCATAGCGTAGTTGGCGTCCTTGGCGGGCAGCGCACGGCCCTTCACGGGCCCTCCTTGGGCGGTGACGAGATTCGCCCTGGTTTTGGGAGATTCGTTTGGAAGCTCTTCGACCACCGGTTGCGGATTTTCAATAGCCTTGGCGAGATCCTCGGAGCGTTTCTCTGGATCGGTTGAAAGTTTGCCGGTGCCGCCCATGAGGGCCACAATATCCGACACGTCGAAAATATCTTGGGAGTATGTTTTGCGTTTGAAAGCGCCTTCGCGCAGCACGGCGTCGATGGTGACCTTCCCTGCGTCGCTGAAGTAGGTGAACTCGCCTTTGCACGAGAACTTGCTTCCCAGCGACTTTACGGTAATATTCCGCCTTTTCAGCTCGTCAGATAGTGACTTCTTGATTGCCAGCCCAAAGTTCGGCGCCAGGTCGGCCTGGGCGCCGGTGAACGAGCCGAGCGAGACTTCGCCAACTCCTGCGTCGTTGAGCAGGTATTTGCTGATGTCGTCAGCCAGTTGACGCACTGCGGCCGACAGCTTGCCGTCGTCGGCCTCTTGCGCCGGAGCAGGAGAGGAGCCCGCCCCAAACGCGAGCGCGAGAGAAACGCTCAGGAAAAAGGCGTGAATCGTGAAGCGTCGCATGGAAGTCAACTCCTTAAGGTTGGCCCGTTCATGTATGGCTCACAAGGTGGGGGGGATGGTCCTCCTCCTGCGCCGTGTCGGAAAAGACCTATCGCCTTGGGCGAGCCGTCTAACCTTGTATGCTGATTTCCCAACTTGGGCGGCCAGGAAAAGGGCCGCCGCTCGGAAAAACTTGGGCGTACCGAGTTTCGGTTCCCGGTCGGTCAAGCAGCCCTTGGTTTCTGATTATTGGCGGGGGTTAATTTGTTGGCGCCGGCGGAGGCGGGGCGTGGTTATACCGGATGCTTATGATTTCGCGATCCAGGCCAATTTTGACCCTCGTCTCGCGATATTTTTGTGAAAGCACCGGCCCCACGTTCGTGCCGACCGAAGCAATTTGGGGCTCGTCGCTGGGAAGTGCATCGTTGGATTCGACGTCGACCGCAGCGGCAAACAGCACCGAAATGACGCCGATTTGGTCGTCAACCACAACCAGGCTTGAGGCGCCGTTTTGTACTTGTGCGGCGGCCGATTCGCCCACGTCGCATACTTCGAACGCGTTCGACGTGTTGTTGTTCCGATGCCAGCCCTTAATGAGCACACCCTTAGGCCCCGGTGGAACCACGACCTTACCCAACTTACGGTAGTTATCGATCTCGCTAAATGCAAACAGGTTGAGGCCGTCGATGGTTAGCGTCGCCGCGGCCAGGCGGGGCGTGTTGTTGATTAGTCGCACCGCGTAGCGGTCTTTCAACTCCAGGTTGACCCGGAGGAAGTTATCAGTGTCGCGCTCGATGGGGAGCGGTTCGTAGTCCTCGTCGCTCGGATTCGGCAAAGCGTACTTGTCGGACTTAAGACGCCAAATTTCCACGGCGAACTGACCGTTCTTGGCGGCAAGTGCGCGGCTTGGAGAATTACCGGCCGCCGGAGCCGCGGCAGGAATCACCTGCGGAGCCGGTTGAACGATCGTGGTGTTCAGATCTTTGATGCGTTGTTTACTATTGCTAACCGACAACACACCGGTGGCGCCAAACATGGCGGCGACGTCGGAGACGTTGTAGACATCGGCGGTAAAGCGTTTCCGCGGCAGGCCGTCTTGCATGACGGCCACGGATAATTGAACTTTGCCCGCATCGGCGAAATAGGTGTATTCCCCTTTGAAGGAGACATTCTGACGCGCCTGGGTCGTGATCTGGTGCGAACCGGCCAAGCGATCGATCATCATCTTTTTGATGGCCGGGCCAAAACTGGCGATGAATCCGCCCTGTCCTTCAGTGAACGCGCCAACGGATACGGTACTTACCCCCGCGGTGTTTTTCACATAGTCGGCAACCTTGGCCGCCAGCTCGTCAACGGCCTCTTCCAGCCGTTTGTTGAGCACGACCTCGTCGTCTGCCCAAGAAGGCGGCGCGAGAGTCGCCAGTACAAGGACCGTCAACAACCCGAGCGACGATAGTTTCCGAGTGAATTGCAGCATCGTTGGATATCTTTCGTTGCGTCGGGACATGGGGCATACCGCAGCGGGCGCAGGCCGCGGCTTGGTGTTAGTCGATCGGCACTCCGATATTCAGCTCCACGGCGACCGTTTGGAATCCGCTGTTACCGCCATTGCGCGACTCCCAAACTTCGCGCTTGATGACGCCTTCGTCCTGCAAGAGCGGGCCGAGGACCTGGGCGATCCGGGTATTGGCGGCGATCGACGCGCGGAGCAACTGCACCTGCTCGGGCCGTTGGAAGTCGAGTTCGGCGGCGACCATATCGAGCGTTAGATCGCTGTGGTAGTAGCGGACCACCACACTGATCGGTTCATCGGGCAAGTTGCGCAGTTCATCGATCGAACTGACGGGTACAAACGGTTGTACGGCTTTCAGGAGCGCTGTTAGGAACTTCTCTTCGTCCTTGGTCAGACGCTCGTTCATCTTGTCGACCGGCGTAAACAAATCTTCCAGTTTGCGGCGTTCATCGCCTTGCAGCCGTGTGGTGCGGCGAATGACATCTTCAAAACGCACCACGCCATGTTTGTGGCAAACCAGGCACGACAAGCCGGTGACAATCTCGGGCGTTCCTGAGGTTTCGTTCGAATCGCGGACGATCTCGATCGGCCCGCGGGCGATACGCTTTTTCTGCCCGTCGAGCAAGTAGTAGCCGTTCAGGCCGTTGGGCAAGGTGAACACCGCCTCGCCGCCATCTTGAACAAACGCCAGTTGCGGAAAGGGATGGCCTTCGAAGTTGGGCCCTAGTGGTTTCTCGGGGAGACTCCCCGTGCCACGGCTGGTTTTAAAGTCGTAACTGATCCAATAGGCGCCATGCAGCGCCCGGTGCCGATCTAGCAATCGGTTATGCGTCGAAACCTTGCTGCGGATTACGGCCCCACGCATCAGGTCGGGCTGTTTCCAGTCTTGGATTGTGTCGACTTCCAGGCGTCGCTCCAGGGCGGTGG
>CAYWIS010000017.1:32499-50276 GCA_964458385.1 uncultured Pirellulaceae bacterium
TGGCGGTATCGGGGAGCTCCAGCAATTCGTGGTAGAGCGGAGGACGCGTGGCCTTCACCACGAACCAGTCGGCCCGCACACGCAGTTTGTGCAGCTTGGTTTCCGCCAGGCGGAAGATGTCTTCCGCAAGCCGTTCAAGCTGGGACTCTTGGAACTCCAAGCCATAGGGGTAGCCCTCGTGCTGCTCGTCGTTCGTGCGGGGCGTGGAGTCGAACAGTTTGTTCCAATGATTCTGGTCGGTCCAATCCAGATCGCGCAGATCGACAACATAAACGGTCTGGTTGGAATCGACCGGCTGCGGCACGACGATTTCGCTTTCCCACGTCAGGCTGTTGATCGCCTTGGAAAGCGCGGCCTTGAACATGGCCAGTTCTTCATCCGAGAGCAGCGGGTTGTTGTGCAGATGGGCGAACGTGAAATATCGCTGATGCCGCCGCGCCGATTCGGGGAGTGAGTTGAGATGCGCCAGAATCGCCTGCTGAACGTCCAACTCGGTCACGCGCGTGCGTACGGCCTTTGCCTTGGGCCACCGCGGAGCGCCGGCGGCGATCCAAGCGTTGATGGTGTCCTTCTCTTGCGCCGTCATCTGGACTTGCTGCGACTTGGGCGGCATCGTCCCGTTGGCGATTCGCTTCCAAATGAGCGAGTTGGCCGGATCCCCACCCGTCAAGAACGACATAACGCGCCCTTCGACCGGATGCACCAACGTCTCGTAACTGCCGAAGTTCAGTCCTGGCGCCTTGAATTGTTGACCATGACAAGAGAAACAGTGCTTACGAAAGACCCGGTTCGCGGCGTCGGCGAGTTCCGCGGGGCGATTCTCACGCGCGTCGGCGGGGAATACGGCGCCATTGGCCAGCCATTGCTGCAAGATGGCTTTTTCTTCATTGGAGGGTTGTGGCGATTTTTCGGGGGGCATGTCGGCATCGACACCGACGCGCCGCCAGAGCAAACCATCGCCATCAAGGCTTTCGCCCGAATCTCCCCCGGCGCGGAACCCTTCCGCAGAGTCGAGTCGCAAACCGCCCTCTTGGGTTTCGGAGCCGTGGCAGGAAGTGCAGTACTTATGCAAAATTCCCACGGCACGCTGGTTTAGCGCTTCGCTGGCGAATACGGGGGAAAGGCACATTCCCCAGCAGGCCAAAAGCAGAAGATTACGCAATTTGAGCATAGAAGGGAATCCTTGCGGGTGGAATGCGTTTCGGCCTATTACGCTACCACATAAATCCGCAAAAGGATGGATGAACGGTCAAAAAAGGAAGCCGTGCCCCTCCGTGGTGGGCAAAGAATCGGAGTGTAGCGAATCGCACCCCCCTATTTGCTCGGCAGGCATGCCAAGCATGTACAATCCCTGTTTGGAAAACGTCTGAGCGGCGAGATTCTTCCGACTAATCCGGTTCAAACTTACGAGCGGAAAAAACCTCGCAATGTTACATGATGCCGCCCATGGCCCCCGCCATGGATCTGATGGTTTACCACTATTGTGTAGTCTACAAGAAATAAAACAGCGGACACAAGCACTGCGTCCGCTGTTTTTCCTCGCGTCACCGACTCGGGCGGAGAGTAGCCCGGGGCCGGGTGATTCTTTGGGGCCCAATGGTGGGCGACTTGGGCGCTCCTTTAGTAATATCGGCTCAGCAGGGTGCGGAATTCGCCGTCGGCGAATTTGTCGTTACCGATGGGGACGCCGTACGCAAAGGTAACTTGCGCCCCGCCCGCGTAGAACAAGTGCAAGCCAATCACGCCGGTGAAGGCGTCAAAATCGGGATCAGCCCCAGCGCCAGTGGCGGGGTTGGCGCCGTGTTCGGCGATAATGATTCCCGCGTTGTTAATAAAGTCTGGATCCTGGACCGTGGTGCTGTGGTGAAGCTCTAACGTTGTGGCGACCGAGGTGAGCCGCTCGGCGCAGGGATTGTCCAGAAGCCAGGCTCCCACGGAGAACGAGCTGAACAGGTAAGTCTGATCCTGCAAGGTTCCTGCACGGATATCGCCAGCGCCGGCGTTGACGATGACATCGTTACCGTTGGCGTCGACGTCAACTTGGATCAACGCTTGAGCAAAGAACGGGCTGTTGGGAGTGTACAGCGCGCCAAACCACGGCATCAGGTGGACGGACTGGTTCTCCACTTCCAACGAGTTGACGCCGCTGGAGTACTTCAGGTCTTTCGCCGTGGGCGTACGAATACCCAAACCGCTCGTGAAAGCCCAGTTGTCGTTCTGGAACAATAACGCTTTGAGGGCCAGGTTCAGGTTGTCCGCCTCCCAGTGATCGGTATCGACCGAGCTGTCGGCGGTGCTGAACGAACTATCGAGAGTCCGAGCGACCGGCATGCGAACTTCGATCGACAACATTTGGTCGAAGAAGGTGCGCTCAATACCCGGCGTGAACCGCTGGATGCTAATGTCGGCGGGCGTTGATCCAACGGACGGGCCAATTGGCACACTCCAGTACGCGGCGTAGTCCAGGAAGACGCGGTCGCGCGGCAAGGGGCTATAGCTTTCGGCCTGCTTGATGCGACCGGTGACGCTTTCGTTGGGATCTTGGATCTGGAAGGAGCCCGAACCGGGACCGCCCCCCAGAATTCGCACGGTAGCGCGCTGGCTGGAGCCAAAGAAATCGCCGACGAGGTTGGGTGTTGCACTCGCCGGCGCCGTCGGCGTGCCCGTGGCGCCCGAAAGCGAGGGTGTGCTGACGGGTGGAATGGAGGTAGAGCTTAGGTCCGACATGCCGAAGCTATCGCTTTGCGCCCCGGTTCCTTGATCGCCGCTTTCACGATCTTCACCTTGCAGCGGCGGATAGGGCGGCGCGACGAAATCGTAGTGAGGCCCGTGGGGCTCCGGACATGTGGGGCATGGCGCCGAGTAATGGGGCGTGTTGCAGGCGTTCGGCGCGTAGTAGGAGCCGTGGCCGTAAGCGGTGGCGGCATTACGGCTACGCAGTGTGGCGTTCGTAAGTCGCTGGTCGGCGTCGGCCGATAGCGCCCCGCCTACCAGCGTAGCGCCGGCGCACAGACCGGTGACCAGAAATCGGTGAATTCGCCGCGCGGGCGTTAGCCGACGGCGGCGGTTCGGGCGGCTGGCGTCTTCGGGTTGACCAGGCATGGGTTGGGCCATCTGTGTTTCGTGACTTCCGGGAACTGAAGAGTTGGGTCCAAATCGGTTCGGCCTAACCGGCGCGGGAGCCGACGCGAACCGTAGAAGAATGTCGTCCGGACGCAAGTATCCTTACCCCAGCCGCGATTCCTCGCCGTGCTTATCGACGCCGCATGACCCCTGCTTGAGGTAGGTTCGGTATAACCGGATCTCTTGGTTAATCCGAAAAGTCTGCGAAACTTCTCTCGGGCTTGCAGTTTGCGCTCTTTGCCGGGCCATTCCAGGAATCGCGCTCCGGCAACTTCGATCCTCTTGGCGAAAGAAAAACAGCGAGCGCCTCCGTCGCCCGCTGTTTCGAAATTAAAGACGACCGCCGCGCTTACCGGCCGCCGAACCCGCCCGCGGGCAATCCCCAGTTGACCATCATGCGGAATTCGCCGTCGGAGAAACGATGCGTGATGAGCGGCACGCCGTAAGCGAATGTCAGTTGCGCTCCGTTCGCGTGCAGCAGGTGAATACCGACAATTCCCGTGAGGAAATCAAAGTCGTCGAGGGCGACCGGGTCGGTGGATGTGTTGACGTCGTTGAACGCGTCAAAATCTTTCACCGAGGTTGTGTAGTGAATTTCTGTGGTCCCCACGATTCCTTGAATGCCATTCGAGGAAGGATCGTCGTAGAGCCAGGCGCCCACAACCACGTCGGCGTAGAGCAGCGTTTGATCCTGGATCACACCGCGATCCAACCCATTCCATCGGAAGGTGTTGCCATTCGCGTCGACATCCACCTGCACATACGTTTGGGTGTAAAACGTATCGTTGGGTGTGTGAAGTAGGCCGAAGAACGGCAACAGGTGAACTGCTTCGTTCTCGATCTCACCCGTTCCCCCAAGTGAATCGGTGAACTTCAGGTCTTCGGCCGTAGGTACGTTGATCCCCAAGCCGCCCGTGACCGCCACCGTGTCGCCTTGGTAAAGCAGCGTTTTCACCGCGGCGTAGAGGTTGCCAATCTCCCAAGAGTCGCCATCGAGCCCTTCTCCGAAGACCACGGCGTTATCCAGCGTGCGAGCGAATGGCATGCGCAGTTCGACCGACATCATGCCGTCGAACAGGGTGCGTTCGATGCCGGGAATAAAACGCTGTACGTCGATGCCGTCGATTCGCCCGTCTGGGGTTGTGAAGGGCACGTTGTTGTACACCGCAAAATCGAGGAACACGCGGTCAGTCGGCATCGGGCTGTTATTCTCGCTCGCCTTGATGCGCCCAACGACACTCGTTGCGGGATTACTCAGAGCGATGTAAGGCTGACCAATGGTGTAATTGTCGTAGTAAAAAATTTCCTGCCCGTGCCGCCCAGCGAAGACCGTAAAGAAATCGCCAATGGCGTTGGGAACCGCACTCGAGGGCGCGGTGGCTGTGCCGGTGGCGCCCGAGAGCGAGGGCGTGCTGGGGAAAGGCGCCTGGGTTGTGTCGGGCGCGGGCGTTAGGTCTTGGGTGCTCGGCGCTTGGGCGTCTTGATCCGGCGACCGATCGGCAGGAGTGGGCGTCTGATCTGCGTACGGTTGGTGTGAATGGTAGTACGGCGTGCCCGGATAGGCGTACGGCGGGCAACACTGCGCGTTGTAGTAGCTGTGGCCGTGTCCGACGTGCGTGGAGTGACCGCGGAGGCCGGTATTGTAGCCAACGGGGGTAATTGGTTGTTGGGCCTGCGCGGCCGCGCTACTCAACAAGGCGGCGCCAGCGCACAAGCCCGTTGTAAGAATCCGCCGAACCGGAATAAGCCGGCCGCGCCGACGCGCAGGGCGTCCGACCGTGGTGGGGTTTTGCGAGTGTTGAAGCATCTCCAGCCTTCCGTGGTTTGAAGGATGCAGGATATTCGTTGGTGTCTGCAGGCCGACGGCCGGCGGACGTGGGGTGCTTGCGAACGCCCTTCTCTCTCCCTTCCCCTCCTGGCAATTGAGAGGGAAGGCCGTTCCAACCGCACTCATCGTCGTATCTCGGACGACGCCTTTATGGGCCTCGCCTTTGCCGGCAAAATCGGAACCGAGTTGCGCGGTTATGCGGCCTGTGCGGGATTTGACGAAAACGCCGCGGCGTCGGAGATAACTGTTCTGTTCGAAGAGGTCAGGTTAGCGCCATTCTAAAACCGGCGAGCGAGGATCATCCCCTACTTAAACTTAATCCTCGGTCGGGCGTTTCCCGTAAGGATGCGGTGAATCCACTTCAAATGGCAAAATCCCACCACCGAATCGAAATGGCGGCTGGCACGATGAAGGGTGTTCATAGAGCTAGCGGCCAGCGTTTGGCGCGGTTAATCATCCAGCAGCAAGTTCTTGTTTGCGATGGAGATGCCGCTGACGATGGAGCCGACGATGCCCACCAGACCTTGATCGGAGCCGCAAATGAATAAGTTCTGGAGGTGCGTCTTGCCGTCAAACTGCTTGCGTGGGGCGCCATACACGGCGGCGTTCGCATGCCAGGTGTAGCGGTGGATGGTGCGCGGCGTGAACATATCGGTGTCGATCACCCGGCTGCGGAAGTCGGGAATGAACCGCACGGCCGAGGCGATGATGCGGTCGTACCAGCGCAGCTTCTCCAGCCGGTAGTTTTCCTCCGAAAGCCCCGTCCATCCGTCAAAGCTGGCGATGGCCGTAATCCGCACCACGCCATCGGGAAGATCGCCTTGGGACGGCGAGTACTGGAAGTTGTTGGGCGAGCAGATCACGCCGGTGCGCACGTCGCAGAGCGCCTCGTGCGGCGATTCCCAATGAAACTTGTCGGAGTCGTTGTAGAACACGATGGTGTCGTTGATGCCCAGTTGCCGGGGGCGCTTGTCGAGAATCGAAATACACTCGGCGAATGACATCCGCCCCACGTTGCTCCAGTCGGGGGTGGCGTTGTCGCAAAGCTGCATGGTTTCAACCAGGCCCGCGGACGAAAGCACATTGCGGGCTTCCAACTCATCGCCGTTCTCGAGCACCACGCCGGTTGCACGGTCGCCCTCGACGCAAATGCGGGCTACGCCCGAACGCAAACGCAACTCGCCTCCCAGCGACCGGTACTTGCGCACCAAGTGCTTGAGGATCAGCCGCACGCCCGCGAAAGGCCGCGCCAACCCTTCGACAAAAATGCTGCGGAACATGATCGAGAACTGCGCGAAGTCCATGTCGTGTTCGCGGGCGTTGCCGTACCACATTACCGGGCACAGCAGCATTTCGATCAACAGAGGATCGTCGAAAATTTCACCGAGGATTTGCCGCGTCGACAGGTTGAATGTGCGCTCGTCCAAGTCGTCGTAGTCGACAATGGTCTGAAGCAGCTTTTGGAAGTTGTCCTTTTGCCGAGGGAACTTGGCGGCAATCTCGGACTCTAGCAAGCCCAGGTCGTTGTTAAAGCTCAAATGGACGCCAGGAAAGGCAATTCGCGACCCGTACTGCTCGGAAAGGTCCAGATCCTCCCATCGCAAACGCAATTGCCGCAGCAGCCGAATCAGCGGCCCCTTCTTCGAGCCTTTGGGGGCGTAGTTCGTAACAGCGTGCAGGCCCACGTCATAATCGCGGCCGCGCAAGCGATAAAACGAGTTCAGTCCGCCAATCGTGTAGTGTTTTTCCAGAATGCAAACGCGCTTGCCATAGTGGGCGAGCCGAATACCGGCCGCCAAGCCCGACATCCCTGCGCCTATGATGATCGTGTCGTACATCGTCAATTTCGGGGAACGCACATAAGGGGCGCGTAGCGGCCGACCGAGCCAAACGGGGAGGAGTTGAGGAGGGAGGGGGCTAGCTTACTTTCGCCGCAACGCGAAGGAAGATTATACCGCCAGCGTGCGTTGGTGTCGTGACCCCGCTACCCGGCGAGCGACCGACCCCAAACATGAAATAACGTCGGCGGCGATGCTTCGCGGCGCGCCCCGGCAATCAAATCCTGCCGGGCTCGCGGACGCTTTGCCCTTGGCGGCCGGTTCGCGAATCGCCCAGTTCTTGTCGCATCGCGTCGGCCAGTTCTTGAAGACGCTGTACAACCTCGGGATGCTGGTCGGCCACGTTGTGACGTTCCCCTAGATCGCTTTCCAGATTGTATAACTCCAACCCGCAGCGCTGGTTGGTGTAGCCGCCGGGTTGACCATTCTGGCCGGGCGCGCCGGTGAGGCTGCGGTAGTCGTGGGGGAAGTGCAGTTTCCAGGGGCCGCTACGAACGGCTTGCAGCTCACGCCCCCAGTAATAGTAAAAGGCTTCATGCGGCGACTTCACGCCGGGTTCGCCCGCCAACAGCGGCCAAATGTTCTTGCCGTCGATCTTGCGGGTCGGAAGCGGCGCGCCGGTCAGGTGCGCCACGGTCGGCAAGATGTCGATGGTTGCGGCGATTTCGTGGCACTCGCTTCCTGCACGCACGCGCCCGGGCCAGCGCACCAGGCATGGCACGCGCATGCCGCCTTCCCACGTGGTTCCTTTTCCTTCGCGCAGTGGTCCCGCCGATCCTGCATGATTGCCGTACGAGAGCCACGGCCCGTTGTCTGACGTGAACAGCACGAGCGTTTGTTCCTCTAAACCGGTGCGCTGGAGCGCGTCGAGAATCTGTCCTACGCTCCAGTCGATCTCTTGAACCACGTCGCCATACAGCCCTTGTTTGGACTTTCCGCGGAACTTGTCAGAAACAAACAACGGCACATGGGGCATGGCGTGCGCCACGTAAAGAAAGAACGGTTGTTGCGGGTGAGTCTCGATGAATTTGACTGCTCGCTCCGTGTACCACGTGGTCAGTTGTGACTGGTTGGGGTTGGTTTCGATCGTGTCGTTTCCCGAGATCAATGGCAGCGGCGGATAATTCCTTCCGGCTGTCGGATGAAACGGCCACATATCGTTGGAGTACGGCAGGCCAAAGTAATCGTCAAAGCCATTTTGCAGCGGCAAGAACGGGCGATGATGGCCTAGATGCCACTTGCCGTACATGGCGGTGGCGTAGCCGCGCTCGCGGAGCATTTCCGCAAGCGTTGTTTCTTCGGGATGAATGCCATGCGTAGCGCGATGGTCAGGCGCGCCCAGCATACCGATCCGGTTGGGATAACAGCCGGTCAACAGTCCAGCTCGCGAAGCGCCGCAGACCGCTTGCGCCACATAAAAGCTGGTAAGGCGGTTTCCCTCGCGGGCCATCCGATCGAGGTTCGGCGTTTGAATGTCTTTGGCGCCGTAACAACCTAAGTCGCCATAGCCCATATCGTCGGCAAAGATGATGACGACGTTCGGCGGCCGATCCTCGGCGTAAGCGGCGCCCAGTACCAGAAGTGACAAGCCGAGAGCGAGGCGAAGGATTGGCATTACGACGGAAACTTATGCAGAAGGAGAGTTGCCCGGTCGAAGCGGCGTTGCCGTAGGACGATGCTCCGTACTCGCATCCGAACGACGCAGAGTAGCAACCGAGCGCCTTGCGGTCGGATGTTGGGCGGGGGCATCGCCAACGCCTGCCCTAGTATGCCCGTGACCGATGGCGGCGTCAATTTTCTGTGGCGCAGGCGCAAGTGTTGCTAATCTTCTTGGGGATCGTCGGCAGATGCTGTTGGGAAGCCGCTCGACGATCGCCGAAGGGAGGGGCTTATGTTCTCTGCTTTTCACTTGGCTGTGCGCCGGCGAAGCACCCGAAGAAAGCCAAGACGCTCCTTCTTGCTCCCTGAGACGTCTTGTAGTGCAGCACTGATCGGGCAGGCATTGGAAAGCCGGCAGTTGTTGGCATTCGCAGGCGAGTTGGAGCTAGTGACGGTAACCGCCGCTCTGACGGCGCCCGTTACGGCCACGCATGCCGGTGATGGTTCAGGTCGGCTGTTTGTAGCCGAACAGGGAGGCCGAATTCAAATTGTGCAGAGCGGAGCCGTGCGACCGACGCCGTTTCTGGATTTATCTGACCGTATCGTTAGTGGAGGCGAGCGGGGCCTTCTGGGACTGGCGTTTCATCCCGACTATGTGACGCCCGGCGCCGTAGGCCAGGGCAAGTTCTACGTTTACTACAGCGCGCCGCCGTTGGCGGGCGGCAATCATGATTCGGTGGTGGCCGAATATCGCGTGGCGGCGAACAACATGTACATTGCCGACCCCGAATCCGAACGCATCCTGTTGCGATTCACTCAGCCGTTTGCCAATCACAATGGCGGTGACTTACAGTTTGGGCCCGACGATGGGTTGCTTTACATCTCGACGGGCGACGGCGGCGCGGGAGGCGATCCGCAAAACAACGCACAAAACCGCGGCAACTTGTTGGGCAAGATTCTTCGCATCGATGTGGATGGAACCAACGGACCTGGCAGCCAGTATGGCATTCCGCCGACCAATCCCTTTGTCGGTCAGGCGGGCGTGCGCGAGGAGATCTTCGCCTATGGGTTTCGTAATCCTTTTCGGATGTCGTTTGACGACGGTCCGAACGGTTTGGCGAGCGTGGATCGGCTCCTGGTCGGCGATGTTGGCCAAGGCGACTGGGAGGAAGTCGATTGGGTGTTTGCTGGCGGAAATTACGGATGGCGCTTTCGCGAAGGCGCACATTGCTTCGAACCATCCGAAAGCTGTCCTACGGCCGACCTGATCGATCCCATCGCCGAGTATCCGAACCCAGAGAAAGGACGCGCCGTGATCGGAGGCTTGGTTTACCGTGGCAACGCATTCCCCGCTTTGCAGGGTGTGTACGTGTTTGGCGATTTGACCGGACGCCTGTTCGTTCTGGAAGATCGCGGGGGCACTTGGGAGTTGTCGGAGCCGACCGTGCGCGGCGGAAATCCCCTTGGCGCCAATATCCTGGGGTTTGGGCGGGATGAGGCTGGCGAAATTTACGTGCTAACGCCCAACTCGCTGCGCCGCGTGCTGGTTCACCCGGCGGCGTCGTGGCGACATCCGACGGAGCACGCCGATATCGACGGCAACGGCGCGGTCGAACTTGCCGACCTTCTGACGTTAGTGCGGTTCCTGCGCGACAATCACGGCGTGGCCCAATTACCGCCCCCCAATGCCAACTTCGCTCCGCCTCCGTACTATGACCCTAGCGGCGATGGGTTGGCTACGGTGGTTGACCTATTGGCGGTCGTACGCGTGCTGCGCGACCAGCAACAAGCCGAACCGGAGCCCAACGAAGAGCTCCTTGGCGAACTCGCTACGATCCCTCAGGGCGGCACACAACGTCCGTCTCGCCGTTAGGACACGCAGCGCGGCTCAACTGCCGTTCGGCTTCCTTGCGGACCAATAAATGGTAGGCACGGCAATGGCCTATCCCTGCCGAGCCAACAGGACACGAAGAGCCGATTTGACCTTGCCCGGCAAACTTCGGCCGCGGAAGTCAACAAACGCGGTACGACGCAGTTCAACGACCTGAAACCAGGGACCCAATTCTGCGGTCAACGATTCGAGCGTAAACGACGCTTGGTGCCCCCACCGGTGAAAACAGGCGCCGCAGCAGGGGCAAACGGTCATGCCCAATTTCAAATCTTCGTTGTACGGGGTTGTGCCGAAAAACCATCCGCCGGGCGCCAAGACACGTGCAATCTCGGCAAGTCCGGCCGTGCGCTGAGATGCATCCAGGTGCTCAATCACTTCGCTTGCCACGACGAAATCAAACGCTTCGGCGGCAAACGGCAGTTTTTCTATAGAACCGACCTGCGTCTTAATGCCTTCGACGCGCAGCCTCTCGAGGGCTTGCTCGTCGGGATCCAGCGCGTGAATGTCCCAACCCCGCGTTTGGCATAATCGCTCCAGGTAGCCATTGCCCACGCCGATGTTCAGCACCCGCGGTCGCGCATGGGTTGCGCGCCGGGCGATTCGTCCTACCAGGTACTCCAAGCGCGGCCGCGCCGCGTCGAAACTCTCCACAGCCTCATTTTGAAAGTGCGACCAAATCTTGCTCTGGTCATGAGCGTGCTGGGGGTTGGTTGGGGGCTCCATCAGCGTACTTTCCAAGGGGACCACACAGAAGGGATCGGTGGCGGCGTCAAAAAAATTAGTTGGCGCTGGCTTCAGTTGCCGCTATATTTCGGTATATGTACATGTGTACACGCATGGGGCGTGCTTCCTTCTTTACTCGAGAGAATAGTTCTATGGTCCAACCGATTCCCCAAGGTTACAACACCGTGAGTTGCCACCTGGTCGTTCCAAATAGCGTTCAGGCGTTGGAGTTCTACCGCAAGGCGTTTGGCGCCGAAGAAACTTTTCGCATGCCCGGCCCCGATGGACAAAGCACGGTCCACGCCGAAATGCGCCTGGGTAATTCCATGGTGATGTTGAGCGACGAAAACCCCCAATGGGCACAGAAATCGCCTCAGACCTTGGGCGGCACTTCGGTTTCGCTCCATCTTTACCTGGAAGATGTTGATGCCGTTTTCAACCGTGCGGTGGAAGCCGGTTGCGAGGTCATCATGCCCCTACAAGACATGTTTTGGGGCGATCGCTTCGGAGAATTGAAGGACCCCTTTGGGCATGTGTGGAGCTTGGCGACACGCAAGGAGGACGTCTCATGGGAAGAGATGCAGCGTCGCGCCGCCGAGGTGTTTTCCCAAGGAGGTTAACGCCGCTGGGGCTCTGCGCTTGGGGGGCCGCGATGGAGCGTTGCTCAGCGCAAAAGAAAGTCCACGGAACCGTGCCGTTGTGAAGTCCCGAGGAGAAGCTCCCTGGGGTTTGCTTCCAAGAACGGCCGGACGCTGCGTGGCTAGCTTCCTTCTGCGTTAAGAGGCGCCATTCGATGAAGCCGCCGGGCGCCGGCGGCAAAGAACATGGTACGATGGCGCCATGAATACTAAGGTGGAGGATTCTCGATTCGCGACGCCATCCACCACAATTCCGTGGATGGCGCTGGCGGCGGTGTTTTGCGCGGCCCTGCTGGTGCGCATCGGCGCTATGTGGGCGCAGTACCCCTCGCTGCAAGAGGATCCCGACGCTTATCGGCGGCTTGCCGTTACGTGGCGCACCACGGGCGTTTTTGGTCTGGCCGAGGGAACGTCTCAACCGACCGAACCACGACCGACCGCCTATCGCCCGCCGCTTTATCCACTCTTGCTGAGCGTGTTGCTTCATGGCGACGCGCTATCGCCCATGGCTGTCGCCGTGGCGCACGTGGTGCTTGGAGCAGCAACAGCGGCAATCACTTACCTTTTGGCCTGGCGCGCAGGGTTAGGGCGGGGGGCATGGTTAGCGGTTGGCTTGACGGCTTGCGATCCCATCTTGATGCGACAAGCATCGCTCGTGATGACCGAAACCCTCGCGGCGCTTCTGGCGGTGGTGGGGCTGGTTGCGGTGGCGCGCTTCCATCGCAAGCCGACCTTGGCTGCGGCGGGCGTGGTGGGGAGCCTTGTAGGGCTGGCGACGCTTTGTCGGCCGACATTTCTCCCTTGGTTGCTACTGCTGGTGGGCTGGGTGTTGCTTGGGCCGAAGCCGTCGCGGCGCATCGCGCATGCCGCAGCCTTGTTGGGGGCGGCGGCCGCCGTGTTGGCGCCGTGGACGATCCGGAACCTAGTCCAATTGGACCGGCCGATCTTCACCACCACGCACGGCGGGTATACCTTGTGGTTGGGCAACAACGATCACTATTACGATCATTTGTTCCAGGGGCGGTCTCGCCCATTTGACGCTGCTTGGCTGCTTCCTCGCCTTGAACAACTTCGCGCAGCTCATCTAAATGACGAGGTCGGGCTGGATCGCGCTCTTTACCAGGAAGCAGGGGATAGCATCCGGCGACGCCCCGGCGCCTTTGCCTATGCCTGCCTTTTGCGCATTCGCGACTTATGGCGACTCACCCCGCGGAAGGTCCAAGACAGCGAATCAACGCAACAAACCTTGATGCGCATCGCGGTGGGGGGATGGTACGCCGCCGTGTTTCTTCTGACGCTTCGAGGATTAATCGCCGTTGGACGCCACCTAGTGGCGCCGCCGTGGATAGGCCTGGTTCTGTTGTGTGTCGCCTTTACCGCGGTTCATACCTTCTATTGGACTGACATGCGGATGCGGGGACCGCTGATGCCGGGCGTTTCCCTCCTGGCCGCCGCCGGCGCCGCCCGTCTGACCCAGCGCCGAAGTGACTTGCAGTCCGTAAGTTAGGCGTTCTTCGCTACGGTAGAACTTGCCTTGCGGCGCGCGCGGAGCGCCTTTATAATCCCGCCCGCAAATTTTGCGCTCGTGGGGCGGTGGGGCTTCTTATCACGCCGTCGGGGACGAGCGCCTCGGGCAAGGATGCCGACACTGAGTCGCTTCAGGGACGATCTCGCCGTTCGGCCGCGGCGCGCAGCGCCAATGCGCGTCGCCGCTCCTGGTGCGCGCTGCGAGGGCGCGGCTGGCGCTCGGGGTTTGTCCGCAACGTGGCTGGCGGTCCTGGCGTTGTGGCTGCTCTCGTATTCAGCCGCGATGGGCCAGATTGAGCTTCCTCCACCTGACCCGCAGGCTCCCGTTTCGATCTCGGCCGCGCGAAGTCATCGCTGGCGCCAGGGGGAATACGACGTTTGGCACCTGTCGGGATCGTGTCGTGTACGGCAAGGCGCGCTCGTCGCACAAAGCCACGAGGCGATCTTGTGGATCGAGCGCCCAGAACACGGCGTGCAGCAGTTGCGCAAAGCGATTGTGTATCTGGAAGGCGAGGTGCGCGTCGAATCGCGATACGTCGGCCCCCCGCACGCCGCTACCGGTAACGCGGCGCAAGTGTACCAGGGCGAAACCTGGCTGGGACGCTTCTCAACCGAGTCCACCATTACGGTTAATGTGACGGTTCCTGGTGGCGAACCCGAACAGCAGCCTCCCATTTTCCTCCGCGCATTGCGAGCGCGCGAGGTGGAGCTTAATCAGTCGTTAACGCGGGCTTCGCTTACGGCGCAACGCCGCGCAACCGCGTCTTCGGTGCAACCTGCCCAGTTTGCGGCGCCGCTCCCACCTCCCGCCAGCGCTCCGCTGACGGTTGTGCCGCCCAAACGCATTCGCGTCTTCCCGCGGGGCGCGGCGGGAATCCCCGTACAGTGGTTCCCCAGCCCCAGCGGCGCCGAGCAGATTGGCGTAGTGAGCGCCGGGGTGCAAATCGTGGTTGAAGGCGTGACGGTCCAAAACGTGCCGCGCCTGGGTGAAATGGATGTTGGCGCTGTTACGATCCTTACCGACCGGGCGGTAATCTGGACCAACTCGAATGTTGCTAGTGATCTGGCCGGCGGCAACGCCTCGGTTGGCGACGCGGTGTGGGAGTTTTACCTGGAAGGGAACATCGTGTTCCGCCAGGGAAATCGGGTCATCTACGCCGATCGCATGTACTACAACGCCACGCAGGAATACGGCGTGGTGCTGGCGGCCGAGGTGTTGACCCCCGTACCCGAGTATGAAGGGTTGGTGCGACTGAAGGCCGATGTGCTCCAACAACTAAACCGTCAAACCTTTGTAGCGCAGGGGGCGGCAATCACTACGAGCCGCCTGGGCGTACCACGCTACTGGCTCCAGTCGGAGACGATCACTTTTCAGGATAACGAGGTCGCTCACGTCGATCCCCTTACGGGGTTGCCGATCATTGATCCTCGCACGGGCGAACCCGTGGTGGATCACCAGATGCGCGCCGAAAGCCGGAACAACTGGGTGTTTGTGGGAAGCGTGCCGGTCTTCTACTGGCCCACAATTTCCACCAATTTTGAAGATTCCACGTTCTACATTCAGTCGCTGCGCGTGGGGAACGACCGCGTCTTCGGCTTCCAACTGGGCGCCGACCTGAACATGTTCCAACTACTGGGCGTGGAAGCGCCCAAGGGGGTTGAGTGGACTCTCGGGACCGATTACTTCAGCGAACGCGGCCTCGGTTTTGGCACGGATCTGCGTTACGAGGGTGAAAGCACTTCGTTTTCCGGACCATATCGGGGCTTCCTCGATGCTTGGTTCATCGACGATCACGGCCAGGACAACTTGGGACGTGACCGCCGATCGTTGGAGCCTGAAGAAGATTTCCGCGGCCGATTGCTGTTCAATCACCGACACCGGCTGCCCGACGGATATAAGGTGACGGCCGAAGCCGGTTGGATCAGCGACCGCAATTTCCTTGAACAGTACTTCGAAGAGGAATGGGACGAACAGAAAGACCAGGTTACGGCGCTCGAGCTGAACCGCACGGTCGATAACATGAGCTGGAGCATCCTGGGGCAGGTGCGCGTGAACGAGTTCTTCACGCAAACCAATTGGTTGCCGCGGTTCGATCATTACCTGCTCGGCCAGGATGTACTTGGGTTTGCCACCTGGCACGCCCATTCGCACGTGGGTTACGGGCATTTGGAGGTTGCTACCCCGCCCGAGAATCCGGCGGAGTTTCCCGTCGCGCAGCTTCCTTGGGAGGTGGAGGCCGAGGGGGTGCGGGCCGCAACGCGGCAAGAGATCGACGTGCCGCTCTTGTTGGGGCCGGTCAAAGTGGTTCCCTACGCCCTGGGAGAAATTGGCCACTGGCAAGAAGACATTTACCAAGAGGAAGTCACGCGACTGTATGGGCAAACGGGCGTGCGCTCCAGCTTATCGATGTGGACCGCCGACTCCCTGGTCGAAAGCCGCCTATTCAATTTGAACGGGCTGGCGCATAAGGTCACCTTTGAAAGCGACTTCTTCTGGGCCGAGGCTGATGAAGACCTCTCGCGGTTACCGCTCTACGACCCGCTGGACGATGACGCGCAGGAGCACTTCCGCCGGCGGTTTATCCATCGTACGTTTGGCGGCGTTCTGCCGCCCGAGTTCGAAGAACGGTTCTACGCTGTTCGTAGCGGCATGCAAAGCTGGGTATCGGCCGCCAGCACCGAGATTGCCGAGGACCTGACCGCCGCTCGGCTAGGGGTTAGTCAACGCTGGCAGACCAAGCGCGGGTTGCCCGGTCAGCAGCGGATTGTTGATTGGATCGCCTTGGACGTGGAAGGGGTGCTGTTTCCCAAGGCCGACCGCGACAACTTCGGCCAAGAGCTAGGCTTGGTGAACTACGAGTTCCGCTGGCACGTGGGCGACCGCGTGGCGTTGCTCTCGGATGGGTTCTATGACTTCTTCCACGACGGTTTGCGAACCGTGTCGCTGGGAACGCTGCTTACCCGCCCAGGCCGCACGGAGTTCTACTTGGGCATTCGCTCGATTGAAGGGCCGATCTCGGCGAACATCATCACGGCTTCGACCAAGTACCGCATGTCGGAGAAGTGGATTGCCAATGCTTCGACCTCCTACGATTTGGGACCGACGGGGAATATTGGCCAGTTGATTGGACTCACCCGGATCGGCGAGTCGGCTTTGGTGCATGTGGGAGTCAATGTCGACGCCAGCCGCGGCAATGTGGGCGCGATGGTTGCGGTGGAGCCGCGGTTCCTGCCTTCGCGGCGCAGCACCATTGCCGGTGTGCCCTTGCCGCCACCCGGTGTGCTGGGGTTGGAGTAAAGCAGAAGGAGCTTGCCAACAGACCGTGGCAAAATGAAGCTGGCCGCAAGCGGTGATGCCTGCGGCCAGCGTGGCGTTTTGAACCGTGGAGGCGCTAAGGCGCCACCCGATGCAGCCGCTTCCCCACGGGGAAGCGGTTTACAGTGCTACGTAGCGCTTAGAACTCGAAGCCTTCTTCGAACATCGCGTCGACAACGGACACGTCGAGCGTGTCGTCTTCGTTGTCTTCGACGTTGCGGAGGAAGTCCTCCGAATCGGAGTCCAAGGTTGTATCGGACTCGCCTTCGCCCGTCAGCCCTGCGAACGCCGCCAGAGCCGCATCGCGTTCCTGCTCATGCAAGCGACGGAAGTAGCTTTCGGCCGTGATGTCCGTCAGCTTGTGGTAGCCCGGGAAGTCGCCGGGGTTGGGCGCCGCGTCGAAAATGCTGGTCGCCGCGGTGGTCAAAAGCTCGCTTATCGCCTCGCCTTCGGGAGCGGCGCCAGAGATTTGACTGCGCAGGTATTGGACGATCGCCAGAATATCGCTCACGTTTACGATATTCGTATTGCCGGGGCCTTCGCCCACCACATCGACAAACGGCGGTCGATTCGGCGGCGTCTGGAGCTGCTGCGGATCGGTCAGATCGTGGAACGGCAAGCCCGTGAGCGCCAGGTTGTCACGGATGTCGTTTACCACGAGCAGGGCATCCAGGATCGTCACTAGGCCGTCGGCATTGACGTCCAAGGGCATGTTCGGATTTCGCCACGGGAACGGCCGGGCGTTCACCGTGACCGTCACGGTGGCGGGCTCCGAGAACACGCCCGTTGAGTCCGCTACACGGTAGGTGAACGTGTCGGTTCCCGAGAACGACAGATCCGACGTGTAGGTAATGCTGCCGTTGAACGGGTCCACCGTGACTTCGCCGTTGACCGGATGCGTCACGATTTCGATCGTTGTGGGATCGACGGCCCCGTCCTCGGCGTCCGAATCGTTGGTAATGACCACGATCTGCGTTGGCACGCCTGTTTCGGTGGTAACAAAGTCGGGGCCAGCCACCGGGGCGTCGTTAATGCCGCTTACGCGAATGGTCACCGTCGCCGGCGCCGAGACATTCGTGCCGTCGGTCGCCGTGTAGGTGAAGATGTCGTCAAACGGCGGATCCGTTGGCCGCAGCGCTTGGAGCTGCGACGAGGTGGTCGGATCGTAAGTGAACGTACCATCGGGGTTGACGGTTAGCGTTGCGCCCGAGGGCAGCGTGATCGGCTGGCCGACATTGCCGGCGGCGCCGTTCACCGTGCCAACGACAAGCGTTCCGATGCCGTCCAGATCGTC
>CAYWIS010000018.1:0-31318 GCA_964458385.1 uncultured Pirellulaceae bacterium
TGGCTCCAGAAAAGGAAACGCGCATGGCGGAGACGGCCCGATTGGTGGTCAACTCGGAAGAAATAGAACTCCCGATTTTTGAGGGGACGGAAGGCGAGCGGGCGCTGGATATTTCCAAGCTGCGAGCGCAAACGGGTTTGGTCACGCTGGACGAAGGCTACGTCAATACCGGTTCGACCCGCAGCGCTATCACCTTTCTTGACGGCGAGCGGGGAATCTTGCGGTATCGCGGCTACGCCATTGAAGATCTGGCGGAGAACTGCGACTTTGTGGAAGTCAGCTACCTCCTTATCTACGGCGAACTGCCGACGCGCAAGCAGTTAGAGGAATTCCAGAATTCGATTCGCATGCACACGATGCTGCACGAGGATGTGCGGCAGTTCTACAATGGGTTCCCACGCGACGCGCACCCCATGGGAATTTTGGCGTCGGTGGTAGCCGCCTTGTCGACGTTCTATCAGGACTCGCTTAATCCGCACGATCCGGAACACGTCGAAATCTCGATCCACCGCCTCATGGCGAAGCTTCCGACCATTGCGGCTTACAGCTACAAGAAATCGGTGGGGCAACCGTTCATTTATCCCCAAAATGACCTTTCATACTGTGAGAATTTTCTCCAGATGATGTTCGCCGTGCCGTGCGAACCGTACGAAAGCGATCCTGACTTTGTCCATGCTCTCAACCTGCTGTTGATTTGCCACGCCGACCACGAGCAGAACTGTTCTACCTCGACGGTGCGCATGGTCGGTTCGGCCGACGCGAACCTCTTCGCCAGCGTGGCGGCGGGGATTAGCGCCTTGTGGGGGCCGCTGCACGGCGGCGCGAACGAGGCTGTCGTTGCCATGTTGGAGCGCATCCGCGACGACGGCGGCGACGTACAGAAGTACGTCCGTATGGCCAAAGACAAGAACGAAGGTTTCCGCCTCATGGGCTTTGGCCACCGTGTGTACAAGAACTTTGATCCGCGCGCCCGCATCATTGAGGCGGCCTGCCGTAAGCTCCTCGCCAAGTTGCGCATTAACGACCCGTTGTTCGAAATTGCGCAGGAATTGGAGGAAGTGGCGCTGAAGGATGAGTACTTCATCGAGCGGCGGCTTTATCCCAACGTGGACTTTTATTCGGGGGTGATCTACCGTGCGATGGGCATTCCTGTGCCCATGTTTACGGTGTTGTTCGCGATGGGACGTTTGCCGGGGTGGATTGCCCACTGGGTGGAAATGCACCGCTCGCCGACCAAACGCATTTACCGCCCGCGGCAGGTCTATACTGGCCCCACCGAGCGGCCCTTTGTGCCCGTCGATCAGCGAGAGTAAGCCCCGCGCGGCCAAAACGGCAACGATAAGCAGCGGCGGGCGCTTCCTGCTGATACGGATTGGGCCCATCCTTTGCGCCGAGGGGGAACATGACCGACGCCGAACTGCTGACCTTGCTCCAGGTAAGGTCGCCTGATCGCTTGACGTTGCGCGAATTGGAGTGGTTGCGTCAGCGTGTTGTCGAATCGGGATCGTTGCGCGAGGAATTGCTGCGTCGCCGCGAGTTGCGGGAGAACGCGGCCGAAGCGTTGGCCCGAATAGACGTTTCCCTCGACGCTTTGCTGGCGCAAACCGCCTCGACCGCTTCGGCGCGGCGCCAAACACTTTGGAAGAAGGGAGCGCTGTTCGTAGCTTTGCTCCTTGTGGCAAGCGCGGCCGGAGTTTGGTGGAAGCCCTGGCGGAACGCAGACGTTGTGCAGGCGACTGCCGCTCGCACCGATGAGGAGTCGGAGGGTAGCAACGCAAGACTCTTTTCCGACGAGGCGGATTCGAAAGAGGAGCCGGCCTCCTCAGCCCCAACCGATTCGGCGCCTATGCCGAACGAAGATGAGCCCGCTGTCATAGAAACGCCGGCTCCTGCCTCTCCGCCTGCCGCACCAAGCGAACCGGAAGCGGACAATGCGGCGGATGCTGAAGCAACGCGCGCCACGCCTCCTGTAGTAGCGGGGCCGTGGGATACGATGCTTCGCCCCGAGGCGCCGCTCGCGGCGTTTGCGCAGGTCGCCTTTCAACCGTTTCGCACTTCCAAGTTTACGCCCGACAAAACGGAGTTAGCCAAGTGGTTCGCGCCGATGAACGCGCAGTCGCAGGTCAGCGACCGGCGCGTCTCGGTCGGGAATTGTGGCGCCATTAGCGGTGTGCTGCGTTTGCTCTCGCCGTGGCGCGAAGATGCCGCCTTACGCTTCAGTCTGGAAGACTACGACCGCCTCAAGATTCATTTTTTTCGGGGCGAGCACGGGGTGACTCTGGTTTACTACCACGGGCAAAACTATAGCTGGGCCGCCTATTACACGTCGCGCCGGGGGGGCGCGCCGCAGCCGATTAGTTACCGTTTGGCGGCTACCGATTTTGGTCGCGGCATGCGCACGGAAGTCCGCTACGGCGGCCCGTATGAACTGCGCTACCACAACCAGGAGATTATTCTCAGCCGTGGCGACGTAGCACTAATTCGCGCTCCGCTGCACGGTCCGCCCGAAGATGTGTTCTTTGAGGGCAAGGCGGTTTTCACCGGGCTGACCATGGTGAAAACCGAAGATGTCCCCTTTGCCCCCTTGCCGCGCTTGGATTCTAATTCAGCCGCGCGTCCCGCGCTGTGGACATGGAAAGAGCAGTTGTCGGAAGGCGCCGCGTTGACGAAGCATGCCGACGGCGCTATTGAGTTGACGGCGAATAACGCCAAGTCGCGCGGTTTTGCGGCGGCGCCGCTGCCTGGCGATGGGCTGCGAGAAATTGTATTGAAAATTGACGCGGCCACACCCGGCGCCGGGATTTTTCTGGGACGAGGTGCAGAGGGCAAGCCTCACGAGGTTGTGAAGTTTCTTCGCGATCAGCGAACCGGCCAGCTTGGGATTTCCATGCATGGCGACGACGACACCCGTGAGCGTCATTTCGAGGCGGTCGACGAGCGGATTACTCCCCTCACGCCCGAACCCACTTGGGTGCGTTTGCTGTTTGGCTGCGGCATTTTGCGGTGCTGGGTGAGCGGCGACGGCGTTCATTGGGCCGAGCCATTCTTCGACCTGCGGACCCATTTGCCCGGCGACGTTACGCATCTGGGACTGCATTATCCAGCGAACCGGCCCGATGTGCGAATTCGCATAAGCGACGTTTATACGCGGCCGTTGGAAACGCTCAATGCACTTGCCGAAGCGAACCTGCTCCCGCAAGCGTTGGCGTTGCCGCAAGCCTTCGATTATGGCGACTGGCTAACGCAAATTTCGGCCGCCCAGCCGCCCGAAGTCGATACCGATGCTTGGCGCCGAGCATGTGCTGTGAAGACTTTGGCGGCCGGCGCTCCACGGAGCCTTGGCGATGCGCTTGTGAACGCACTGCTCGATGACGCCGCCGAGTTGCCCGTGGAGGAGCAGTTGGCCGTATTACAACAGGCCGCGCTGCTCCTCGATCTGCGAAGCGACCATAACCATCTGATGCGGTACTTGACGCGGTACTCGCGGCTGGCCGAGCGGGCGCATCGCGAAGGGCATGCAACGCCCTTTTCGTTGGTTCGGCATTCCATGATGACCGCGCCGATCGCCACGCCGCACCATTACCGCTTAAGCCTTGAATCGTTGGTGCGCAAGGAACTGCTGGAACACCTTAACGCCGGACGGTGGCGAGAATCGCTTGAGCTTTGCGACGTCCTGCGGTTCTACCGGCTTGATGAAAATTTGCCCCTGGCCACTTGGGCGCGAGCCACAGCGCAGCGGCAATTGCCAGACCAATCGGCTGAAACCCTCATTGAACAGCGCGATGTATGGCGCCACCCCTTGGTCGAGGAGCTTAGCAAAGAAGCGTACAACTTCCTGGCCGAATTCCAGGCGCTGCTAGAAGGCGAAGCCTTTGATGACGCCGCGCGCATGATCGCCGCCACCGAACTACACACCGCCGCGGGGGTAGCGGCCGACCGTCGCGACCCGCGATTGCTCGTTTCGCTCCCCGCCGCTATTCGCCTGGCCTTGCGCGACTGGGCCGAGTTGCGGTCGGTCATGGAGAATCAGTACGCGGATCTTGCGGAACTTCGCGTGCGACGCGCCATTAGCCAAGGCGACGAAGAGGGGGTTCGTTCGGCGGCGCTGCAGTTTGACGCCACGCCCGCGGCTGCGCTGGCGGCTCGCTGGATGGGAGATCGTGCGTTGTCGCGGGGGCACTTTGAGCAAGCGCTGGCGTTATACGATCGGGCGGCGCGAACCTCGAAAACCTCCTTTCTGGCCGAATTAGCGCCGCGGCAACGGCTTGCCGGCGCGATGTTGGGGCGCGATGTCGGCTCCGCGGTCGCAGCGCCGGTGGAACTGGGCGATGTGCGCATTGCTGCAGAGGAATTCGAAACGCTGGTCAAGCAAATGCGCGAGCGAGCCGCATCGGCGCCGCCCGCGGTAGTGCATGGGGCGATCTCGGGACCACGCGTTCAAGAGGCGCCTGCGCCGCGCGGCTATGCGTCGCGAGTCGCCAGCCGGCTGGAAGGCCCCGCGGGAAGCGATCCGCACGGTTTGCCGCGTCCGGTGCGGGAGGCGAATGTCGATTGGGTGGCGCGGCAGTTGGCGTGGGTCATCGACGCCGACACGTTGTATGTGAATAACCGTTTTCATGTCGCCGCCTATGACGTAAAGACGGGAGAGCGTCGCTGGCAAAGCCCGCCGCCACCGGGCAAAGGCGCCCGCGCGCACGAGTGGTCGCTTGTTCCTATGCGGCCACTGGTGACCGACAAGCATCTTCTGACACGGCAGCTTACCGGCGACGGCCCCGTGCTTGTATGTCTTGATAAACAAAACGGCCAGGTTGTGTGGACGAGCCAACCGCCGCAAGGTGAATGGCTCATCAGCGATCCCCTGGCCATTCATGGACGCTTGGTCGCCTTGCGCATGCGCCGCGATGGCAACCGAGAAGCAACGCTGGTGCTGTGCGATTATGACTCATCGACAGGAGAGCTACGGGACCAGCAGGAATTACTTCGCATGCGCGAGCCAGCGTGGACCACGCGGTACGTCTGTCAGGTAGCCGCGGTTGATGATGCGCTGGTGGCCGTCTTGGGCGGGTGTGTGGTGTGTGCCGATTTGACGGGCGGTGTGCGTTGGATCCGAAGGCAACTTTATGTGCCGCCCGAGGAAGACCCGGCTAGCGGCGGACAGCGCCACGAACCGCCGCTGGCGGCTGCGGGGCGATTGTTTCTTTCGCAGCCAGGCGTGCGGTTGTTGGAGTGTGTGGACGCCGACACAGGGCGTAGCTACTGGACCCGCATCTTGCCGGATCTGCAGGGGGTAATCGGCCTGATCGATGACTGTTTGATCGTTGAGACGGACGAAGGGTTTCTTGCGGTTGATCCTGCGAGCGGCAAAACCATCTGGCGCCGCGCCGCAAGCGATCGTTTGGAAGGTCGCTTGTGCGGAGGAGCCGGCGGCATGGTGTACGTGCGGGCGGTTCCTGGCTTGCGCGACGATGTGACGCCGCGGCCCGAGTTAGTATGGCTTGACGCGCAGACAGGCGAAGAACGTGCGACGTTATCGCTTCACAATCTGAAACGTAATGAAGTACGTTTTGGCCCCCTGGTGGCGCACCAGGATCGGTTGTGGGGATTCGTCGGTGCGGGGCCGCAAGATCCGCATCGCGACCTGGTGGAGTTGACGCCGCAAGGCGACGCTGAGGTTCCACCGTCTTTGCCGGATGATCCGTGGCTGCGACACGTGGACCAGTCGGTGCGTGACGCCGCTTCGCATGTGCTGACGGACTGGCGCGTATTTCGCGGCATCGTCGAAAAACACTCCGGCTTGTACCCCGAGCTCCATGGCGAGCAGGAGGCGTTCTCGATTGATGGCTCTCGCAGTCAGCCGGTCGTGTTCGCTCGGCGAATTACCATTCCGCAAAACGGCAGAGCGAAACTGCGCATGCGGTTGGCTATGGATCAGTTGCGGCTCTCCCAACTGCAAGTGGAGTTTCAGGGGGAGTCGCTATTCGATCAAAAGCTGGACGATCAGACGCTCGGATCACGGTCCTGGCGAGACTTTGAAGCGGATCTTTCCTCTCGCGCCGGTCAGACGGGTTGGCTGACGGTTCGCCTGATTTCCGAAAATGACCAGCGATTTACTTCGTTCTGGAAACGGCTAGAGGTAGCGTTCTAAGCAGGCTTACGCAGGTAACAGGTTCAAGGTCTTCCGCCCAACGGCCAGGACTGCAAGGAGCGCCATTGCTGCGGCAAGCTCGGCGCGTCGAGTCTACGCGTCCTTGGACTTCGTCTTGTCTGCATCCGTTTCTTCGGGGTGACGGAAGGAATGCCAGAACAAGAGCGCGGCGCCGCACACAAGGAGACTGTCGGCGATGTTGAAATTCGGCCAAGTGTACTGGCCCCAGCGGAAGAGAATCCAATCGCGCACTTCGTTCCGCCACACATCGGGCTGCCCCGGCGGATGCCACAAACCAAGGCGGTCGTATAAGTTGCCGAAAATGCCGCCCAAGACACAGCCCAGGGCAATGGTGAGCGCCAGATCACGCACTGCCCGACCAAAATGAAGCCACGCTAGCACGCCAACCGCTGCAGCAATCGAGAGAGCAGCGAATACAAAACCATAGCCGCGGCCCATACCGAAAAGGGCGCCCGGGTTAAGAGCGGTTTCAATGCCAACGTGGCCCTCAATCAACCACCATTCATTGCCGGGACGCGGCATACCTCGCCATTGGAAGACCCAATGTTTGGTCAAGAGGTCGGCGGCACATCCGACGATGGCCAAGGTAAAAAACAGCACATACCGCCGGAAGTACGATTGCGGCTCGGCCGGAGCGGACTTCTGGGGAGCCGCGGCTCCGTGTTCCGAAGATTCAGACAAGGTGGCTGCGACGCGGTTCAACGGGCTTCAATCCTTTGAAGGTGGCTTCCGGAATAGGCCGAACGGCGGCGTCGTGGAAGAAACGCCCTCGACGCTACGCTTCCTTCTGTTCGGCGCACGTGATGCAGTAAGGAGTATGCGGAATAGCCGTGAGGCGGGCTTTGGGAATCTTCGCTCCGCATTCAACGCAGACGCCAAACGTGCCCGCCTTAATACGCTGCAGGGCGCCATTGATCATCTCCAGCGTCTCCTCTTCGTTTTCGATCCGGCCGATTGTGAACTCCTGCTCGTAGGCGTCGGTCCCCAGATCGGCCATATGGATGGGCACACTCGACAGGTTGCCGCTCGCCTCTTTGCCGCTCTTGTGCAGCGCAGAGTCGGACATGGTGTTCACGTCGCCCACCAGCCGCGCACGCATCGTCGTCAGCCGCTCCCGCATAGTTTCGAGGTCGGACTTCTTCATTGGGAAGCTCCTGACAACAGAGGCGCACGGCCTGGACCGAAAAATAGAAAAGATGGGGAATTCTAAAGACGCCTGCCTGCAGTGTCAATTGCTGCTAGGCAAGCGCGGGGCCAACCGCCCCACACTGCAGAGGTGCGAGCAGGGGTTCTTGGGAGGCCCCAGGCGCGGCGAACGTCATCTGGGCCACGTACGAGGACATCTCGCTTGTGGCAACCTTAATGCTTATTCGTCCGCCAGTTCTTTGATCACATTGGGCAATTCGGAATCGACAACCCCTAGTACGCCGCGCCCCTCTTGCAGGCGATTCTCGACGTCCAGTTGGATCGCCTCAACATCGGCGTCCCAGTACTTCGTCATCTCGGCCTTGGGCTTTGGATGGAGCGGACGAATGAAACGGAAGCCCACCGCCCGCGAAGGATCGGTTGTAAACCACCAGGGGCTAAGCGGCAGGTTCGGATCTTCGGTCTTCCACTCGCGATCGTTGGAGCCCATTTTCGCGGCGCAGCGGCACCGGTCCGCTTCGTCATCCCAAGAGCCGCCTTTGACGACGCGCGGATAGGCCTTGGTGGGCCACACCACGGCATCGGACGCCTTGAGAGTCTTGCCTGCGAACCGCTTGTAACCGTCTTCGGAATACTCGTCGATCACCCACTCCCATACATTGCCGTGCATGTCGTAAAGCCCCCAGGCGTTGGGCTTCTTTTGGGCGACGAGGTGCGGCTGGTAATCCGAATTGCCTGCATGCCAGGCGTACTCGTCAAGTTGCGCGGGATTATCGCCAAACGAATAGGCCGTCTTGGAGCCGGCGCGGCATGCATACTCCCACTCGGCTTCGGTGGGAAGACGATATTGCTCGCCCGTAATGCCACTGAGCCACTTCGTAAATTGCTTGGCGGCGTATTGGGTCATGGTGACCGCCGGCAACTGCGGATCTTCGCCAAACTCATAGGTAAAGCTGGGGTCATACAGGGCGGTAGGGGCGGTCACGGCGTCGATTCGGTTATCGTCGGTGACACGGCGAATCTGCTTGGACTCAAATTGCTTGAGCACCGAGTACATCCGCATGTAGGTTTTGTATTGAGCCCAAGTAACTTCTGTTTTGGCCATCCAGAACGGCTCAACGGTAACCGTGAATTGGGGGCCTTCCACCTCCTCGCGACCTTCCTCCGATTCCGGGCTGCCCATGGTAAAAGTTCCACCAGGAATAGGCACCATTTCAAAGGTCACATCCGTACCGGGGATCGTGTCGGTATAGGGGACCATGTAGCCCAGTTCGGTCTTGACGAAGGGACCTTTTTCAGGCTGCGTGGGGCTCAGGCCAAGAACGTTGGGCTTCTCCTCCGCCAGAACGTTCGCAGCAACGAAAACGGCCAATCCAAGAGCGAGAATCCGAGTCATATCGCGATCCGTTTGCGGGGGAAGACAAGCCGCGCCCCCCAAGGTGTGAAAACTTCGAGTAAGGCAAAAGCCAATCCTGCTAGTTTATAGCTTACTTTCCCAATTTACCAACCGTCGTTGAGATTCGGCAACCTTGGCGCAAACCCTTGGGGGCACACAAGGGGGGGCGGTCCGTGTGGGGCGGTATTGCGGCTACAAGCGGATCTTTGCGGACTTGGCGGCGCGCCGGTTCGTTTGGCAATGGCTGTTGAGCGGCGCTTGGGATGACGGTTTGGCGCGGGGGGGCGGATCGTTCCGCCACACGGAACTTACAAGGTGGGCCCGACCAACCACGGAGTGAATTCTTCCTCGCCAATTCCGTGCTGCTCGCTCTTGGTTTTCTTTCCGCTTGCCACGGCAAGGATTTCTTCAAAGATTTGCTCGCCGACCTCACGCACGGTGGCGCCTTGGAGGATCACACCGGCGTTGATGTCCATGTCGTCGATCATTCGCTCATACATGGGGGTATTGGTGGCGATTTTGATCGAAGGCGTGGGCTTGCAGCCGTAACAACTTCCCCGTCCCGTAGTGAATACGACGACGTTCGCCCCGCCCGCCACGATCCCGGTGACGCTGGGTGGGTCAAAACCCGGCGTGTCCATGACCACAAAACCTTTGGCGGTCACGGGCTCCGCATATTGGTACACATCGACCAGTGCGGTCGACCCCCCTTTGGCTACCGCCCCCAGCGACTTTTCAGCAATGGTGGTCAGGCCGCCTTCCTTGTTGCCGACTGAGGGGTTGTTGTCCATCTCGGCCCCGAATACGCCGGTGTACCACTTCCACCACTCGATGCGCTCTAATAGCTTTTGGGCGGCCTCGGGAGTCTTGGCTCGCCGCGTCAGCAGGTGCTCGGCGCCATAGATTTCGGGGGTTTCCGAAAGGATCGCCGTGCCGCCGCAGGCCACAATCATATCGGCTGCGACGCCGACCGCCGGATTCGCAGTGACGCCGGAATTGCCGTCCGACCCGCCACACTCGGCGCCCAGAATAATCTCGCTGGCGGGAATTGGTTCGCGGCGTACGTCGTTGGCTTGTGGCAGCAACTTCGCCAATTGCCGCACACCCTCCTCCACCGTTTTCTGAGTGCCGCCCAAATCTTGCATCGAGAGAACCGGGGGGCCGGATCGTTGGCCGTTGGCCCCGCCAATCTGCAGCAACTGCTGGCTTTCCAGCAGGTAGCCCATGGCGCCTTGTTCACAACCAAGGCCGATAAGCAAGAAGCCGCCAATGTTGGGATGCTTCGCAATGCCCGCCAATGTGCGATTGAGCATTTCGTGGGCAGAGCCGCGGTACTGCATCCCGCAGCCGCTGCCATGCGTGAAAGCTACCACACCGTCGATATTCGGATAGTCGCGCAAGATCGACGAATCGAACCGCCGGGCCACATACTTGGCGACCGAAGCTGAACAGTTCACCGTCGAGATCACCGCCAGGTAGTTCCGTGTTCCTGCCTTGCCATTGGCCCGGCGATAGCCCATAAACGTGCGGCCGACGATGGGGGGCGGATCAGGGGGAGTTTCGCTACATGGGGCAAAGTCACGCTCGCCGGTGTCGTTCACCAGGTTGTGGCAGTGGACCCACTGGCCAGGCTCGACCGCCTCGGTCGTTACGCCAATGGTTTGGCCGTACTTGAGTACTCGTTGTCCTTTGTCAATCGCCGCTACGGCTACCTTGTGGCCCAAGCGAATGGTCTCGGCCACGGTGATGCGCTGGCCGGCGACTTGGATTGACTCGCCCGTTTCCAAGCGGCGCGCAGCCACGGCAATGTTGTCGGTAGGGTGCAGGTGAACGATATCCACTTGAGCGGCGGCGGGCATGTTCGGTGTGCGGCGGGAAAAGGAGTGAGAAGAAAGATTCAATCTAAAGCAATCCCGTATTTGTGCCTATAGGTCCCCAAAGTGGACTGGTCGCAAAGGGACCAAGACGAACGGCAGGCAAAGAACGTGCTTGGGCCTTGGTGCGGGGCATGGAAGGTAGCCTTGGCGCTTGCCGTAGGTGACCCACCCCACGTAACCGATGGCCTCGAAAGCCGACTTGGCGTCCGCCACGCCGTCATGGGTTCTCTTCATTCGACCATCCCAGGTCGTCATGCCGATGGGGGTACGGCTCCAAATGCACCAGCACGTCGCGAAGGCTGGCGAACTTAGCAACGAGGCGATCTTTGACCCGGTGGCCAATGCGGTGCCCCTCTTCGACCGTCATGTGAGCGTCGACTTCAATGTGGATGTCGGCCAGGTACTCCAGGCCCGTTTTGCGAACCCAGAGTTTTTCAATGGCCTGCACGCCCGGCACTTCGGCCGCGGTTTGGCGAATCTGCTGCAGGAGCTCATCGTCGGCTTGGACGTCCAATAATTCGCTGGCGCTTTGGCGAAAGAGGCCAATGCCCGACCAGATAATGGCCGCCACGACGACCAGCGCCGCAGCTTCGTCGGCCCACATCAATTGCGGCCCGCCCCATCGCACTGCGGCAAGACCAACCAACACCGCCAGCGAGCATAAGGCGTCGCTGCGATGGTCCCAAGCGTTCGCGATGATTGCGGCCGAACCCGTGCGGCGTCCGACTCTCACCTTGTAACGGTAAAGGCCTTCCTTGATGATTGCATTCCCGGCGGCGATGCCTAGTGTCCAAAGCGGCGGCGTTGTATGGGGCTCGCTTAGGCGCTGAATGGCTTCCCAGCCTACCGCGGCCGCCGAGAGAATGATCAAGAGCGCTACGTTAGAAGCCGCTACGCCTTCGGCCCGTGTGTGACCGTAAGGGTGTTCGTCATCGGCGGGCTTTTGCGCTACCCACAGGGCGAAAAGCACAACCGCAGACGCCAAGGAATCGCCCAGTGAGTTCACCGCATCGGAAATCAAGGCGAAGGAATCGCCAATCACTCCGCCCGCCAGTTTAATGGCGCCCAGCGCAAGGTTGATTAGCAAACCGAGCAAAGCGGCTCGGATTGCAGCTCGATAAAGTGGGGCCGGCGTTTGATTCAAGGCAGCCTTGGGGCAAGGAAAGGAACTACGGGCCCCAGGCAGGGGAAGCCTCGCCGTAGCAGGCTTCGCACTGCAGCCGAAGACCTAGGAAACTAGTATAGCCAAGTTCCTGGAGCCTAATTCATGGGGCGCTTATCCCGAAAGGTCGAGGCGTGTTCCGCTCTGACCCGTTGGATCTGTGGCGTGAGGTGGAGACGAGACGCTTTCATCCCTGGCGTCGTTTTTCTGGCCCGAAGAAAGCTCCCAGACGCGCCGTCCATCGGCGTCGCGGTCCGAGACGGGTTCGTCCTGACCGGTCTTACCGATGCCCGCGGCGTCCTGGGCGGCTTGCTCGCCGGCGACCTGCCGGGCGTGGTTGGCGTCGTCGCGGATCAGGCGGTCCGTTTCGGTTTGCCGCTGTGCCAAAGGCGTGGCAGCGGCGGCTCCGACCACTCCCAAAGACCCTGTGTGCATGGCTGGACCTCTAACTTAAGAGCCGCCATGCACCGTCGCCCTGCGGGTTGATGGTCGTGGACAGAACGCTCCATCCACACCAGAGGCGAGATCGGCGGTGAAACGTCACCGCATGCATCGTTCGCCTTCAACCTTCCGCCTCACCTGTCTTATGGGCCTTGTGTGAACGGGTGGCTAGGATCCCATGCATGCGGCGGCTCCATGTACACCGACTTTGGAGGCGGTGGGGATGTCGGTCCTGGCGGCGGGTTGTAAATGTACTGGCGTCCCGGCAGAACCTTGTTGCGGTCCCGCCATGTCTCGCCCTCCAGGCTATTGGGGGCAAGGATGCTCGCTGGAGCGCCGATCCACCAGGGCGGATGTGGCGTTCCAACAGGCGAGATGCAAATACATCCCCCGTTTGCCACGGTCGCTATGCTCAACACTAGGCCAAGAAAACGATTCATAACAGGTTTTCCCGCGCCCCCACCGGCTTGATTTGGCTTCGGGTTTCCGTTGCGCCAGGTCGCCACCGCACCGGTTGCCGCAAGTTATTGTATGGCTGTAGCTTTCGGCACATGATCTCATATAACGCGTCGAAAGAGCGCTAGTCGTTGTATCGGCGCCAAGCGCCCAATCGTTCCAGTCGATACAGCCCTATTTCTTACTACTTTTGGCCCGATTGCTCCCGAGGCCGTCAGACGTGGGTTAAGATGGGGCGGACTTTCCCTGTCGTTTCTGCCCTTTCGTGTGATGATTGCCGTGCCCAAGACTCAACCGCTGTTCTTGCTGCTTCTCTTGTCCGCTGTATCCTGGGCTGCCGCCTGCCAACCATCGCCTTCGGAAACGGAAGACGCTGCTGCTCCTGCGCCGGCAGCCACCCATCAGGCGCCGGCATCCTCAGCGGACGACACCGTGGCGCCCACACAAGCGGCGAACGAGCTTCCTCCCGATGCGAAGCCGGAACTCTTATCGGCCGAAGAATTGGCGGGGGGCTGGATTGCGCTCTTTGACGGCCATTCGCTCTTTGGCTGGACGCCGCATAGCAAAGCCAACTGGCGCGTTGAGAGCGGCGCGATCACCGTCGATTCGGGAGAGAAAGGTCTCTTGTGCACCAACGCCCAATTTGGCGACTACGTGCTGCGGCTTGAGTTTCAGGCCGATCCGGAAACCAACAGCGGGGTGTTCTTGCACACACCTCTTGCGATTGGTCCAGAAGGGGTGGCCAAGGAGTGCTATGAACTGAATATCGCGCCGGCAGAATATCCCTTCCCCACCGGCAGTTTTGTGCAACGCCAGAAGGCCGAAGGCGTTGAGCACCGCGAAGGGTGGCGCACCTACGAGGTAACGCTGGAAGGAGGCCACGCCACGGTCATGCTCGACGGACAAACCGTTTTAGAGTACGAGGATCCGGAACCACTTCGACGCGGGCATATCGGTCTGCAATTCAATGAAGGCAAGGTGGCCTTCCGCAACATTCGCCTCAAGCCGCTTGGCGCGAAGAGCTTGTTCAACGGTCAGGATCTGACCGGGTGGAAAACTTATCCCGACCTGGCGAGCGAATTCACCGTGACCGAAGAGGGCTGGCTTAATGTGAAGAACGGCAGAGGGCAACTTGAAACCGAAGGTCAATACGGCGATTTCGTGTTGCAATTGGAATGCATCGTCAACGGCCGCGAGTTGAACTCGGGAGTCTTCTTTCGTTGTATTCCTGGAGAAATCATGAACGGCTACGAGTGCCAGATTCACAATGGATACAAGGATGGCGACCGTACCCAGCCGAAGGATTGTGGAACGGGCGGCATCTTTCGGCGGCAGAACGCGCGCCGCGTCGTGGCCGACGACCACCAATGGTTCTACTTAACGTTGGTGGCCGATGGGCCGCACATGGCGGCCTGGGTGAACGGTTATCAGGTCAGCGATTGGACCGACACCCGCGAGCCGCATCCCAACCCCCGCAATGGCCTGCGTTTGGAGCCTGGCACAATTATTCTTCAGGGGCACGACCCCACCACGGATCTTTCGTTCCGCAATCTACGCGTAAGTGAAATCGCCCCTCGTCGGGAATGATGGATTGAGGGAAACTCCCAGCGCACAAGCACTGACGGCCGCCATCGAACAGGGCTGACTTTTTCGTGGGTCAACGTCGACTTTGTGCAAGGCCTTGCCGCCGCGATTCGTGGGATCTTGGCGCGTTCTTGCTTCACCTACCACGCGTACCTACAATACGCGCAGGCCTGTGCCGAAGCTCAGCCGGGCGTACCTCTCTTATAATCCTCCCAAGGAATCTAATCATGTCGCAGTGGCTTAAGTCAAAAACTGCCTTGTTGTTTGGCGCCGGGCTGACGCTCGGACTCATGATAGGTTTGGCGGTGGCGGTGGGAGTCTTGATCGGAACAAGCCACCAGGGATCGCCTGACATGGCGCTGGTCCACCGACTGCTGGGCGAGCAAACGCTCCATGCCGCGGGCGCTACGGGCGGAAAGTCGATGGCGGTCGCCACCGGCGTGATTGATGAGGGCACCGAAGGCGTGTTCATCTTGGACTTCCTCACGGGCGATCTCCAATGCTGGGTGATCAACCCCCGCGTGGGGCAGTTTACCAACCTGTTCAAGACGAACGTCATTGCCGACTTGGGAGTCGAGCAAGGCAAGGCCCCCGATTATGTGATGGCCGCGGGTGTGGCTGATTTTCGTGGCCCCGCCTCCACGAACTTCGGCCGCAGCGTGATCTATGTCGCCGACGGCAACACCGGGAACGTAGCCTGCTATGCAGTGCCTTGGAGCCGGCAACTGGCCGCCACGGCGTCGGTGCAAACGGGCATTCTGCAGCGCGTGGCGGTTGGAAAGGCCCGCGTAGTCGCCATTCAAGAGTAAGCGATGACGGTGGAGATTATCTACAACGGAGAACGGCGGCAGGTGGCGGAAGGAACAACGGTGGCCGACCTGCTAGCGCAACTCGACCGCCCCGCGTCCCAAGTTGCGGTCGAGGTGAACGAAGATCTCCTTCCTCGCGAGCAACATGCCGCATATGGATTGCGGCCCGGCGATCGCATTGAAGTGGTGACCTTGGCCGGCGGCGGCTAAGGCGCCTTAGACGAGGAGGCCCGCTCGCTGCGAAGCGACGGCCAACGTGACCAGCGTCGCCGGTTTGCACGTATCCCTAGAGCGTAGCCAGAGGCGGTTGTTTCTGGCTTGCGTCTCGCTCACTTATGTCGGCAGGGAGCGTGTTTCGAATTTCTATGTTTGAAGAAGGAACGCCTCGATCATGTCTATTGCCAGTGCGGAGCGCGTTGAGTTAGACGACTCGTTGCGGGTCGGCTCCCAGGTTCTGAAAAGTCGCCTGATTGTAGGCAGCGGGCGCTACGACACCTACGAGATCATGAGCGAGGCGTTGGAACCGTCGGGTGCTCACTGCGTTACGGTCGCTGTTCGGCGCGAGCGGCAATTTGATCGCCGCGGCCAGAACATCTTTGACCATTTGGACCTGGATCGTTACTTGCTTCTGCCCAACACCGCTGGTTGCTACAACGCCGACGACGCGGTGCGCAGTGCAAGATTGGGGCGAGAGATCCTGCGCGGGCTTGGCAACGCAGGCGCCGACTGGGTCAAGTTGGAGGTTCTGGGCGATCCCAAGACATTGCTCCCCGACCCCGTGGCAACTCTCGAAGCAACGCAGCGCCTGGTGCGCGAAGGATTTCAGGTCCTTTGCTATACCAGCGACGATCCGGTAATGGCCCGGCGTTTGAAAGAGGCGGGGGCGGTTAGCGTTATGCCGGCGGGCAGTCCAATTGGATCGGGACAAGGAATTCTCAATCCCAACAATCTGCGAATCTGTCTGGAGTACCTCAAAGAAGACGATCCGGATTATCCGGTCATCATTGATGCCGGCGTGGGATGCGCCAGCGACGTGGCCATCGCCATGGAGCTGGGCGCCGATGGGGTGCTGCTCAATACGGCCATCGCCAAGGCTCGCGATCCTATCGGCATGGCCCGCGCCATGCGTCACGCTGTTCAAGCGGGACGACTTTCTTACCTTTCGGGCCGCATCCCCAAGCGGCTCTACGGACACGCCAGCAGTCCTACCGAAGGCGTGATCGCCCGCTCGGGCTCGGCTTCGTAACGGCGGACCCTGTGTCGCGCCGCTTGGTTATTGATGGGCGCCGGTTGATATAATCGACGCAGCGCGGATCTTCCCTTTCCCCATAACAACACGCGGAGTTGGGCTGATGGACCGGACGGTGCACCGAGCATGGCTTCTCGTTCACGTGGTGTTGCTGACTTGCGGCTCGGCGGCGCGGTTAGCGGCGGAAGAGCCTCATCGTTCGCCGGTGGATGTGGCGCTCGCGCCCGATGCCGCGTGGCTTGTATCGGTCAATCAAACGGCCAACACGGCTTCGCTGGTCCGCACCCATGACGGCAAGGTGCTCGACGAAACGCCCGTCGGCAATCGCCCGGTTTATGCGGCGCTGCACCCCGACGGAAAAACGGTGCTCGTAAGTAATAGCTACTCAGGCGAAGTCACCATTCTTGAAGTGAATGGCGAGACCTTGCGCCACGCTGGCCACATTGCGGTTGGCTATGAGCCGTACGGCATTGCAGTGGCGCCCGACGGAAATGAGGCGTACGTGGCGCAATGGGCGGCCGATCAAATCGCCGTGGTGGACCTGACCAGGCGAGCCGTCGTCGCGCACATCAAGGTTGGCCGGCGGCCGCGGTACTTAGCGCTTTCTCCCGATGGCTCCCGACTGGCGGTCGGCGTGTCGGGCGACCGAGGCGTTTCGGTCGTAGATCCGATCGCGCGCGAGATGATCTATCAGCAGGGATTTGGCGGGCTGAACATCGGACACGTACAAACCACGCGTGATGGAAAGTACGCCTACTTTCCTTGGATGAACTATCGAGACAATCCTATCACGCCCGGCAACATTCGCCTGGGTTGGGTGTTAGCAAGCCGCGTTGCCCGAATCCGTCTGGACGAGGAAACACGGCGCGAGGCGCTGTCGCTTGATCCGCCCGGAAAGGCGGTCGCCGACCCACACGGCCTGGCTCTGACCCACGACGAACAATGGCTCGTTGTTTCGTCGTCAGGCACGCATGAATTGCTGGTGTATCGACTGCCCGATTTACCTCTGCGTGATTACGGCAGCCCAGACCATATTCCCGAGGAACTGCTGCAAGACCAGGATCGCTTCTTCCGAATTCCCGTTGGCGGGCGGCCGATGGGACTGCGGATTGCCCCCGACAATCGCACCGTCTATGTGGCCAATTACCTGGAAGACGCGGTGCAAGTGGTGGATTTGGAGCAGCGGGCCCTGGTTCGCTCCATCCATTTAGGCGGCCCCAAGGAAATCTCTTTGGCGCGGCGGGGCGAGGCCATCTTCTATGACGCCCAGCGAAGTCTTGACCAATGGTACAGTTGCCATAGTTGCCACGATCACGGCGGCTCGAACGATAAGGCGATGGATACCCGCAACGACGGCGATCTTCCCTTCACCTTCAAAACCGTTTTGCCGCTCTATAACTTGCGGCATACTCCGCCTTGGACATGGCATGGCTGGCAGCGAGACTTCGATGCGGCGATGCGCAAATCGCTGACCTCGACAATGCTTGGCCCCGAGCCGACCGACGACGATGTGCAGGCGCTGGCGGCGTTTCTCGACACGCTCCAGCCGCCGCCGAGTCCCTTCCGCAATCCCGATGGCTCGTTGACCGAAGCGGCTGAACGTGGAAAAAAGGTTTTCCACAGTGAAAAGGCGGGATGCTCCCATTGCCACAGCGGCCCGTATTTCACCGACGGCCAGATTCACGACGTCGGTTTGAACTCGCCTGGCGATCGCTATCAGGGCTTCAATACGCCTTCGCTCTTGGCGGTGTATCGCAAGACGCACTTGCTCCACGACGGCCGCGCTACTTCGCTGGAGGAAGTGCTAACCGGTCCTCATAACCCACAGCGCGTGACGGGCCAAGGTGAGCTTACCGAGCAAGAATTGCAAGACCTGATTGCGTATCTTAAGTCCTTGTAATCGGCGAGCGATTGCCCCGGAGGTTATACCAGCAAGCGTTGGCTCATCCCGTTTCTGGCGGCGTGTTGCCCAGGGGCGCGGTCGTTCGCAGCCGTAGTAATCACACACGCGGGTTCAGGCCTTGCTGGCCAAGATGAGATATTGCCAATCGTGATGTGCCGGTTGTGGCAGTGTTCTGTACTTCGTGTTGGCGTACTTGAATTGTTCAGAAGGGGGGCTAGAATCTTCTTGGCTGACCAATTCGACGGTCAAGTGGAGCCTACCTGACTTGTTCAGCCACATCTGACGCTGAACCAAGCGGGTTGGACGGACATTTCGGTTTTGCCCCTTTGATGTAGATTCAACAATGCGTCACGTCCTGAAGTACGGAACACTGCTCGCTGTGAGCACGCTGCTCGTCGGTACAGCAAATGCCCAATTCTCGCCCTCTCGAACGGGCCGGCAAGCTGGCGGAATGATTGGTCAGCAGTTCGGCGGCCGGCAGGGTGCTCAGTTGGGCGCGATGATCGGAGGCGGACAGCGCCCGAACAACCAGCAGCTTGGCGGGATGATCGGTCAACAGTTCGGCGGCCGGCAGGGTGCTCAGTTGGGCGCGATGATCGGAGGCGGACAGCGCCCGAACAACCAGCAGCTTGGCGGGATGATCGGTCAACAGTTCGGCGGCCGGCAGGGTGCTCAGCTCGGCGCGATGATCGGAGGCGGACAGCGCCCGAATAACCAGCAGCTTGGCGGGATGATCGGTCAACAATTCGGCGGCCGACAGGGGGCTCAGCTCGGCGCAATGGTCGGAGGCGGACAGCGCCCAAACAACCAGCAGCTTGGCGGGATGATCGGTCAACAATTCGGTGGCCGGCAGGGCGCTCAGCTCGGCGCGATGATTGGAAGCGGACAGCGCCCAACCGGAGAGCAGCTTGGCGCGCTATTCGGTCAGCAGCTCGGCGGCCAACAAGGCGCCCAACTCGGGGCCACGCTCGGTCGAGGACAAGTCAACAAGCAAGGTTCAGTGCTGGGAGCCATTGCCGGGGGCTACCTCGGTGGCCAACAGGGATCCCAGCTTGGAGCTATTGCCGGCGGTGGCATGCCTGCCGTCAAGAATACCCTCAAGGACGGGCGGAACGTGGGGGCGCTGGCCGGCGGCTATCTCGGCGGTCAGCAGGGCGCTCAGGTCGGAGCCGTAGTCGGCGGCGGCATGCCGGCAATCAAGAATACTCTCAAGGACGGGCGGACCGTCGCCGCGGCCGCCGGCGGCGCGATTGCTGGTCCCGGCGGAGCCGTGGTCGGCAATACGGTCGGCGGCGGCATGCCGGCGATTAAGAAGACGCTCAAGGATGGAAGGCAAGCCGGCGCGGTAGCCGGGTCGGCTTTGGGGGCAACCGTTGGCGGTCCCGCTGGTGCGGCAGTAGGTGGAGCTGTTGGCAAGACCGTCGGTGGTGGAATGCCGGCGATCAAAAAGGACCTGAAAAAGCTGGATCCCTCGCAGGCCATCAAGAAACCCTCACTTCCGAAGATCAGTGTGCCGTCAAGCCCGAAGGTCAACTTGCCCTCGATACCGAAGTTCTAAAGCTCGACTGCTGTAGATTCTGGCGGCTGTCCGTGGTGAGGTAGCAACAGGGGTACTCAAACTCTTATGGCCCCTCGCCCACGGACGGCCACCGCTGATTTTACCAGTCAGGCGCACCCTCGCTTCATCGCGCTCTTCATCTTTACCAGCCCCGCCTTCCAGCGATCACCCATTGCGGCCGCGATATATTTTCTGCCTTAGCGGATTGTTGTTCGACGTGAAGGCAGCGTCGGGAGTATCGTCGCGAAGCGCGGTGTACATCATTTGGAAGTTGGCGTCGATTGCGTCGGCAAAGTGAACCAACAGCGCTTCAAGCGTCATCGGCGGCTTGGGCGCCCCCCATTCTGGCAAGCGATGATGCGAAACAACGATATGCTCTAGCCGCAAGAGCAGCTCCGGGGCGATCGCGCGCCCGGCGGCCGCCTCTCGGATGATGTCGCGTCCCATGAGCACATGGCCAATGAGTTCGCCCTCGACGGTGTAGTCGGGGTTGCCCTCGCGCATTTCCAATTCACGCACTTTCCCAATGTCGTGGAGCACGGCGCCGGCGATTACCAAATCGCGAGAAAGCGGCGGCTGAAGGTCGCTGTAGTCGATGACGTACTTGTCGACCAGCATTTGGGCATTGCGCACCACGCTGACGACGTGCTCCAGATAACCGCCCGCAAAGTTGTGATGATTCCGCGTCGCCGCGGGCAGCGTAAGCAATTCGCGGCGATGAGCTTCCAGGATCGCGACCGTCAAGTCACGAAGGCCGGGATCATAAATTTCATCCTTGGCCATTGCCAAAAGTTGGGCGTACAAACGCGACGGATCAAACGCGCTGCTGGGCTGGCAGCGTGATTCGTCAAAGCCGTCTTCCCGGTCCTTTTCCTCGACGGGCCGGGCCTTGTGGATTTCTAACTGGGGGCCGTACTGCGTGTCGCGGTAGAGTCCGCGGATCTTGAAGTATTCGCCCTTCCGCCATTGCGTGCGGCATTCTTCAAAGTACGCCGACTCTCGCCACAAATACGCCCGAGCCTCGCGGGCCGCATCTCGGAACGTGACGCGGAAATACGGTTTGCCGCTGCGGGTGGTGCCTTCGTCCTTAGCCACCAGTTGCACAAATACATCGGCCTCTTGCCCATCCGCCAGTTCGCACAACGGCACAATCGGCATTCGTTTCTGGTTCATGTTTGTCAGGCGGCGTCAGGAAGGCAAGCGGCAAACAAGATGGCGCGGGGCGCCAGGTCAATGGAAGGCAGCAGAATGAAGCCACGGATCGTTCTTCGATAAAACTGAAGTCAGAACCTAGCGGAGAGGTTCTGGTCGCTACATTCATCTTATATCGACGCTCGTTCGAAATGGCGCTTGCGACCCGATGAGGAACTATTCTCGATAAATGCGTGATTCCAACGCAAGCTCGTCCAGTAGCGCTTGCATGCGCCCCGATAACTCGGCCATCAGAGGATCCGCCTCGGTCCCGCGAGTACGCTCGGGCGCGACTTCGATTGCCTCGCCGACCTGGATCACCACCTTGAGCGACCCGAGGACGCGCGGTTTGCCCTGAAGATCTTCTTCAAACCGCTCTACCGTTTCCAAAATCCGATCCACCGTAAGGTGGCCTGCCAGGTAGTCTGGTGGATAGCAACGCACCTGCTGAGCCAGGTACATGTCGGCTAACTGACGCCAGCGCCGCTGGAACTCCGCTTCGTCAATTTCGCGGCGGACCATTTGGGGCAGGATTTTCATGCGCAAGTTCTTCACGCGCGGCACAACGGGCCCCTCCTGCGGCGCTCCTAGCCACTCGGTTTCAATTGGATGCAGCAGACGGTTGATCAAGTTCGTCAGACGCTGGGCGATGGGGCCTGACTGCGGTTCGCCGAAATACTGAATCTCTTTTAGGCATAGCAGCGCCTGGCCAATCTTGAACACACGCTGCAACAGCGTCAGATGGCTTTGTTCGGGCCAACTCAGGCGCTCTTCAATCATCGCCAACACCGGTGTGAGTGTTGCTTTAAGGTCGCCCTGAAAGCAGTATTTTACGCCTACCGGATGAATCACCACTTTACCCGGCGGATTCTGCTTCGCGCGGCGCTTGGCGGCGGTGCGGGCGATGAAGGCGACTCCATCTAACAAGGCGTGAAGTCGATCGTTGGTGCGGCTGACCGAACCCTCGGGAAATACGATCAGCGGCCGTTCGGCGTCTTCCAGGATCTGAATGGCGGTGTTGATCGCTCGTTTGTCCACCCCTTCGCGATAGATACTAAAAGCGCCCATTCTTCGAATCGCAAAGGAGTAGAACCAACCCTGGTTGAAAAGGTGCCAACTGGCCATCGCATAGACATGAGTCTTGGCTTGCCGGGCCAAGTATCCCAAGGCCAAAGGGTCGGCGTAGCGACAATGATTGGGCGCCAACATGATGCCGTGCCCTGCGTCGAGCGAGGCCCGAAGCCGCTCGACCCCGCGCACCTCGTGCGCCACCACGCCTTCGGCGCGGCGAAGGTAAATGGAAAACAGATCCAGACGCTGAATCAGGTCGGGCCACCAGTTGGCTCGGTAGGGCGGGACAAAGGTGTACGGCCGGTGGACGATAATATCTTGCATGATCTGGTCACGAAGGCGAAAAATGTTGGGCCGCTAAGTCTTTCCGCTTAGCGGCGCCGCAGGCGATACTCAAACTGAGGTAGGCCGTAACGTCGTTTTTCCCGAAGCGAACGAGCAACTTGTGCGATGCGGTATCAACGCCGCAACGCGCAGCGAGCGACCTCGGAAGTACGACGAAACCGATTCCCGCAACATCCCTGGCCAAGTATGCAAGGAGGAACTCGCCGCGATCGTGCTCCCTTCGGGCGCAACAGGCCCTGTGCGACGCAAGCGGGAGCCAACTTGCCTTTCCAGGGCGCGCCCCACAAGGGCGCCGTTGTTCAACCCGAAGTTACCGGCTGGCGAAACATAAAGTACACGGCCCCGCACAAGCATAACGCCGCCCAGAGGAAATCCCACCGTAAAGGCTGCTTCATATAGAACAGAGCAAACGGCACAAATACCGACAGCGTGATCACCTCTTGCATAATCTTCAACTGCGGTAGCGACAGTTCCGTAAAGCCAATCCGATTGGCAGGAACTTGAATCAGGTACTCAAAAAATGCAATTCCCCAAGAGACCAGCACCGCCAAAAACCATGGCTTGTGGTTCAGCTCCTTGAGATGCGCATACCATGCGAAGGTCATAAACACGTTTGAGGCGGTCAACAAGATTACCGTCTTCGTCAGTACCGACATGAGGGGCTCAGCTCCGTTTCAAGATTCCGGCTGCGGTGGTGCGAGAGCGCTCGCCTAGACACAGTACAGCGCGGCGACTCTCCGATTATCACGAGACGCCCAGGCGCCACGTCAAGGCCGACTTGTCCGCGTTGCGGCGTTGCCGAGAGATGAAGTAACGCGCCTGCCTTAGACACATAAAAGACGCCGAGGGAATTTCATTTCCGCCCCCGCTTCAGATGGAAGCATTCTCGCCATACGGGCGTTAATTAAGCCATGGACGCGCTTGCACCCCCCTCTTGCCTTGTGCATTTCACGAATAGCACTTAGGGCGGCGCGCCCCTAATAGCGCCAAAGCATGAGGTTGTGACTCGATCGGTGTCCGCTGTTGCACGCTTACTGCGTTTTCAAACCTGAACGCGCCGAGAACGCCAACCGCAAATGGGGCAGCAGGCTGCCGATGGAATTCTGTGGGGCCAGTTGAACGTCTGAACCTTTTTGCTTATCGCGATGTCTCCTCGGCGATGCGATACTTTTGTCATACAGCCGAATTAGGTGCGCCTGCCGTCCACAGAACCAAAGGAACCGTTATGAACAGCCGTCAACTCAAAAAGCTTGGCGTGCCCGATGATTGCGTGGCGAGCGCCGTGGTGGGCATCCAGCGGGCGGTGGGTTCCGGGGCGTTTCGGGGCAAGCAGGTCAAGCAACGCATCCAAGAGGTCTTGGAAAACCCCGATGCGTTTGTGAACGATGAGTACTTTGGCGCCTTCGCACGGGACGTGATCGAGGACCGACAGTTTATCCGGGCCGAGCCGGTGGCGTATCGCACCTGGGGTAGCGAGATTGACGGCGCGGCCCACGCCCAGATGCGCCAAGCCTGCCAAGTGCCGGGCGCGGTAGGAGCAGCGCTCATGCCCGATGCGCATGTGGGTTACGGTTTGCCGATCGGAGGCGTATTGGCGGTCGAAGGGGTCGTCGTGCCTTATGCGGTGGGGGTCGATATTGCCTGCCGGATGAAGCTCTCGGTGCTCGATATGCCGCCGGCCACGCTGGGCGATCGCTTCAACTTGTACAAGGAGGCGTTGGAAGGAGGAACGCGGTTTGGCGTAGGCGCGGTCCATGAAAAGCCGCAGGATCATGCGGTCATGGACCAGGATTGGAGCATTACCCGCATTACGCGCGAGAAGAAAGACCATGCCTGGAAGCAGCTTGGCACTTCGGGATCGGGAAATCACTTTGTGGAGTTCGGCATACTGACGCTTGCCGAAAAGTCCGACGATCTTGGCTTAGAGGCGGGGCAGTACGTCGCCCTGCTAAGCCACAGCGGCAGCCGTGGCGCCGGCGCCGCGGTTTGTTCAACGTATAGCGCCATAGCGCGGGCGGAGTTGCCGCGCAAGTACGCGGACCTTTCGTACCTGGCGTGGCTTTCGCTCGACAGCCAAGCCGGCCAAGAGTACTGGGCCGCAATGAATCTGATGGGCGACTACGCCGCCGCCAACCACGACGTCATTCATCGCCTGGTGTCCAAACGACTCGGCGCGCAGATTGTGGCCGGAGTAGAGAACCATCACAATTTCGCCTGGAAAGAAACCCATCTGGGCAAGGAAGTGATTGTCCACCGAAAAGGCGCCACGCCCGCAGGCAAAGGTGTGCTGGGAGTCATTCCTGGCTCTATGGCCGCGCCTGCATTTATTGTGCGTGGCAAGGGCAAGGACGAAAGTTTGCATTCCGCCGCGCATGGGGCGGGACGTCGCATGTCGCGCAATCAAGCACGAGAGAAGTACAACTGGCGCGCAGTACAAAAGGATTTAGAGGCGAAGGGAATTCATGTGCTGTCGGCTGGCGCCGACGAGGTTCCCGGCGTGTACAAGAACATCGAGGACGTCATGCGGGATCAGGCTGACCTGGTGGAGATTGTGGGCCGGTTTGAACCACGCATTGTGAAAATGTGCGCCAACGCAACCCAGCGTCAGTTTTGAGCAGCCAGGCCCAGGCCAAAACGGGCGTTCCTCAACGGAGTTCGAATTTCAAGATTCGCGGGGCTGGTTTTCTCCTATAATGAGGCGATGTTAACTCCCTTGGATTGGACTTGCGATCAGGTTCGGTGCGACTTCTTTGCCGAGCTGCCCCGTCCGTTGGCAGTGATGCTGGCGTGCGATATTGCGGCGCTGACGCCGCAACCTCCACTGGGGGCCGAAGCCATCGACACGGCCCGCCGCTGGATCATGGGCGCGGCCGACCCGCGCGAAGTCCGCTTTGCGGCGAAGGCGGCCGCGGTTTACGCCCGCAACACCGCCACTGCGGCGTACGCAGCCGCCGCAGCGGCGAACACAGTATTTACTTCGATTGATTACCTGGCTTATTCTGCTTCCTCGGTGTGTGACGCGGTATGCCGATGCGCGGCCAAGCACGGTCTGGGTGCGAACGTCTTGGGTTACGAAGCGCAAAGCCGTCGCGTGGAGTTCTTGCGTCAAACGCTTGACGATCCTTTAGTTCAACGGCTCATGGGAATTGCCGCTACCGACGCCTCGGCGCGTCCGCTACTCTGGGATGCCGTCTTGGACGCCGGCTATTCTCCGCAGTCGACACGCCGTTGCGGGGAGCGGCGCACGGAAACTTCTCCGCACGCCGCGAGTTTCGGCGACTATGTGGCGGGACTTTGACGAAGCCTACGAGGCTCTTGACAAAGACGTGGACCATGGCGCGTTTGCGAGATGTCGCGAAGGTCGCCCTGTATCGTCTGCTCCTCTCGCTTGAAGAACGGTGTAACACGCTCAAGTAGTGTCTTAAGCGGCCGCTTGGCTAGCTGCCCTGCTACTCGCGCCGAGGGCGTCGAAATGGTGGTCGCGCCCGACAGTTACGCCGCCGCCCAACGTATGCCGCCGCACACGGCTTTATCAATCGGGCCACTTTGGAGGCCATTCGCGCCGAACGGCAACAAGATCTGTATGCTCCCCAAGCCGTCCGGCCCGCGGTGTAGGGTGAGTTTCTTACGGAAGGCAGGGGAGAAAAACGCATAAGAAACGTTTGATCTGTGTAGGCGGAGCCTGCTAGGCGAAGGGCGTGACGGGAGGAAGGATTTCGTTCTTACGAAAGGTTTAGCCGATGTGGCGTTTGATCTCTGGCGACCCTTGCCGCTACTGCGATGGAATGTCACGCCGTTCGTTTTTGCAGATTGGTTCGCTGGGGATCGGAGGATTGACCCTGGCCGATTTGCTGAGGGCGGAAGCCGCCGCGGGCGTTGGCTCGTCAACCAAAGCGGTGATCAACATTCACTTAAACGGCGGCCCGTCGCACCAAGATATGTTCGACCTTAAGCCACGGGCGCCCGTGGAGTATCGCGGCGAGTTCAACCCCATACCCACCAATGTGCCGGGCATAGAGATATGCGAGAATATGCCCAAGCTGGCTCAGATGGCCGACAAGTACGCCATTATTCGCTCGCTGGTGGGCATGGTGGACGACCACAGCAACTTCCACACGCACACCGGTTACCCGCGCCGCGACTTGCAGAATGTGGGCGGTCGCCCGGCGCTGGGAAGCGTCGTGACGAAGTTGCTTGGCCCTTCGGGGAGCGGCGCCCCGCCGTTCATTTCTTTTAATGGCGGCGAACCAGGCTACCTGGGCCCATCGTGCAAACCGTACAGCCCCAACGGCGGCGACTTGCGTTTAAGTCGTGGGCTAACCGCAGAGCGGCTACGCAATCGCACGGAATTGTTAACCTCGCTGGACCGCATCCGCCGCGACATGGATAGCAGCCGGCAAATGGAGGCCCTCGACTCGTTCACCCAGCGGGCCGTAGATGTGGTGGTGTCGGGGGCTGTGGCCGACGCCCTCGACCTGAATAAAGAAGATCGCCAGGTTGTCCAACGCTACACGAACGAAGGCCGCAACTTTCTTTTGGCCCGCCGCCTGGTGGAAGCGGGGGTGCGGGTCGTCACCTTCAGTTGGGGAGGCTGGGATACGCACACCCAGAACTTTACTTCGCTGCGGCGCCAATTGCCGCAACTGGACACCGCTCTCAGCGCGCTTCTGCAAGATCTTGCCGACCGAGGGCTGGATCAAAATGTGACCGTGGTCATGTGGGGCGAGTTTGGACGCACGCCACGGGTCAACAACTCTGCAGGGCGCGATCACTGGTCACGCTTGGCCATGTGCTTTTTGGCGGGCGGCGGCATGCGGCTGGGGCAAGTGATTGGCGAATCAACCCGTTATGCGGAAGACGCCAAGGATCGCCCGGTCCACCTGCAAGAAGTGTTCGCCACGCTTTACCACAACCTGGGTATCGATGTGGCCAACACCACCATTCTTGATCCCAACGGCCGGCCTCAATACCTGGTCGACCGGCGCGAACCCCTTCGTGAGTTGGTTTAGGCTAGCCCCAATCCGTGCTCAAGAGAACCAGCGCGGCGGCCTTGCGTCGCCGTGCTGGAGCGGGCGCGTTACATTTCGCCTCGCAGCCGTTTGCGTTCGTTGATGGCTCGCCGCATCAAAGCGCCCACTTCACTGCGCATTTCGCTAATGAATTGCGGGGCGAGCATCTCAATGGAAGTTTGCTTGTCGCTCCAGACCTCCACCACGTTCCCGGCGCCATCGGGCGACGTGAACACCGCCGTCACAACGAAGCGGAATTTTTCTCGGGGATCACGCAAGGGAGGCTCGGTTTGAAGGTTGATCTGTAGCGTAGCGGCTGCTTTGGAGTCCTCGCGAATTCCCGCCCCCTCTAAGACTTCAATGACCTTGGTGCGCATCCCTTCTTCTCCAACCATCTTTGATCTGCCCTCGGGCAGGTTGGATTCGATTTTGACGTTCACCCGGTCCAGGTTTGCCAAGGTGATTTGCGGCGTTGGCGCCGCGGGAGCAGGGGCAGCCGATGGGGCCTCGGCAGGCGTTTGGGGAGCTGTCTCGACGGCCTGCGCTGGAGCCGACGAAGCGGAAAAAGCATTCGGGGTGGACGGAGGCGAATCGGGCGTCGGTGCCGGTTCCGACAGGGGCGCTGGCGGGGGCGGCGTTGACTCGACTTTCATCATCGGCGCCGGCTCCGTTTCGACCTTTGCAGGCATCGGAGTCGGATCAAATTGTACGGCTGGCTGGCTTGACTCGGGCCCCTTTGCGTTGGCATCCGAATCGGGGGGGAGCGGAGAGGGCGAATTGTTGGCGGCAACCGGCGCGGCGCCTTCGTCAGGCGTTGTAATTTCCGCTGTAGCCGCCGCATGAGGCGGCGCTGGCTGAGTGGGCGGAACAACCGGAGCGACCGAGGGCGGAGGTTCATGAGACATCGCCACAGCCGGCTCGTCGATCTCGGTAGGCGGAATGGTTCGATCGGGACGGCGACTTGAGAAGATCATCGCCAGGAACACGCCCAACACAACCACCACGGCAACCGCCGAAATGCCCACAATCAAAGGCATGGGAATGGTGAAGTGTTCTTCTGGCTTTTTGGAGGGGGCGGCTTGAGGGGTAGCGGGCGATAGCCCAATTCCCGAGGATAACGCGGATGTGTCGTCTAAAGGAGTGATTCCGGCGGGGGTCGCCAGGGCTTCGGCGCTGAGCACGTCAAGCGGAATCTCCTCAAGCGGCGCCAGCTCGGCCGTTTCCAACGGCGGCAACTCGACCGTGATCGGCTGTGCTTGGGCCCCGGCGTCGGTCTCCGGGGCCGATTGGATGCCCGATTTCGGCTTGGTGCGGGCGGCGCGAGCTTCTTGAGGACGGAGGTTCAGGCCCGAATCATGCACTGAAGAGGACGCCGCCGCCGACTTTTTAATGCTGGAGTCTTCCGCGGTCAGCGGAGAGGCGCCAAGTTTCTCGTTGGCTTCTTCGTCATCGTCTGGCGCAAGGTCCAAGTCGTCATCGTCGCTTAGGTCCAGCTCCGCCGTATCAACTTGCGACCGCGGAATAATCTTGGTTTCGGCCCGCCAACTTTCGCCAACCTTGCGCACCAGTTCGGGGTTTTGCTCACGCCACTGCTCGTTGCCGTTCTCCACCAACCATACTTCCAAATCAGCCACAACTTCCTCGGCTGTCTGGTAGCGGTCTTCGGGCTTCTTGGCCATCATCCGATCGATAATGGCCACCAAGCTGTCGGGCGCATCGGGACGATGGTCGCGAATGGGCGGCGGCGGCTTGATCTGATGATGTAAGAGCCGTGTGGCGACGGAGCCTTCGCAGAACGGCGGGCGGCCTGTGAGCAGAAAGTAGAATGTACAGCCCAGGCTATAGATATCGGCCCTATTATCAATATTGTGACTATCCACCGCCTGCTCGGGCGCCAGGTAGTCGGCAGTGCCAAGCACCGTTTCGTTGTGTTCCCGTGTGAGCGACGCCGCCTCTTGCTGTTGTTCGTCGTAGAGTTTCGCTAGCCCCAGGTCCAGAATCTTGATGACGCCCTTGTTGTTCAGCAGCAAGTTGGCGGGTTTGATGTCGCGATGGACCATCTTGGCTTCGTGAGCGTGGGCCAACCCCAGCGCGGCCTGGCGGACATATTCCGCCGCTTCGGTAAACGAAAGCGGGCGGCCGCTTTCGTCCACCACGCGTTGGAGGTCGCGGCCCTCCACGTACTCCATCGCCAAGAAGTAGATGTCGGTGTCGTTGACTCGCGCTTGGTTCACGTCGTAGGCCCGAACGATGTTCGGGTGGTCCATCGCCGCGACGGCCTGAGCTTCACGAATAAAGCGGTCGAAGTAGGAGCGTGAACCGACATTGCGTGCGGGGAGCACCTTAATGGCGCATCGCCGGCGCATGAGGGTATGTTCCGCCAGATAGACGGCGCCCATGCCCCCTTTGCCCAACATATCCAGAAGGCGGTACTGCCCGAGCGTGAACCCCTTGCTCTTGCCTTGGAGGATTTTTTCGGCCTGCCAGCGCGTGAGTACGCCTTGGTCCACCAGCGCGCGCGCAAGCGCTTCGGAGTCGTCAAGCGAAACTTCACCCCGCTCCCGAAGTTGCGCCAAAGACTTATTCAAATCTTCTTCGGAAACGACGCCGCTTTTTTTGACGAGATCGATAAAGGACTTGCCGGAAATGCCTGTCGCCATGGCAATCCATATCCTCGTTATTGCCCCAAAGCCCCAGATGAGCCGAATGGACTTTGATGGTCGTTGAAAAGACTCGCAGCGCGTTCGCGCACGATAAATCCTAGCCGAATTGTCAATATATGTTAAGTAGCAGGACCCCGGTTTTCGAGAATTCCTTTGGCTGTGGAACGTTACTTGCCGTTGTCAACCGCCTCAAATGCGATATACTGGCGGTTTTTCCCCATAAAGAACACCGTCATCCCTTCAGGAAGTCCGTCATGGCGCGCATCTGTGAAATCTGCGGCAAAAGCGCCCAATTAGGAAATCGGATCGAAACCCGTGGTAAGGCCAAGTATCTTGGCGGCGTGGGTACGAAAATCACGGGGATTACGCGACGCAAGTTTAAGCCCAATTTGCAGCGCGTCAAAGTCACCACGCCCACGGGCGCCAACAAATCGATGCGGGTTTGCACGCAATGCCTCCGCAGCGGGGCGGTCCGCAAGAAGGTCCGTCAGGCGCCCTTCCGTCTCCCCGTGGACGTAAAAGCGGCTCCGAAAAAGGCCAAAAAGAAGGTCGCCCAGAAATAGCGTGCTCTATGAGCCTGACTCGCGAAGAAGTGAAGAAAGTCTCGCTGCTGGCGCGTCTGCTGCTTACGGAAGATGAGCTAGATGCGATGACGACGCAACTTGGGCGAGTCTTGGACTACGTCCAACAGCTCGAGGAGTTGGATACCGAGGGCGTCGAGCCGATGGCCCATGCCATCGATTTGCAGAACGTGCTGGCGGAGGATGTGCTTGAGTCCAGCCTCGATCGCGCCGCGGCCCTTGCCAACGCTCCCAAACACGACGACGAGTGCTACCGCGTGCCGGCGGTGCTTGGCGAGTCGTGAACCGCGCGCTGTCGTTGGCTTGCCACGCGCGGAACGGAAGCCTTCTTTGATCCACCTCCGTTGCATCCCGGGCCGCGTTTTCTTCTAATCGGGGCATGTCTGACCTACATGAACTCTCGGCCGCCCAGTTGTTGGCCGAAATGGCTCGGGGCGGTATGACCTCGGTCGAGGTCACTCGCCACTATCTTGACCGTATTGCGCGCTTCGACGGCGAACTTGGCGCCTTCCTGCGAACCGATCCCGAGGCGGCTTTGGCGCGGGCTGAGGAAATCGACGCCAAACGACGCTCTGGGCAACCGCTGGGCGCGCTGGCCGGTCTGCCGGTAGCCATCAAAGACGTCATTGTGGTTAAGGATGAACCGACCACATGCGCGTCGCGAATGCTGGAAAATTATCGCTCGCCCTTCCACGCCACGGTCATAGAGAA
>CAYWIS010000018.1:31328-49994 GCA_964458385.1 uncultured Pirellulaceae bacterium
GTGTTGCTTGGCAAGACGAACATGGACGAGTTCGCCATGGGCGGCTCGACCGAGAACTCGGCCTTTCGCATCGCCCGTAACCCGTGGGACCGTGAACGCACGCCGGGCGGATCAAGCGGCGGTGCGGCCTCCTGCGTTGCGGCGGGCATGGCCCCGTTGTCGCTTGGCAGCGATACCGGCGGTTCCATCCGCCAGCCCGCTTCGTTTTGCGGCGTGACGGGGTTGAAGCCAACCTATGGCCGCGTTAGCCGGTGGGGGCTCGTGGCGTTCGCTAGCAGTTTGGATCAGATTGGCCCTCTGGCGCGCACGGCGGAAGATTGCGCACTATTGCTGGAAACCATTGCCGGCCACGATCCGCGCGATTCGACTTCGGCCCCGCGACCGACTCCCGCGTACAGCCAGACGGTAACGCAGCCGCTGAAGAATCTGCGTCTGGGGGTTGTGAAAGAACAATTCGGCGACGGCCTGGATGAGGAAGTAGCGGCGGCTGTGCACGAAGCGATCGCCGTCTATGAGTCGCTGGGTGCAACGGTCAAAGAGATTTCGCTCCCGCATAGCCGGTACGCCATTGCCACTTACTACATCATTGCGCCAAGCGAAGCTTCAAGCAATTTGGCCCGGTACGACGGCGTTCACTTTGGGTATCGCACCGACGAGAAGACGATGCTGGCCGAATTGGCCGCCGAACGCAAAGCCTTGGAAGCGGCGGGCGATAAGAAGGGGCTGGCCGAGTTAGATTCGCCGTTGGTGCGGATGTACCGCAAGACCCGCAGTGAAGGTTTTGGCGCCGAAGTCAAACGCCGGATCATGCTGGGCACGTACACACTCAGCAAAGGCTATTACGACCAGTACTACGTCAAAGCGCTCAAGGTGCGGCGCTTGATTCGCCAGGACTACGACGCCGCGTTTGAGCAAGTCGACCTGGTAGTGGGTCCCGTCACACCAACGCCTGCTTTCCGTCTGGGCGAGAAGGTCAACGATCCGCTGGCGATGTATCTGGAAGACCTGTACACCGTAAGCGCTAATCTGGCGGGTATTCCTGGGCTGGCAATTCCCTGCGGCCTGACACGAGACAACTTGCCGATCGGACTGCAACTTCAGGCGCCGGCCTTTGAAGAAGAACGGTTGCTTCGCGCCGCCCACATGTACCAATCGGCCACAGACTGGCACAAACGGTCGCCGCAACTCTAGTCGACGCCCTGTAGCCAGGCGGTCACTCCGCCTCGCTCCGCTCTTCGCGTCGCCGTCCAATGACTTGCGTTTTGAGACGCTCGCCCGTGTCTACCGATGGAGTGAGACGTTCACGCGCCGCTTCAATCCCGTCGCCTTGTGCCGAACCGATTAGGCGACGGCGATCCTGCTCGACATCGCCTCCGACGAGCGTCTATTTCTCACGGTTCCCTCGCGCCTGCACTTGGCTATTGCGGCGAGCGGCTGAGGGCAAGCGACCCAACTCGCTTTAGTACCGGCCGCGGGTGTTGGGGTCGTAGGCTTGCGCGGCGCGTTGAGGATCGACCAGCGTCTGACTGGCTACGCCGTTGCTCGCGAGGAACAAGAGTGCGTCGGCTCGCGGGTTGTCGTTGGAGAACGGATTGAGCGTGGGCGTGGCCGCGCCGGTCGGCTTGGTTGTGGGTGAGGCCACCACACCGCGGCTGAGAACCAACACATGCGATGTGGGCCAGCGGAAACGCTCGTGAAGTTTCCAGCCCGTGACCTGGGGAATTTGAATTTGAACCCGTTGGCGTTCGGTCACGGTCGGCACCTCGATCACAATGGGCACGAAGCGTTCGACCTGATCAACCTGGCACTTGAGCACCACATCGGCGTTTTGACCGTCGGTGCTCAGCAAGGGACAAATCTCCAGCGAGTAGCCCTCTTCGACCTGGCCCATTTCCAACTGATATCCCGGCGGCACGCCCGGCGTGGCGAACACCGAACGCACATAGCTGCGCGGACGAACGCTGCTCAAAATCTGCGGCTGTCCGTTGTGGATCAGGAGGTTGGGAGCGCTATGCTCTTTGAAGTCAGACCGCTTGCGTAGCTCCGCCAGGATAATGGCGGCGTTTTCCTTGGTTACAAGCCATGCGTCGAGGCCCGGCGACTGCACTGGCACGGAACGCATGAGCGGCAACAACTTGGTGCGCCAGTTGGGGCTGCCAACCGTGACCAGCCGCACCGCAAAGGCGTGCGATTCGTGGTGGCTGTTAACAAACAGGTCTACAATATTGGCCACAATCGCCTGCACTTCGGGCGTGTGGTAGACCCGCAGCGTGTTGCGGTCGGCGCTGAGGATTCCCAGCGGCTCGGAGAACCAGAGTTCGGTGCCTGTCTCGCGCAGGATCCAGTCGATAATTGCCTGCTGTGGCCGTTCTTTGTCCGTTACGCGGGCGGTGTACGTGGAAATGTCGTACTCTCGCCACACTTGCCCGGCGCTGTTGGGCAGCGTGCGATCTTGCGGAGCGGTGGCCGAGGGAGCAACGCGTGGAGGTGGTTGCGTACCGCCCGGCTCCGCTTGACCCGCGGTCGTGGTTGCGGCGCGGGCTGCTGGAGCCACATCGGTGGGTTCCAACGTGGCTGGGGCAGCGCCGCCTTGGAAGGAGCCGCCGCCGTACGCGCCCGAGAAGCCGCCGCCCGCGTCATTCGTTTGAGCGAGGGCCGGCAACGTTAGCGCCGCCCAGAGGGTCCAACTCATTACCGTCGCACGCATTTTCAGCCTCCGTGCAATACTCCGCCAGATCAAGGTGGCGAAGTATAAGCACCCGGCGCAGTTGCGACAAGGCGAATGATTGCCAAGGAAAACGACGCGTGGCAAAGATGCGGACCTGCGTGGCCCATCGTCAAAAACCGGGCGTGGGTTATTCGCTGGGCGAATGGAGGACGTTGGCTCCGCGTTTTTCGCTTTCGTCAGCAAGCGGAATAGGTTTTGCATATCGCTGACAGGACGCCGAAACGCCGCCGAGTTCGCGGTGCGTGGGATCCGTCCCTACAAGTTTGCCAGGAGAGCCTGGACGATGAAGCTGTTTCACCTCTTGCGGCGCGCCGCGAAAGACTTTTTTGATGACGAGTGCATGGCCAACGGCGCCGCCATTGCCTACTACACGATTTTCTCGTTGCCGCCCTTGCTAGTAATGGTGTTCTTCCTTGCCAACGCGCTGGGCGTCTCTCATGAACAAGTCCACCGGATTGTAAGCGAGCAGATCGGCATTCCCACCGAGCAAGAACCAATGGCCGACGTGGGTGACGCAGGCCGGTCGGGCGCCTCGCTAGAAAGCGTTGCTAGCGCGGCCAGTGAAAAATCGGTCGTCGGCGGGCTTGGGCCGTTTTCGCGCATTGCGGGGATCGCGCTCTTAATCTTCTCGGCTACCGGGGTTTTCGGTCATTTACAATCGTCGCTTAACCGTGCTTGGGAAGTCGAGCCGGACCCGCACTCCGGCGGCGTTTGGACGTTTTTCTTCAAGCGGTTGCTCACATTGGGCATGATTGTGGTGATCGCCTTTCTGTTATTGGTGTCGTTGGTGCTAACAACCATCATTGACGAACTGGTGCATCTGGCCGTCGGCTCGAACCCTGGAACGGTCGGCGTTGTGCTGGGCGAGCTTCTGAATAACAGCGTGTCGCTGATTGTGGCGACGCTGCTTTTCGCCGCAATGTTTAAGATCCTTCCCGACGCCAAGATGCGGTGGAAAGACGTGTGGGTGGGGGCCTTTATCACGGCCTTACTGTTTGTCATCGGCAAGACCTTGATCGGCTACTACCTGCAAAACTCCGACGTGGGCGGCGGTTGGGGCGGCGCCGCCGCGTCGATGGTCGGCATGTTGGTATGGGTCTATTACACGTCGCTTATTGTGTTGTTTGGCGCCGAGTTGACGCAGGTCTGGGCCGACGAATACGGCGGCGGCATCGCACCGGCCCAAGGCGCCGTGCGCACGGTGGAAGAGAAGCGGCATATCCGCGGCGGACAGGCTCATCCCGCGTAAGTTGAAAAATTGTTGCACAACCGCGGAACGCGCAGGAAGGCTCCTTTTGCTGCGGAACGATTGGCCTAGAATGAGGCCTTACAAGCATTCGCTCTCCCCATTCCAATCGTCAGCCTGGTTACTTATGCAGCATTTTGCCGATGCGTTAAGCGCGGGGGTGCGCCGTTGCGGAAACCCGGTGCTTGTGGGCTTGGATCCCCGAGCTGAGTCGTTGCCCGAGGGGCTACTTGCGCCCGAGTCCCGGAACGATCGTGCAGCGGTGGCTGCCGCCTTTCAAAAGTTTTGTTGTGGCGTAATCGACGCAGTGGCCGGGCTGGTGTCGGTCGTAAAACCGCAAACCGCTTTCTTTGAGCAGTATGGCCCTCAGGGGATGGCCGCACTGTACGAGGTCGTGCGCTACGCGCGCAGCAAGAACCTTCTGGTCATTCTTGACGGCAAGCGTAACGATATTGGCACAACCGCCGAAGCCTATGCCGAGGCGTATCTGGGGCAAGATAGCGCCTGGGGCGCCGATGCCCTAACAGTTAGCCCCTACCTGGGCGACGATAGCCTGACGCCGTTTATTAACCGAGCCAAGCAAACCGGTTCGGGAATCTTTGTGCTGGTGAAGACTTCCAACCCAGGCGGCGGGATGTTTCAAGATTACCCCGGTCCCGACGGGCCGCTCTATCGCTGCGTGGCCAATCAGGTAGAGCAATTGGCTGGCGATACCACCGGCGCCTGCGGCTATGGTGCGGTGGGGGCGGTCGTGGGCGCTACCTATCCCGAGCAACTGGCGGAGTTACGTACGATCATGCCGCACACCTGGTTTCTCATTCCGGGGTTCGGAGCTCAGGGGGGAAACGCTCAGGATGTCGCGGCCGGATTCGATGCGCATGGCCTGGGGGCGATTGTCAACAACTCGCGCGGCATTATCTTCGCTCATCAGCGTGAACCGTACCGCTCGCGTTATGGCGCCCAGGCGTGGCAACAAGCCGTGGAAGCCGCCACGCGCGATATGATCGACCAACTTGCCGCCGACACGCCCGCCGGGAAGCTGCGCACTTCCTGATTGGTCAGGCTGCAAGCCAACGGGGCGCTTGCGGCGCGACGGTCGAAGTGAATCGAAGCGGAGACCCTTGTTGACCGTTGCTGGGGGATGGGCCTGCGGCGCCCGCGAGTTAGTAGACGTCGCGCAGGTAGCGGCGCTGCTGGATCATTTTCGCAATGTAGGATTTCGCTTCTTCCGCGGAGAGGCAGCCGTGATGCTCCACAACCTCGTGCAAGGCTCGGTCCACGTCTTTGGCCATCCGCGCGGCGTCGCCGCACACATAGAAATAGGCGCCGTCTTCCAACCAGCGGAAAAGTTCTTCACCGTGCTGGTGCATCCGGTGCTGCACGTACACTTTAGCGTCGCCGTCGCGACTGAAGGCCGTATCTAGCCGAGTTAGCACCCCCTGCTCACACAACGCGGTCAACTCGTCGCGGTACAGAAAATCGCAGGCTTCTCGCTGATCGCCAAAGAACAGCCAGTTCTTTCCTGGGGCGCCCGTCGCTTTACGTTCGTGGAGAAACCCACGGAAGGGAGCGATTCCGGTGCCCGGCCCAACCATCACGATGGGCGCGGCCGGGTTCTCCGGAAGCGTGAACCCATGCGAAGGTTGCAGGAAGACGGGGAGCGATTCCCCCTCACGAACTCGCTCGGCCAGCATGGTCGAAGCGACCCCTTTGCGTAACCGCCCGCCCTGCTCCCAGAACACCTTTCCAACCGTCAGATGGACTTCGTTGCCGTGGGCCGCAGGAGAACTGGCGATCGAATACAGCCGCGGCGCCAAGGGGGAGAGCGTTTCGGCCAGCGCCGCGGGGGTAGGCCGTGCCGAGGGCGCCGCCTGCAGCGCGTCAAGTACATCCATCGACGCCAGCAGTTCGTCGTTTTCGCCCAAGGTGCGCAGGCGACGACGATCCTCGGGAGCGGCGGCCAATTTGAACAACAACTCCATTAAGGCGTCGGAGACGTTCTTCAAATCGGCTTCGCGCAGAAATTGAAAAAATGCGGCATCCATGCCGCTGGACAAGCGCACGACTTCCTGTCCCGTGGCTCCTAGAAGATTGATGATCTGCCCCACCAGATGGTCGCAGTTCGTTGGGTAGACGCCCAACGCGTCGCCAACCCGATAACGTAGTCCGCTCCCCGAAAGGTCCAGACGAACGTGCCGAGTCTCTTTCTGCGATTCGGGGCCGTTCAGTTTGTGCGATCCGAGTAAGCGCGCCGGAAAAGGATTGCGTCGCGACCAGACCGGCGCGGGAACGGTCGACGTCGACGCCGCAGGATGGCTTTCCGCGGTGGCGACGCTAGCGGCAATCTCGCTAGGCGGCGCGGTGGCGCTTTCCGGGTTTTCTTTCAAGAGGCGCCGAAGCGCCTTGGCGGTTGCTGCTCCACCGGGGGAACACAGCGTTGGATTGCGTTCTTCGCCCGAAGCCAGGGCGAGAGAGTACGTGCGGCAGATATAGCCGCAGGAGCCGCAATCCAACTGCGCCATCGCGGCCATCAGCCGATCGGCCAAGGGGCGACCTTCAGCAAGCGCCGTGCGCTCCTCGAGCGAAAGGGCCGGATCGTGCCAGGGTGGGTTCTCCTCCGCTGCGGGCGAATCGGGCGTTGTGGCGGTTTCTGTCGCCGACGAAGGCGCCGTTGGTGTGGCGATTGGTGTGGTCACCCCCATTTGCTCTGCTGCAACAGCGATGGTCGGGTGCGCATCGTCCGTCATGCCTAGCAGGCCGGCAAAGAAACCGTTGAGCCACGCTCGCTGTTCGGCCGTGAATGGTGCGCTGGGGGGAAGTAGTGAAGTCGCCATGACGTTTTGGACAGCAAAGGAATTTCGGTGTGGCTTACGCGGAAAGCGTGGGGCCCGCTGGTTCTTTGGCCAGCGTCTGAAGTTCTTCCACGGTGTGGCGGCGGGCAAATTCGGTAAACGACTCTTGAGGGTCGCGACGCTTGTTCAGGTATCCCTGAATGAGCCGCGCGATCACCGGCGGCGCGTCGGAAAATGGAACGGATCGGAACAATTCGCGTCCGATGGCCCGCCGGTCGTCCCAGCCGCCGCCAATGTACAGGTGGTATCCTTCGACCATTTCTTCGCCAGCTTCAACGCTGGCGGCCAAGAGGCCAATATCGCCCACGTAATGCTGAGCGCACGAGTGATGGCAGCCCGTCACGTGAATGTTGATGGGCTGATCCAATTCGATCCGCGCCTGGAGGTAGTCGGCCAGGATCATCGCGTGCGCTTTGGTGTTCGCCCCGGCATACTTGCAACCGGCGTTGCCGGTACAAGCGACCAACCCAGCGCGAAAGTGGCTGGCTCGCCAATCCAGCCCCAGTTCTTCCAATCGCGCTAGCGTCTGTGGAAGGACGGATTCCCCCAGATCGGGAATCAGCACGTTTTGCCACACGGTCAACCGGAGCGAGCGGCTGCCGTATTCGTCGGCAAGGTCGGCCAACCCGCGCATTTGCGCCGCGGTCATCCGGCCGACAGGCAACACCACGCCCACATAGAACTTCCCGGCTTGTTTCTGAGGGTGCACGCCTACATGGGCCATGCGATTTTCGGGCGGCCGTGGCGCAAGACGGTCGCATGGGAAGCGGCGCCAGCGGAACGGCAGCAGCTTCTGGGCTTCGTCCAAATAACGCTCCACGCCCCAGTCGTCGAGTAAGTATTTGAGCCGTGCGCGGTTACGGTCCGTACGATCGCCGTGAGCCAGGAACACCCGCACTAGCGCCGCGGTTGCCTCAATACACTCATCGGGGCGAAGCAGAATGCCGGTTGGACGTGCAAAGTCCTTATGCCCTGTAATGCCGCCCAGGCTGAGCGCGAAGTAAACGCCCGCCGGTGTGTCGGCTGTGGCGGCCGCTTCTTCAACCCGAACGGCGGTCAAGCCAATATCGTTGGTGTCTTCCAAGGCTCGGATCGCCCCACCGCCGTCGAAGGCGATATTGAACTTGCGGGGCAGGCCATAGAATTCCCGATGTTGTAAGATGTAGTGATGTAACTCTTTGGCCAATGGGAGCGTCTCAATCAGCTCTTGGGGATCGAATCCGCTGGTGGGGCTGGCGGTGATGTTGCGAATGTTGTCGGCGCCCGAACCACGAATAATGACGCCCAAGTCGATCAACTCCTCCAACAGCCGCGGGCCATTCTCGGCGCGGATCTCGCGCAGTTGCAAGTTCGCCCGTGTTGTTACGTCGGCGTAACCGCCCGCGTAGCGCTCCGTGAGATCGGCGATGCCGCGCAGTTGATGCGACGATACCCCGCCGCCAGGAAATCGCAGGCGGCACATAAAGGCGTTTTGGGCCGGCGCCACATAAAACAAGCCGTGGAATTTGTAAAGGAACGTATCGGTTCCTGAGGGAAACTTCGCTTCCGCCGCGTTCTTGCGCATCACATCCCAAAGTTCGAAGGGATGGCGCTCTCGCTTGGCCTGTTCCTCCTTCGAGAGCTTCTTGCCTTGAGCCAAAAAGCGTTCTTGGGCCGATAGGTGCGCCGCATCCGGGCCAACCGCCGTGGCGGCAGGCGGGCCAAGCCGTACTACGGCTTGAGGGGCCGCCTGCGCCGCACATCCCGAAAGCACTGGCAACCCACGCACCGCCCGCGCCACGTCGGCGCCAAGCACGAAGCCTTGGAGATAGTTTTGTTGTTCTGGGGTAAAGCCGTTGTTTTGCGCCATGGTTCTGCGTCGTTCCGAACTTTGTGTGGGGAGCCGTTGCCCTGGGCGGATGGCGATCGGGCCGTGGTTAAACGTCGTCGGCGTTGGTTAGCGGACGAACGTTGACCGCGCAATCCTTGTAGGACGGCTGACGTGAGTACGGATCAAAATGGGCGTGCGTTAGTTGATTGGTTTGCTCGTAGTGCATGGGCAGAAACACCTGTCCCGGCGGAACGCTGGTTGTGACAAAGGCGGTCGCCTTGATTCGGCCGCGTTGCGATTCGACGACGACCGCCTGATTTGGCTTGACGCCCGATTGCCGGGCGTCGTGAGGATTGATCTCTACATAAGGCCCCTGGGGATACATCGTTCGCAGCACCGCCGATTTGCTGGTGCGCGTTTGGGTATGCCATTGGGCGGCGCTGCCGCGCCCGGTGAGCAGCAGCAGCGGGTAACGAGCATTGGTTTTTTCGGAAGCGTCGCGCGGCGCTTCAAACAAGAAGCGGGCCCGACCGTCGGCGTGATAGAACTGGCCGTCTTCAAAGAGCCGACGTTCGGAGGTGTCGGTTGCGCCTTCGGGAAACGGCCATTGGATTCCGCCGCACGTATCGAGCATGCGATAGTCGCGAATGCCCGAGATATCGCACGGCTGGCCGCGCGTACACTTTTTGAGCAGGTGGAAGACCGCTTCGGGATCGGTCCACCGAGAGAACATCTCGCCGCAGCCCCAGTAGTGGGCGACCAACCGGAAGATCGAGAAGTCGCTCAACGCCTGCCCCGGCGCTGCCGCCACCTTCTTGATCAATCCTACGCGCCGTTCGGAGTTAATGAACGTTCCCTCTTTCTCTCCCCAACCGGCGGCGGGAAGCACCAGGTCGGCCGCGTTGGCCGTTTCGGTCGTATAATACATATCTTGCACGACCAGGAACTCCAACCGACTGAGAATATCGCGCGCTACATTCTGGTTGATCCAGGAATGCGCCGGGTTTGTGCCGACAACCCATAACCCCTTAATCTTGCCGGCGAGTATGCCTTCCATGATCTCGGGGTAGGCCCAGCTATTCTGTTCGGGAATGCGGGCGACGTTGATGTCCAAAATGCGGGCGATCTTCTTGCGATGCTCTAAGTTGGTAAAGTCGTGGCCGCCCAAGAGATTCGTGGTGTTGCTGAACAGCCGCGAGCCCATGGCGTTGCACTGGCCGGTGATCGAGTTGGCGCCGGTTCCGGGGCGACCGATGTTGCCGGTCATCAAGGCGAGGTTGATAATGGCTTGCGCCGTCCTTACGCCCTGATAACTCTGGTTGACTCCCATCGTCCACCAGAACGAAACGCGTTCCGCTCGACCGATCACTTCGGCTGCCCGGCGCAGCGCTTCTTCGTCTAGGCCCGTCTCCGCCGCGACCCGTGCGGGCGGGAAATTCTCTACATGAGCCCGGAACTCCTCAAACCCTGTGGTGTGCCCGCGAATAAAGTTCTCGTCGATCCACCCTTCACGCACCAGCAGATGGGCCAGTCCGTAGAGCAACGTCATGTCGGACTTGGGCCGCAGGGCTAAGTGCTGAGTGGCGGCCATGGCGGTTTCGGTGCGGCGGGGATCAACGACCAAGATTTCCGGCCGCCGCCGATTCCGCAGAATTCGTTGCCAGAGGATCGGATGGGCAATACACACGTTGGCGCCCACCAGCACGATGACATCGGACTCTTCCAAGTCGCGGTACGTGTACGGGGGCGCGTCAAATCCGAAGGCCTGTTTATAGGCGACGACCGCCGTCGCCATGCATTGCCGGGTGTTGCCGTCGCCATGCAACATGCCCATGCCGAATTTCGCCAGGCTGCCAAGGAGCGCCATTTCTTCGGTGGCGATCTGACCCGTGCTCAGAAAGGCGACCGACTCGGGGCCGTATTGACGGCCAATCGCTTGAAAGCGATCACAAAATGTGCGGAGGGCGGCGTCCCAATCGACCGGGGCCAGGCGGCCGCGTCGATTGCGTAACAGAGGCGTTGTAGCTCGGTCCGGCGCTTTGAGCACAGCCAGCGATTCCCAGCCCTTGGGGCACGCTACGCCAGTATTCACGGGATACTCAGCCGCCGGGGTCACGTTGATGGCTTCTCCTTTGTGAAAGTGCACGCTCAGGCCGCAGCCGGTTGAGCAGAAACCGCATACGGAGGTCGTTGTGGCGTCGGGCTGTAACCGAGCGGGCGTCAAGCCCAAGCCGAACTGCGCGGGCTGCAGGGCCAACTCGGCGGTTAGCGGCCCATGCGACTGATGCACCAAGTGACGCATCTGGCCGAGCCAACTCGCGGGCGCGGGGAGCGATTTGAAAGGTTTACGAGGCGGCGTCATGCGGCGGGCGCTCCTGGCATACGCAACGCGACGACCGCCGCAAAGTACAAACGCCTTTCAAGCCATTCTCCAACCACCAACAACGCCAGCATGAGCAGCGCCGTCAAACCGACAAATAGCGGTGCGTACGTAAGCGGCGCCGCCAAGACGTCTTCGCCCGCCAACACCAAAGGAAGAATCACGCCGCCAAGCACACCCACAAAGAAGCGCTTCATGGTGAGTACGTCGAGCGGACCGGAAAGCAAGAGCGCAGTACGTTTGAGCGGCGTATGGCGCCGATCGCGCAAGTGACGAAAGATCGACGCCTCGATTGCCAACTTGATCACCATGACCGCCGCCAAGGCCTGGCACAGCGAGCGTCCATACGTCAACATCACCTGCCGCACGGTCAACGGCTCCGACCACGCGGCGGTGGCCAACGCAATCAACAAAACGACAGGTAAGCCCAACACCAACGCTGTGCCGAAGAACTTGGCCGCGGTCAACGAAAACTTCCAATACGCCCGGCCAGTATCCACATAGACCATGACCGAGCAGAACATCGCTCCCAGTCCCGCCAACGCTGCGGCGGCTCCAAGGGGTTCTCGCTGGGGAAGCCAAGCGAGATTACTACTTCCTAGCCAAGCGGCCGCGGTGGAGAGCGACGCCAACGCCGCAAAGACGGAGAAGGCGATAATCTCACGACTTAGCCACGAGGTGCGTAGCCCCAGTACTGCACGAAACGCATACCGCGGCCGGCCAAGGTGAAGTAGCGAGGCTGCAAGTCCCAACAAGCCTAAAAGCAACGCCGCAACCAGATGCACGGGCGGCGCATCGGCAAGCGAACCTCTCTGGCTGCGTGCAAGCCACGCCAGCAACCCTTGATCTACCAGGAATGCCCCCGCCGACATTTGTGTTAACACCAGCATCGCCACCAGCGGCGTATGCGTATGTTCCGCCCGAGCGGCGTAGTAGTCGGCTGGCAGTAAGTTGCGCGGCAGAGCACGTTGCGTCTTGTACAGCGTTGTGGGAAGCGTGTAACCCGGTTCGGGCGCTCCCGGCAAAAAGTGGTTGTTCTCGCTTTGGAGCGCGATCTCATCGCGGTCGATAATCGCAATCCGAATCGCCTGGTTGGGGCAAGCCTGAACGCAAGCGGGCGGCTCTCCAACCGCAAGGCGGCTGTGGCACATATCGCACTTGCGGACAATGCCCCTGGCCGGGTTGTACTTGGGAGCGTCGTAAGGGCATTTGAAAATGCAATACTGGCAGCCAATGCATTGATCGTCCAAATGCCGCACGATGCCGGTAATCGGGTCTTTCTCGTAGGCTTTGACTGGGCATCCTTCCAAGCAGCCTGGCTCAATGCAGTGATGGCACGACGTAGTTACGTGCTGGATCACGGGCAAACGCGGCTCGCCGCCATGCAACAGGCCAACGGTGCGCCACGCTTCGCCGTCATCGAGACCGTTGAGTCGGTGGCACGCTGTCACACATGCCTTGCAACCGGTGCAGGCGTCCAAGTCGACTTCGAAGGCGTATTGTTGGCCAACTCCCGGTTGGGTTCTTGGGAACAATTCGCGGTAGCGCTGGCCAGGCGGAGAAGGCGTTGCGTCTTTCCATGCGGCAAACTTCGCCACGGCGGTCACTTGCTGCTGATCCTCCAGCAACAATGCGACCAACGACGTTGGTGCGTCGGGCAAAGAAGCTGTTGAGGAATTCATCGCAGCGCGTTTATCACTTCAACCAAATGGGCATCGCGGTAGATGGTTGGCCCGAAACGCAATTGGTGTACCACGCCAGGACGAAGATCAGACGCCTTCGACGAAACCCTTGCGATTTCCGCAGAAAAAAATCGTTACGCCAACGCGAGAACTTTCTTGCGAGGCTCCTCCCAGTGATGCGCACCACCGCGATGAGTGCCAGGAAAGTAGGCGCCATCGCCTAGAGGGCAGGCAATCTCATAGACCGCAGGAAGCATGGGTTTCCCGGCTACCGACACACGACCGTGTTTTGCTCCATAGAAAAAATGATGACAGCTTGAACAACGTAAATGCGTCTTGCCGGTCAACGTACCCAAGTTGGCGCGCGGCTTGCAAAGAGCCCGCACTGACGAAGACGGTGCGCTCTCCGCACGGGGCGGAGGCAGGGAGCGACACCGCAACGCCCGGCGTACGTCCGTGGGGCCGCGCTAGGTTTCTTCTTGTGGCCAATCGGTAGTCCGCTGCGTTAGCGCGCGTGGGCTTGCGTTCCGTGCGTTCCGTGTTCCCTCCCACGTTAAGTCATATCGATGCCCTCTGATCCGAGAGCTTCCCAGCTTTGGGAAAACTTCTTTCAGTGGCGAAGGCCGCAAATCCGAGCGTTCCACATGACGTGGTTCGCCTTCTTTCTTTGTTTCTTTGCTTGGTTTGGTATCGCACCCTTGATGGTGGTTGTGCGCGACGAGCTCGCGCTAACCAAGGAGCAGGTGGGGTGGACGATCATCGCCTCGGTAGCGGCGACGATCGTATCGCGGCTGGTGATCGGTTGGCTCTGCGACCGGGTTGGCCCACGGCGAACTTATACGGGCTTGTTGGTGATCGGCTCGCTGCCGGTTATGGGCATTGGGCTTTCGTACAACTTTGAATCATTTCTGCTCTTCCGGCTGGCGATCGGCATGATTGGCGCGTCGTTCGTCATCACGCAGTATCACACAACGGTGATGTTCGCGCCGAACATTGTCGGCACGGCCAACGCCACCAGCGCGGGATGGGGTAACCTGGGAGGCGGCGTCACTCAGTTCGTCATGCCGCTCTTGTTCGGGTTCTTGGTGTCGGTGTGTGGATTCAGCGAGGCCGTGGGGTGGCGCGGGGCAATGTTCGTCGCGGGTTTGGTGTGTATGGCGACCGGCATTGCCTACTACTTCCTGACGCAAGACACGCCCGAAGGCAACTTTCCTGAGTTGCGAGCGGCGGGCAAACTACCCAAAGCCAAGAAGTCTGATGGCGCCTTTCTGACGGCGTGCAAAGACTACCGCGTGTGGGCGCTGTTTCTGGTGTACGGCGCGTGCTTTGGCGTAGAGTTGACGATCAACAACATCGCGGCGCTCTATTTTGCAGATTACTTTAGCTTGGGTGTGAGCGCTGCGGGACTAGTCGCGGCGTCGTTCGGTTTGATGAACCTCTTTGCCCGGACGCTGGGCGGAGTCTTTGGCGACAAATTCGGCATGCGTTGGGGATTGCAAGGCCGCGTTCTGTGGCTGTTTGTCACGTTGTTCTGCGAGGGCGTCGCGCTGATGTTCTTCTCGCAGATGCGGTTGCTCTTGTTCGCCTTGCCGGCCCTGGTGGTATTCAGCTTGTTTGTCCAAATGGCGGAAGGCGCTACGTTCTCGGTAGCGCCCTTTGTGAACCGGAAAGCTCTGGGCGCGGTGGCCGGCATTATCGGCGCCGGCGGCAATGCGGGAGCCGTCGCCGCCGGGTTCCTCTTTAAGAGCACGCTGCCTTGGCCGACAGCCTTGCTGGTGTTGGGCTTTGTGGTCACGCTGAGCTCGCTCTTGACGCTGGCCGTGCGGTTCTCGCCCGAGGCCGAAGCCGAAGCACGCCGCGAACACCATGCCTCGTTGGCCGACGAGCCGCAGGCGCTGGAGCCGGCGTTATCGTAGCTTCCGGTGGTTAGCCCAATGCGACATCGAGCGTCATCATCACGGCAAAGCCGGCCATGAACCAGAAGGTCGCCCAGTCGACATTGCCTGCCCGGTGGGAAGCAGGAATCAATTCCTCGACGATCACAAAGATCATCGCGCCGGCGGCAAACGCAAGAGCGTACGGCAGGGCTGGCGCGGCGTAAACGACCGCCGCCGCGCCAATCACGGCGGCGACCGGCTCTACGGCGGCCGAAAGCTGCCCATACCAGAAGCATTTCCAACGCGGCGCGCCATCGCCACGCAGGGGCATCGCGACAGCAATTCCTTCGGGAAAGTTCTGAATGGCGATTCCCACCGCCAGCATCAGGGCGTTATCGAACGTGGCCGACGGCAGGCCGAGTTCGACGCCGCCAAACGAAACGCCCACAGCCAAGCCCTCGGGAATGTTGTGGAGCGTAATCGCCAATACTAAGAGGGTATTGCGGCGCCAGGAGGTCTTGTGACCTTCGGCCTGGTCGCGCGGCAAATCGGGGTGCAAGTGCGGCAAAACTTTGTCGAGCCCTGCAATTCCCAATCCTCCCAGCACAAAGCCCACCAGCGCTGGCAGCCAAGACGGCTCGGGCCGGTACTCCGCAATGGCGATCGCCGGCGCCAAGAGCGACCAAAAGCTGGCGGCCGCCATCACTCCCCCGGCAAAGCCCAACATGGCGTCCAAGAGCTTTTGGTTCACGCGCCGCGAGAATAGCACCAGCGCAGCCCCGAACGCCGTAACGCTCCAAGTCATCACCCCGGCGAGCAAGGCGTACAGAACAGGATGCCAGTGCGGAAGCCAGTCAGCCATGGCGCCGGTTGAACCGCCGCGTGCAAGGAAAGGGGGCAGCCCCAATGCAGGCCGCATTCTACGGCTTGGCGGGGGCCGATGCGCTGGGGTCCAACGCCTGTTCGATCAACTCCACCAGATTGCGCCGAACCGCGTGTTCAGTTTGTAATTGCACGGCCTGCAACGGACGCGGTTTGCGGAGAATGGCGAACTGTTTTTCGATTTTGTTGCGCAGTTCGCTGGGCAACTTGGATACTCGGCTTTCGCCTTCTTGGATCGCGGCAAGGCTTACCTTATCGCGCCGGGCGTGGGCCCGATGTGAAACCACCTCGTGATAGAGTATCGCCCGGTTCAACACGATCCACGGAAAGTTCGGGTTCTTCATCGGCCCGATCCGCAGCGCCCGGCCGACGTGCGGCAAGATATGCAACTTGACTTCGGGCAGCTTTTTGGCGCCATACCAGGCGGCGGCGCCGCCAATCATGCCGCCGAGAATGGTTCCCGCCAGGAACGAAGTGCCTCCCACGCCCGCATCCAATACGCCGCCCGCCAAGGCTCCGGCCGACGCGCCCCCTGCAATCACTTGGGCGCTGCGCAGCCCCATTTGCGACCACGTCGCCTCGGAGAACAAGTCGTCCTCCACCAGCGTCAGTTCGCCAGCTTCTACCTCGAGTTCCCGGTGGGCGTAAACTTTACGCAGTTCGCTATGGCCTTTGACTTCGCGATGGCGGAGCTTGTCGTGATACTTCTCGCGCAGCTCTGGCTTGTAACGCTCGGGGTCGGCGTATTCGGAGATCGGCTTTTCGGCGACGAGCACCATCATATCGACCAGCATGTCGGCGATGATTACCGCACTATCGTGCAGTGCGCGCCGCCGATCAGCCTTGAGAATTTCGATCGCACGGTCCAGTGGCGCCCGCCATTCCTCTTTCAATTCCCGCAACGTGCCGAGCAGTTGCACTCGTTGGTCGAACGTGGCCAGGTGGGCGTCAAACACACGGACCATATTGAAGTATTGGTCCAGTACGTTCCGCCATTCCTGGTACGAGCCGCTTTTCTCCACGGGGTTGATCAAGGCCATGCGGGGCTGCGCGGTCCACCGCAAGATTTCCATCTCGGCCTCGTACCGCGGGCTGAAAGGCTTGGAGCCGTCCACCACGTACAAAATGGCCGCCCCTTGCAGCACAGGCTGAAGGAGTTCGCATTCTTGAGGGAACTCGCCCGTGTCTTTATGGACACGCACGAACTCCTCCACAACTTTCCGCCGATCGGACGTGGCGGTCTGATGCTCCTCGAGCCACGCCAACGCCTTCCGGGCCCGCTCGAACCCTGGCGAATCGATCAGCGTGTAGAGCGTTTCGCCGTTGACCCGCATCGGGAACTCGCGGCACGCCCGGGTCGTACCGGGGACCGGCGATACGCGCACCGAATCGTCGGCCGCTAAAGTCGAAACAATGCTCGACTTGCCGCGATTCACGTTGCCGACGACGACGAAAACGGGATGCGCCATAAGTAAAGAAACGGAATACGAATTGCCAAATGCCAAAGGTAAGCCGCCAAACGGTCCGAAAGCGAAACGTATACCGTGGGCGACGGCGGCCAGCGCCCGTGGTACGGCTTCCAGGGCGGTCACAGAGCCCCTTAGCGCAACGCTTCGTCGCGACGCTCGATCAACTCCTCAACGCACATCCAGGGGTCGCCCAGACTGGCAATCTGGTCGCGCCAGACTTGCACGTCGCGCGGACGCGGCGGAACCGGCTGGCCCTGCGGATCACGATTGTAGAGCAGCACAACAATCATTCGCTCTCGGCCGACCGCTTTCCGCAGGTCCGACAGAAAGTCCAGGTAGTCGGCAATGGGAGGCTCCCATGATTCGACTACCATGAGCACTTCGCCCTGGCCGTTCCTCTCCAGGGCGGCTAAGGCCGCGTCGTCGCCTCGCCACGACAGGTCGCCCACCGTAAACACCTCGGCAGGGACTACTCCCAAACGCTCGCGCACCAGACGGCCCATGTCATCACGCGCAAGATTCACCCCGGCCCATTGCACGACATAACGGGCAGGAGGCGCCGCGGGCGTCGCAACGGTTGTTGCTGGCGCTGGGGACGTTGCATTCGCCGGCGCGGAGGTTCGCGCCGGTGGACGCGGCTCGATGCGGCGCAGCGGTGGCGATTCAGCAGCCGGCGCCATTGTTGGCTTCGTATCCAGACGCGGCGCGGGCCGTTCCACCTCCACCGTGTGAGCTGGCGGCGCAAGCTCCGCCGACACACGAGGCGCGGGCTTTGCTTGACGGGCAGGCTCGGTAACAACCGAAAGCGGCGTCTCCTGGGGGACGCGCGGAGTAACCGCTGCTGCCTCCTCGCCCACTTCTGGCGCGGTGGCTTGGGTTTCGACCAGCGGACGCGTCAGACGATCTTTGAGCTTATAAAAGTCGCCGTGGTCCAGCTTCACTCCCGCCAGCGCCCGGCGTAGGCGCCACTGCGAAAAAGCGAGCGTCGCAATCCGCGGCGCCAGTCCGTAAAATAACAAGCACGCCAACAAAAACGGCCACCACAACAACCAGGCGTCCACCTCACCCACGCGACTTTCGAAGCTCTCGGCGTAGCGCGGATCGAGGCTAGAGAACCGCGTCAACTGAATATGTTCAAGCGTTGGCGCGGCGGCCGGCCAAAACCAACTCCAAGGAACCGCAAGGATTCGCACCAAGGCGTGCAATTGCTCGGCGGTCAGCAAACGGCTTTTCCAACCGAACGCCGGATCATTGCCGTAGGAAATTCCCACAAACGCTAGGATGGCGCCCACGTTGTACGCAACGGCAAAGAGCTGCGTTAAGGTGATGAATTTCCATAGGCGCATTTTCCCATAAACCCAACTCCAGCTTTGCAGCGTCCCGCGTAGCCGCGCCAAAATCGCCCGGTGCTCGGCCGAAATGCGCGTCGCCAACCATGTGACCGCCAAGGGCAACGCCCGCGCGATCAGCCGCAACATCATTTGGAAAGCCTCGGCGCCGGGCAGTAGTCGTAGCCACGAAGTCGGCAATACCGCCACGAGCCACACACACAGCATTAAATCTTGCAGGCCGATAATGACAGCCCAGAAGAAGATGGCGTTCACCGGTTCGGCGGGGTTCATGCGCAGCCATCCGGTGACGGCGCCAAAACCGATGCTCAGTCCCGACAGCACCAGCACCAGCCCCACAACTTCCAGCAGCAAACCAATTTGCCGCCCCGGACTAGGCGGCCGCCCCTCG
>CAYWIS010000019.1:0-27602 GCA_964458385.1 uncultured Pirellulaceae bacterium
TGTGCAGCCGTTGCAACGCCCACTTAGGGCACGGGTTTGAAGATGGGCCAGAGCCGACAGGGCTGCGGTACTGCCTGAACTCGGCGGCGCTGGTGTTAGAAGAAACCAAGAGCGAGAAGTAGCGGACGAGCGCCGCGCGAGGGGCACTACAGGCGCATAACTCTTAGGGGTATCATACGGCGAATGAATTTAGGTGTGCGGCCATATCCTGCGCCATTTCCCAACGCAGGCAACGCAATTCCGGCCTCCCCCCCATAGTAGCTGGGCATTAACAGCCTTCGAAAATCGGCGCGCCGCGGGGCGTGTTCGCCTCCCCTGAAGATCCGGAGGCTGTTCGCCTCTGGCTCAGGTCGGAATTGTCTCCAGCAAGGGCTGGTTCGTGCCGGCGCCACTGTGCCTTGATCCACGCTTACGACGCTCCTTTTGTCTTTATGCCGAAGATCACCAAACTGCTGGCCGCCAACCGAAGCGAAATCGCGATTCGCATTTTCCGCAGCGCTCATGAGCTAGGCGTGCGGACTGTGGCCATTTACGCCCACGAGGATCGTTTCGCCCTGCATCGTTTTAAGGCCGACGAGGCGTACGAGATTGGCAATCCGGGCGAGCCGATTCGAGCGTACCTGGATATTCCCGGCATCATTCACTTGGCGCTCGAACGCGGCGTGGACGCCATTCATCCTGGGTATGGCTTCCTTTCGGAGAATGCGGATTTCGCCCAAGCCTGTCAGGATGCAGGAATTACATTTGTTGGCCCCACGGCGGAAATCTTAAAGCAATTGGGCGACAAGACCACCGCGCGCGAGATCGCTAAAAAGGCGGGCGTGCCTGTCTTAGGCGGCAGCGAACGGGCCTTGGCCACCGCCGACGAAGGGCTCCAAGCGGCTGAAGAGCTCGGATACCCGGTCATCTTGAAGGCGGCTCATGGCGGCGGCGGACGCGGCATGCGTGTGGTGCGCCTGCCTGAGCAGTTTGAAGATGCATTTCAGCAGGCGCAGCGCGAAGCGCTGACCGCCTTTGGCTCGCGCGATGTATTCATCGAGAAGTACATCGAGCGCGCTCGGCACTTAGAGGTGCAACTGCTTGGCGATAAGCATGGCAATCTGATTCATCTCTTTGAGCGCGATTGTTCGGTGCAGCGGCGGCATCAAAAGGTGGTGGAGATCGCCCCTGCTCCGAATCTTGACCCGAAAATCCGAGACGAGCTTTGTGAAGCTGCCCTTGCGATTGGCCGGCAGGTCAACTACTGCAACGCCGGCACCGTGGAATTCTTGCTCGACCAAGACACGGGGCAGTTCTACTTCATCGAAGTCAATCCGCGCATTCAGGTAGAGCATACGGTGACCGAGGAAGTCACCGGCGTGGATATTGTCAAATCGCAAATCCTGATCGCTCAAGGTGAACCGCTTCATCACGAAGAGATTGCATTGCCCACGCAAGACTCGGTGAAAGTTACGGGCTACGCGCTTCAGTGCCGCGTCACAACGGAAGACCCCGAGAACGGCTTCATGCCAGACTATGGCCGCGTGACGCACTACCGGTCCGCCAGCGGCATGGGCATTCGCTTGGACGCGGGCACCGCGTTTTCTGGCGCCGTGGTGAACCCGTATTACGATTCGCTGCTGGTCAAGGTGACCGCCCGCGGCCGGCGGTTTATCGACGCCATTCTGCGCATGGAGCGAGTCCTGCAGGAGTTTCGCGTGCGGGGGGTGAAAACCAACATCCCCTTCCTCTTGAAGCTCGTCATGCACCCCACGTTCCAGGCGGGGCAATGCACGACCCGGTTCATCGACGAAACCCCCGAGTTGTTCCAATTCCCCCGCCGGCGCGACCGGGCGACCAAATTGCTTACGTACCTGGGCGAAATCGCCGTGAACGGCAATCCGTTGGTCAAAGACCGGCCTGTGGCCTTGCGACGCGAACCGGCGCCGCTGCCTCACTACGACGCCAATGGGCCGATCCCCGACGGTATGCGCCAACGTCTCCAGCAACTTGGCCCCGAAAAGTTCAGTCGCTGGATTCTCGAGCAACGGCCGCTGCTGCTCACTGACACGACGTTCCGCGACGCCCACCAGTCGCTGCTGGCTACGCGGTTTCGCACCTATGACCTGGTGAACATTGCCGAGGCCTACGCTCGGCTTTGCCCGCAACTTTTCTCGCTGGAAATGTGGGGCGGCGCCACGTTTGACACCTCCATGCGGTTCCTCAAAGAATCGCCTTGGCGCCGCTTAACGCAATTGCGCGAGAAGATTCCGAACATCTTGTTCCAAATGCTGCTGCGGGCTTCGAACGCAGTGGGCTACACGAACTATCCCGACAACGTGGTGCAGGCGTTTGTCGAAGAGGCGGCGCAAGCGGGAATCGACGTGTTCCGCGTCTTCGACGCTCTCAACTGGACCGAGAACATGCGCGTGGCGATGGAGGCCGTGCTCCAGACCAACGCAATCTGCGAGGCCGCCATATGCTACACCGGCGACATTCTTGATCCCCGCCGCACCAAGTACGACCTCAAGTACTATGTGAACCTGGCCAAAGAGCTGGAGAAGATGGGGGCGCACATTCTGGCTATTAAAGACATGGCTGGCTTGTGCAAGCCTCTTGCGGCCCGTCGGCTGATCCAAACGCTCAAGCAGGAAGTGGGCATTCCGATTCACTTCCACACGCATGATACGGCGGGCATTCAGGCAGGCGCTATCTTTGAAGGCGCCGAGGTCGATCTCGATATTGCCGACGCGGCGATGGCCCCCATGTCGGGAGGCACCAGCCAGCCGAACCTCAACACACTGGTGGCTTCGCTTCAGTTCAGCGACCGCAATCCCGAGCTTAATCTGGCGCATCTGGACGCCATTGCCGACTACTGGCGCTCCGTCCGCGAGTTCTACACGCCCTTTGAAAGCCCGGTGCTTCCCGCCACCGCCGACTTGTACGAACACGAAATGCCCGGCGGGCAGTACACCAACCTGTACTATCAGGCGCAGGCTTTGGGATTGGCCGACCGTTGGGCCGAGGTGTGCCGCGTTTATGCGCAGGTCAACGCGATGTTCGGCGATATTGTGAAGGTCACGCCCACCTCGAAGGCGGTGGGCGATATGGCCTTGTTCATGGTCGCCAACAATCTGACGCCCGACGACGTGCTTGATCCCTCGCGCGAATTGGCTTTCCCCGCCTCGGTTAAGGATCTGATTGGCGGCAAGATGGGCCAACCGCCCGGCGGGTTCCCGCCCTTGGTGGTTGAACGCATCTTGCGCGGTGAAAAGCCCTTGGAAGGTCGCCCCGGCGCTGCGTTTCCTCCTACCGATTTTGAAGCCGCCGCCAAAGAGATCGAACGCTTCCTGGGGCGCCAACCCAGCCGGCGAGAGATTCTCTCGTATGTGCTTTATCCCAAGGTGTTTGAAGATTTCGCCGCGCACCAGAACAAGTACAGCGACACCAGCATGCTGCCCACGCCGCTGTTCTTCTATGGCATGCAGCGGGGGGAAGAAGTGGCGGTCGAGATCGAACCCGGCAAGACGCTCATTATCCAGTTCCTGGCCGTGGGCGAGCCGCACTCCGACGGCCGCCGGACCGTATTCTTCGAACTCAACGGCCAACCGCGGTCGGTGAGCGTGGTCGACCACACGTTGGAGGCTGAAACCCAAAAACGCCTTAAGGCCGATCCTGGCGATCCCAAGCAGATCGGCGCTGCAATGCCTGGCATCATCGTGACCGTGGCTGTGCAGCCTGGCGACCAGGTCAGCAAAGGCCAGAAGCTCCTCAGCCTGGAAGCGATGAAGATGGAAACCACCCTCTACGCCGAGCAAGACGGCAAGATCGCCCAGGTCTACATTCACCCTGGCAGCCAGATCGAGACGGGCGACTTGTTGCTCACGTTCGAGTAGCCCGTCATCGGTTATCTGCGCGGCGCACCAGCGCGCCGCGCTCAAAAGGGGAGACCCGCATTACGCCCGACGCGCCGAAAGCACGTCGGAAAAATTGGGCGCTCTTGCAACCGGGTCAGACGCTTAGCCAAGATTGCGGCCAGTCGGCCGCAGCGCCCGCGCGAGCGTTACGCAAGCACCGTTTCCAATTCGGCAAGATCTTGGTCGGTTAGCTTCCATTGCACGGCCCGAGCATTCAGGTGAACTTGTTCGGGCTTGGTTGCGCCGGCGATGACCGACGCCACTGGCTCATGCGCCAAGAGCCACGCAAACGCCAGGTCCAAAATGGTGCGTCCGCGCGCCTCGGCGAATTGGATCAGCCGCTCGACTCGGTCCAGGTTTTCTTCCGTCAGCAGCGCTTTTCCCATTCCTTCGAAGAAGCTCCCTTTTTTCCCACTCAAGCGTCCTTCGGCCGGTGTGACGCCTTTACGATACTTGCCTGTCAGAAGACCGCTCTTCAACGGAAAATAGGGGATAAAGGCCACGCCTAGTTCTTTGCAGGTTGGGAGCATGCCTTGCTCTGGCTCACGGTGCAACAAGCTGAACTCGTTCTGCACGGCGACAAATCGGGCTCCACCCTGAGCGGCGGCGTTGGCCTCCCGCAGTTGCTCGGACGAGAAGTTCGAGCAACCGATCTCACGGACTTTGCCGGCCTGGACCAACTCGTTAAGCGCTCCGAGGGTGTCGGCAATGGGCGTGTTCTCGTCGGGCGTGTGCAAATAGTAGAGGTCGATCCAGTCGGTCCCCAGGCGGCGCAGGCTGTCTTCCGCGGCGCGCTTGACGTAGGCCGGTTTGGCGCCTTGGCGTTCGTCATCGAGTTTCCAGCCAAACTTGGTGGCGATGACAACACGGTCGCGCTGCTTGCCCAGCGCCCTCCCTAAGAACTCTTCGCTTTGGGTGTTGCCGTAAACATCGGCCGTATCGAAATGCGTTACGCCGGCGTCCAAGGCCGCCGCCACAACTTCGCGTGAGGCCGCTTCGTCGATATGCCAGCCGAAATTGTTGCACCCTAAGGCCAGAACCGAGACACGCAGCGATCCAATTTGACGGGTCTCCATAGCGTTGAACTCCCTAACCAGGGTAGATGGAGCTAAGCAATCCGGATAACCACCTTGCCCAGGTGCGCCCCCGACTCCAGGCGCCGGTAGGCGTCGGCTGCTTGTTCAAAGGGAAATACCTGGTCGATGACCGGTCGCAACTTTTGGACCGTAATCGCACGGTTCATGGCCTCGAACATCTCGCGCGAGCCGACATAGATTCCCCGCATGATGATACTGCGGCCGAGCACCACCATCGGATCGATTTCTCCACCGCCCGCCAAGAGGCCAATAACGTGGACTTGGCCGCCGCGGCGCACGGCTCGCAGGGAACGCGGCAAGGTGCCCGCCCCGCCAACCTCGACAACGTGATCCACTCCGCGCCCTTCGGTCAAGCGCAAGACCTCTTCGTCCCATTCGGGAGTGCGCCGGTAGTTAATTACGTCGGAAGCGCCCAGCGCCTGCACGCGTTCCAATTTCTCATCCGATGACGATGTGGCGATTACGCGCGCCCCGGCGGCGTGGGCGAATTGCAGAGCGAAGACCGAAACGCCGCCTGTGCCCAAAGTGAGTACAACATCGCCCGGTTGCACCGGTCGATGACCAAAGAGCGCATTCCACGCCGTTACGGCGGCGCAAGGCAGCGTCGCCCCCTCTTCGTAAGACAAATGCGCCGGCAGGTGTACAAGCCCGTCAGCCTCAAATACCCGATACTCGGTAAGCACGCCGTCCAGATCGCCGCCCAGGGCGCTTCCCAAGATGGCGTCGGAAACTTCGCCTCCAAGCCAGGCCTGATGAAAGATTCCGGCCACACGGTCGCCCGGCTTGAAGCGGGGTACATCGGGGCCAACCTGCACCACTTCGCCGGCGCCGTCCGACAACGGCACAAGACCCGGACGGAAAGAATCGCGGCCGTAACGTCCGTGAATGATTAGTAGGTCGCGGTAGTTGAGCGACGCAGCGTGCAACTTAACAAGCACTTGGCCCCGCTGCGGCGACGGCGTTGGCGCCTCGGCCAGGGTTAAGCTGTCAATGCCCTCGGGCTTGGTCAACAGAAACGTGCGCATGGTTTGCTCCTTCCAAAAGCAGAAACTCAGCGAGCCCGGCTGTGCGCATCCTTAGCTTTCGCGAACTTGAGCACGGAGGAGAGCAAGCCGGGAAAGACGTCCTCCAGGTCAGGGCGAAGCGCGACGACGCAGCGCGTCCCTTCCTTGCGATGATTGATAATGCCCGCCTCGCGTAGCACGCGCACATGGTGGCTGAGCGTCGAAGGCCCCACACCGACGTCGAGATCACTCCAGGGATGCTCGCGGCCATCGGCCAGTTTAGCGACAATGGCCAGCCGCGCCGGGTCGCTTAGCGCTCCCAGCACGCGGGGCAGCGTAATCTCGTCGGGCGCGGGATGACGAAGTTGTCTCATGTTCGTGACCTGCCTAAGATACTTTATAGCGCCTTGTTCGATATTCGTCAAATATCGAAAGATGGGCGGCGCCGCTGGTCTCTTGGGGAACCGTAGGAATGGAAACCATGTCTGCAGTTCGTTACTCGGTGCTGGACCTTGCGCCGATCCCCGTCGGCGGTTCGCCCGCCACGTCGTTTGTCAACACTTTGGATCTGGCCCGACATGCCGAAGCATGGGGGTATCACCGATATTGGCTGGCCGAGCACCATAGTATTCCCGGCGTCGCCAGCTCGGCGACCGCCGTGCTGATCGGTTATGTGGCGGGCGGGACCGAGCGGATTCGCGTTGGCTCGGGAGGCATCATGCTGCCCAACCATGCGCCGCTTATCATTGCCGAGCAGTTTGGAACGCTGGAAACGCTTTATCCTGGGCGGATCGATCTTGGCTTGGGACGCGCGCCGGGAGGCGATATGGCTACGTTGCTCGCCCTGCGACGAACGCCCCACAGCGCCGACACGTTTCCTGACGACGTGCTGGAGTTGCAGGCTTACTTTCGACCGTCCTCGCCGGGGCAACCTGTGCGGGCGATCCCTGGCGAGGGTTTGGACGTGCCGATCTACTTATTGGGATCAAGCCTGTTCAGCGCCGGTCTGGCGGCCCGGCTGGGATTGCCGTTCGCCTTCGCCTCGCACTTTGCGCCGGACCATCTGCACGCAGCTTTGGAGCTTTATCGGACACGATTTCAACCGTCGGCTTCGCTAACGAAGCCTTACGTGATGATCGGCGTCAACGTTTTCGCCGCTGATACCGACTCCGAGGCCAAGCGGTTGTTCACCTCGTTGCAGCAACAGTTTCTGAACCTCATTCGCGGCAAGCCCAGCGAAGTTCCGCCGCCGGTTGCAAGTATGGAAGGGCGCTGGTCGCCCAGCGAGCAAGCGCACATCGAACGCCTGACGCGGTATTCCGTGGTTGGCTCCGCCTCGACTCTTCGGCAAGGATTGGAGGAGCTGCTTGCAGAAACGCAGGCCGACGAGGTGATTGCGACAGCGCAAATGTTCGACCATGCCGCACGGTTACATTCTTTTGAAATTGCGGCCCAGGTATTTCAAGAAATCAATCGCGAGCGGCGCAAGACGCCAATCATGGCCGGCGACGAGACGTAACCCCTTGGTCGGTTAACACAACCTGCCTGGCGCCAAAAGCTGATGCATAGAACGGTTATGCCGTGCCGGTTGGTGGCTTTCGGTTCGCGCCTTATTCGTTCCAGTGAGCCCACCCTTGCCGATGATAACGGATCAGGATCGGATTATCGATCTGGTTGACGCCCGTCGTTACCGGGCCGCTATCGGGTGGAAAACGGCGGGCAGCCGCGAAGATCTCCTCGGTAAGAAATCGGCCTTGCCAGGGGAGCCGACATTCGGAGGGAGCGTCGGCCGGGACCGCGAGCACAAAGCCCCAATCGCCAAAGCTCGGCACATGAACGTGATAAGGAATGATGCGGCGTGCGGGCCCTCCGGCTTTTTGATGTTTCTCAACCGCCGCCTGCATCGTGCGGGCGATGCACCAGAAGGCCTCCCGCGCATAGAAAGGGCTGGTTGCCTGCGTCACGAGCACTCCGTGTTCGCTCAGGTTGCGAAGCGCCAGGCCGTAGAACACGTCGGTATAGAGCTTGTTCAACCGTGCGTCGCTAGGATCGGGCAAGTCGGCCACGATCACGTCATACTTTAAGTCCCGGTGTTCGCGCAAATAGGCGAAAGCGTCTTCTGCATGATACCGCAGCCGCCGATCATGAAGGCTATTGGCATTTAGTCTCCGCAAAAGAGGCGATTGCTGAAACAGACGCACCACGCGCGGGTCCAGGTCCACCAGATCCAAAAGCTCCAATTGGGGGTGGCGGAGCAGTTCGCGGGCCGCCAGCCCGTCGCCGCCTCCGAGAACCAGCGCCCGCTTCGCTTCTTTCGCCCAACCGAGCGCCGGCAGCGTGAGCGACTCGTGGTAACGGTGCTCATCGGTTGAGGAAAACTGGAGATGCCCGTCCAGGTGTAGCCGAATATCGTCGCGCCAGCGGGTAATTACGATGCGCTGGTAAGGCGTCGTTTCGGCGTAGATAATTTCGTCCTGGTAGAGCATGTCTTCAAACCAGGCGGTCGCTTTCGAAGAAACGATCCAGCCTAAGCCCAAAAGTCCGCTGGCCAGCAGCAAAGCCGCTAGCAACCGGTTCGGCCGGCGAAGCTCCTGACGAAACAGCATCCAGCCCAGCGCCGCCACCAGCAGATTCAGCGAGCCGATAGCCAGCGCGGCTCGGACCAATCCCAGCCGGGGCAAGATAAAGAAGGGGAAGGCAATACTGGCGGCCAGCGCACCAAAATAGTCTAGGGCAAGCACCTGCGAGACGTTAATGCGCAGCGAGCCTGCGCCGCGCAGAATGCGCAGCACCAGCGGAATTTCCATGCCGACCAAGGCGCCGCAGAGGGTGGACAACCCTAACACGTGGGGCGTAATGTTGCCGGCATAGCCGAACGCAGCAAACAACATTAGCGACGACGAGCCGCCAATTACTCCAATGAGAATCTGGAGGTAAAGAAACGTCTCCAACAGACGGCGCGTCATCCACCGTGTCAGGTAAGCTCCTAAACCCATGGCGGCGAGGAAGACGCCAATGACAAGCGAGTATTGTGCAACGGCGTCGCCCATCAAATAACTGGCCACCGCGCCGGCCACCAGTTCATAGAGCAATCCGCAAGCGCCGATCACAAACACGCTGGCCAACAGTGCGGCCCGGCGGCGTCGTTCTTTCTCGGCCGCGGCAGCGCCGAGAGGGGCGTTCGGCGCCGTATCCGATTCCGAAGACGTCATGTTACAGGACGGCCGCGGCGATAATGATGGAAAGTCCGATCACGACTGAGCCCATCAGAATCGCTAAGGCGATGTTCTGATCTTCCTCAATCTCTCGAATCACAGGAAACGGCGAGACCTTGATAACCAGCAGGAAGAACAACACGAAGATCAGCATTCCGACGCCGCTGTAAACGAACGTCATGATCAGGTCGTGTAAATCGCGAATCGAAAACACGGTAAGCTCCCAAGCGCAAAGGAGGAATGCAAACAGTGGGGAAGAATCCCGGCGCAACGCCGCTTGCTGGAAAACGCCTCGCCCGCCTTACTTGCCAAACGCGTAGTAATGAAAGAAATGGGTGCGGCGAGCTTGGACATTCCGAAGACTGATCTTCTCGTCGGAATCAGGCCCCGGCAAGGCGGCGCCAGTGACCGACAGACCGATACAGCCAAAGAACAGCACGACCAGGGCGGCAATGTAGAGATACACAGGCCATGCCGGACGGGGCGGCAAATCCCCTGGGGACGATTCTCCTTTTCCAACAGGCGTTTGACTCATTAGCAGGAATGCCTTTCCGTTGTTAATCGTCACTCCATTGGCGCGAGCGGAACCACAGGCCCTTCACAATTTCCCAAGCTGGGAATAACCAGGCCAGAATCGCGCCCCACAGATAGTACCGGGCAGGATGCACATCGCAATAGAGCGAGATCGTCACCGGTGGACCACTCTGCTCGGGGCGGTCCCCGCTCGACGGCGACCAGCTTCCTGTTTCTCCAAACACATTGAGGCGGTACGTTGCCGGCCCAGAAAGTCGGAAGAGCACATGATCGTGCATGGAGCCTTCCGACCAGCGTTCGCCCCCTTCGACTCCCTGATAGTACTCGACGGTGGCGTCGGCATCGAGCACGATCCGCTCTTGTTCGTCCAAGATGGCCGCCGACAAGGCGACCCATTGGTTGTTGAGCGAACGTGCGGTTGCCTCGAGTTTGTATATGTGTTCGCCTTCGGGGGCGGAGAACGGCGGGCTGATATATCCCTGTTCCGACAGGTAGCTCGCGTCGGTGATCGTTTGATTGGCAATTACGGGTACGCCCGAACGACACACCGCAAAGAACGCCAGCATAAGCAATAGGCTGCCGACGATCGCTCCCGCCTTCATCGCCAACCTTCGCGAACTGCTGCGTGCGAAGGGCTGGGCCGGAGCGACCCCGCGTGGGCCAGGCAGCTTACGCGCGGGAATCGATAGCCCCTTGGCTACTTGTTCTCGGGTGAGGTACTCGCCCAATGACCATTCCATTTCGGTCTTGGACCATTCGGCGCTAATGAGAAAGGGGGGACGTACGGCGTCCATGAACTCCAACCGGTCGCCAAGGCGAGCGACCCAGCTTAGCTCCCCCTCGACGTAATCCACCACACACGAGCCACGCTCGAAGACCCGGTAACGCTGGCCTTCGAAAGTAATGTGATTGCCGCGACGCAGCTTGCGGGGATCTTTGGTCGGCGCATGCTTCAGTGACGTGAAGAAGAGCCAATGCCCGTTTTCCAACTCCAGAAAGGCGTAACCCTTTTCAGGATGATGCAACTGGAACGCGGTCCAATGGTAGTCGACCCCCTCTTCACGCTGTTTGTACCGCAAGATTCCTAGCACCGTGTACGCCACCCCGCGGTGTTGGAAACGATCGCCGACTTGAATTGGAAACTTGCGTTTCTTCTGCTTCGCCATGCGAAGCAGTTGCGGCTTGCCGGGAAGCGAAAGGTTCAGCGCTGAACCGCAGTAACCGCAGATCACTAGAGCGCTTCCCTCGGCGTCGCGCAGCTCCAGGCTGCCCCCGCACGAGAGACACTGGATTGCCTGGGGATGCAGCCCTTCGCGCGCCCGCACCACCGGCGCAAAATCGTCGCCGGGTTGCTTGGCAAGCGGCGGTGGATAGGGATGCTTGGCTTGCCCTTCAGCCTCCGACCATTCGCTGACCAGCGCGTTGCGAGGCAAATGCTCGCCTAGGAACACGTAGTAGCTTCCATCGGAAAATGTCTCGATGGTTACATGGTGTTTGTTGTCGGTCAGATCGAGATACCGCATCGTGGCTTGCGGAGCGGCATGAAGCGGCAACTCTCCTTGAAGGCCGACGATTTTCGCCTGGTCAATTTCGGTGACCCAGAGCGTCATTCCGCTTACCTTGACGCGGTCTCCCGGCTGGATGCTAGCCAGTTGCTTGACATGGAGTTTCGCCTCGAGCGGTTTTTCGAGCGTGTATTCGTCTTCGTCTTGACTGATCCAGGCGTAGCTGCCGTCGTCTTCGAAGCGGATCCACCATTCGTCCCAGATTCCTGCGGAATAACGGAATTGAAGGCGGCCAAGCACCTGGATTTCACGGCCTTGGCAGCGGGCCGGCCATCCTACCGCCAGGCACGAGGGCGTTTCGGCCAAGAGCGCCATCTTGCCTAGGGCGCGAATCGCCGCCTCGTTCACCACCATCACATTGGAGCAGTACGGGCAGGCCGCCACGCGCGCCGCTGCGGTCGCCACGTCCAGCGAACCGCCACAGGCTGGGCAGGTTACTGTTTGGGGCATGGTGCAGGCGTCTCGGTTGCAAGCGTTGCGGGCGGAAGGCGCCAAGGAGCTTGCCCCCGCCGAACCTCGGTAAGCACCTTGTGCTGAGGCCGAAGCCAGCGTTCCAGCGTTGCGAGCGCCGCTTGGGGACGCTGCGCTTCGCCGCAGGTGAACAAGTCGACCGCCACGTAATCTTCTTCCGGCCAGGTGTGCACCGTCAGGTGAGATTCCGAAAGAATGGCTGCGGCGGTTACTCCCACCGGTTGGAAGGGATGGACTTGTAATCGGAGCAACGTTAGCCCGGCGGCCGCAACGGCCTCGCCGATTGCGGTTTCCCATTCCGTGAGCGTCAGCTCTCGGCAGCCCCAGTAATCGGCCAGCCAGTGTCGTCCCAAATTCATTACGCCCAAATACCTGATTTACCACAGCGAGGCAGCGAATCCCTCGCCGCATAATAGCAAAATTGCGTCTTTGTGTGCGGCCCGCTTGGATCGAGTTTTTCGCCTGCAGATGAATTGCCTCTCCTTGGTTTGGTATGGCGAAATCGTGGCGCAATGCGCCAGCGAACCATGAACCTTTTCCGCAGAGGCCCGTCTACCTTTTCGGATCTGAACGTACGGCGCCCCAAAACAACCGGGACGCCTACTGGCGAACCTCACACATTCGCCGGAAACCAACACGTAGCGCCCATGGGGTAACGGCGGCGTACCGTCGACCATGGCGGATGGGCGGGGTCGACTCCCGCGGGGCGCTCTGGCGACCGTGCCCAACGGCAAGAGCTTACAAACATTGCTCAGTGGTGAGCGCCAGACTTGTTCTCTGGAACGCGTGGGTTCGACACCCACCGGGCCCTCTGATAAGAGCAGACTGGCCCCGCAGTTCAGCGCTTTTGTGACTTGCACCGCCCGCCACAAATCAAAAATTGGTTGTACCGCTTGGCCGCCGTCGAGGCGTTTCCACGGGGTGTTCTCATGGGAGTCGACACCGATGGCGGGTAAGCTCCATCACGAAAATCTGTATCGCGGCGCCAACGCCGTGGAAAAGTTGGCCGAGGCTCGCATTACGCTTGGCGGCGCCGGCGCTCTTGGATCGAACCTAGCCGATACGCTCGTACGGCAAGGATTCCGGCGGCTGCGCGTGATTGACCGGGATCGCGTTGAGGAGCACAACCTGGGGACGCAAATTTACGGCGAGAGTGACCATCTTTTCCGCGCCGTGAGCGTAGAAGTCGAGGCCGTGCGCAAGGAGCTTTCGGAACGCGCGGTGCGTAAATTCTTGGGCGACACGGAACTGGTCATCGATACGTTCGACAACTCTCGCTCGCGCGAGGTGTGCAGACTCACTGCCGCGAGACGTGTTTACCGTGCCTTCACGTGGGTTTGTTCGCCGACTATGGCGAGGCGATCTGGAACGACACGTACCGCGTTCCCAGCGATGCGGGCCAGGATGTGTGCGATTACCCGCTCGCCCGCAACCTGGTCCTGCTGACCGTTGCGGCCGCCGAAACTTTGGCGCCGTTTATCCTCCACGGGGAGCAGGCCAACTGGTCGATTGCGCGGCGCGATTTCGCCGTGCGTCCGTTGGAAACGTAATCGGCACGGCCTTTGAGTTCCTCGTGCACCCAATCTCGGAAAAATCGCCGGGAATTTTCCAGGTTCGGCGTTCGATCGCCTGCGGACGGGCATTATAAGTATTAGCAGTGAGATCCATCGAACTTTGTGCACGCATCGGGACGGGTATGAAATTCGCCTACTGCTTAGTCGCTTGCGTGGGAGTGATCGCCAGTGCGGCCGCTGCCACGGCTGACGAAAGCCAAGTGGCCGCGACCACCGCCCGCGTCAAAGAAATTTTCCGTACGCGGTGTTGGGACTGCCACGGCGGCGTTGAAACCAACGCGGGCGTCGACGTACTGAACCGCGAAGGGCTGGTCCAAAAGGACAAGGTGACGCCCGGCGCTCCCGACGCGTCGTTGCTTTTCCAACGGATTACGGCCGACGATGACTCCGTCATGCCGCCCGAAGGCGAGCCGCGGCTGTCGCAGGAAGAAGTAGCGGCGGTGCGGGCGTGGATCGTAGCCGGCGCTCCCGCCTTCCCCAAAGATGCTGCAGCCCCCGCCGAGCCCGACAAAGACCGTGGCCTTCAAGATGTAGTGGGGGTCGATTACGTGCTTAAACAAATCTTAGCGCATGTGCAATCGCTTCCGGTGCGCGACCGTGCTTTCGTACGATATTTCAGCATTGCCCATTTGGCGACGGGCGGTGTGACCAAAGAAGAATTGGAGCTGCATCGCGATGCGCTCGCCAAGGCCATTAACCATCTGTCGCTCCAACCGCAGATTGTGCGCCCCGAAGCGGTCGACGGCGACAATGGCATGGTCTTCGCCGTCGATACGCGCCGCCTAGGGTGGCACGTGCGGCCGTTTCAGCGGATCGAGAACGGCAAGCCGGCAGGCGCCGCGAATATTAACCTGTACGACTTGGCGCTCTTGGAGTACCCGTACGCCATCCTTTACGACGATTCGGAAACCTTTGACCGGCTGCTGCAAGAGTATGTGGCGCCCTCGGGCATGGTGCGGCCAATCCCTTACGTGCGGGCCGACTGGTTTGTGAGCGTCGTGACGCAGCCGCCGCTATATGAAGATTTTCTGCGTTTGCCGTTTGAGTTCGATGAATTCGAAACTTTGCTGGGGGTAGACAGCGAAGCCAACGTACGAGATTTTATCGCCCGACGTGCGGGCATGACGGTCTCCGGCGTGTCGCGCAACAACCGTGTGGTCGAGCGGCACCCGCACCGGAATGGCGCGTACTGGAAGAGCTTTGACTTTGCTTCCAGCCGCGGCAAACAAAACATGTTCCACAACCCGCTGGAAATGAATGCCGACGGCGGTGAGTTTATTTTCAACCTGCCTAACGGCCTGCAAGGATACTACGTTGCCGACGCCGCCGGACGCCGTTTGGCGGAAGCGCCGACGAGCATTGTGATCGACAAGTTCGCGGAAGATAAGACGGTGCGCAATGGCTTATCGTGCATGCGCTGCCATGACCGCGGTGTGAAGACTTTTCTCGATTCGATCCGCCCGGCGGTGGAAACGCTTCCCGGCAGCCCCGGATTCAAGAAACGCGACGTGCTGGCTCTCTATCCGACGCAGGACGAAATGGATCAGTTGCTCAAGGAGGACGAACGGCGGTTCATGAACGCCATGGAGCAAGTTTTGGGGAAGCCACAAACGCGCGAGCCACTCACGCCGGTGACGCAACGTTTTCTGGACGCCCCCTTGCACCCGTCGCTTGCGGCCGCTGAACTGGGCCTCCCCGACGCAACGTATCTGACGACACTAGCGCGGGCCCCGCAGTTTGTAGCGCTGGGGTTGACGCCGCTGGCCACGGGCGGCCTGGTGCGCCGCGATATGTGGGAGGATTACTACGACGATATCGTTCGCCAGATGGGCTTGGGAACTCCGGTGATTCCCCTTGATGGGTTGATTGTCTCGGATTACTCCCTTCAGCCGGCGCCCTTGGATATTGAACTGTCGACCGAGAGCAAGACCAATGTCTTCTCGGCAGGCGATAAGCTGGTGATTAAGGTGGCCAACCGTTCGCGTCAGGATGTACACATTGAGCTTATTGGCACTAGCGCCAAAGGAAAGAAGGTCATTCTCGCGCCCGCGTCGACCATTGTCCGCGCTGGCGAAACGTTTCGCTTTCCTCAGCAAGGCGCGCTCGTGGTGCAGCCAACGGTGGGCAAGGAGCAAATTACCTTGTTCGCTTGTGATCGACCCTTTCCGGCGGGCCAGTTGCTCCGTGGCGAAGGCGTGGCCGATCGCGTGGTGCACGCCTTCTACGACCCGCAAGCGATGAGCGGCGGCGAACTCGGTTTCGATCCTTCTCGCATGATCAAGCAGACGATCACCATTGAGACGCGTTAACGTCGCGGGTTGCGCGAAACGCCGCGCACCACCGCGCGGGAGGCGTCTTCCCGTGCGGCCCGATCAGACGGGAGGCGAATCCAGGGCCGGATGGGGCGCATGGGGATAATCGACAGGCTCATAGGCGATCGCCAGTTCGGGAGTCTCCCGCCGCTTTTGCCCTTCGGCAAGCGAGGTCAAAGCCCGGTCAAGTATTCCGCTTGTCAGTAGCGTGCGCTCGACCGGGTAGCTTGGCTTGCTGGTGTGAATCATGCGCTCAATGGCCTTAAGCAGCCAAGCGAAGTGCGGATAGCGCGGCTCTGTTCGTTCGTCGAACCGCATAGCGATCGGCTTCGCCTGCCCTTTGAGCTTCAAGCCCACAGCCGTTCCCGAGGCATAGCCGGGCAGCATGACAATGCTTCCCAGCAGGCCATCGGCGTACTGGAAGAGAAAGAGGGTGGCGTCTGACGTTTTCCGTATATCGACGTCGCTTCGGTGGGGCGTTACGGCCAGCGCCGCAGCCAGAAGTTCTTGCGACACCACGCCCTGGTCGATTGCGCTCCATACGGCTTCGCCTTGCAGGCATTGCACCCAGGTTACGCCCCGCTCGGCGTTGCGGCGGCGTTCGACCAGGCATTGGAAGAATTCCAGGGCATGGCTGCCGTAAATGTCTAATCCTGAATAGCCCACGCCTACGGCCGCCTCGATCTCAACTCCCATGGGAATGGGAATATCCGGCTCGCGATAGCCGACCGGCATCGATGAGCCAGCCATAAAGGGAACCTGCATTTGCCGGGCGCGCTGGTACATCCATAAAGCATCGCTCCACTCGGGGCCAAGATGCTTGTCGCTAAAGACGGGAACGACTTTCTGATATTTGGCGAAGGCGTTCGTGATTTCTTCAAAGAAACGCCGGCGCGGGTAAAGATGCTGCTTCTTATCGTTCCAGGGATAGTCGCCATGCTCGCCAATGCTGATGACTCCATCCACGGGGATATGATCGCGGCCGACCGTGACGGCGCCTTCGATGGTGTCGAAGATAGGAATCTGATACTTCTCCGCCAACGGCCGAGCGAGATCGCCCTTGGGGAACTGATCCACATACATGGAGGCCAGCCGCAAAGCTGGCCCGGGGCCGCCGTCTTGCTTCCAGCCTTCGAGAATTTTGCCAATCACTACGTCGGCATGCAGCCCGCGCTGATAAGCCGTAATCACAGCCGCCACGAGCTTCGGTCGAATGGGCGAAGCTGCGTCCGCCGCGGCGCGGTGGGGGAGCTCACCCGCGAGCACCGTTGCTGCTGCGCCGGCCAGTATATCGCGGCGGGTTAACAGAGATGGATTGTGCATCATTCTCTCCTCATGCGCCGGCTTCCGGCTTACTGCAAGGAACCAAGGTACTCGAGAAGATCGGCGACTTGCTGTACGGTCAAATCGCGGAGGAGCAATTCGGGCATCAACGACTGCTGTTGAGGAGCCAACAGCTCAACTTCCTCTGCGGGCACGCGTAGAACCTGGTTTTGCGCGTCTTTGAGCACCACCTCTTGAGCGCTCCGCTCCACAAGCAAGCCTGTTAGCACGCGGCCATCGCTGGTTTCGACCAGGTACGTCACGTACTTAGGGTCGATCGATTTCGAAGGCGAAAGAATGCTCTCCAGCAGTTGCGCGCGATTATACTTTCGCCCGATCTGCGTCAGATCGGGCCCAAGCTCAACCCCTTCGCCGCCAATGCGATGACAATTCTTGCATTGAAGGCCGCCGGCAGAGAACCAAAGCTCCTTGCCCCGCGCGGCGTCGCCCGGCATGGCAAGAATCTGCTCCACCGGCGCCGCGTTGCCTAACCGCTTTACTCGCTGTTCGACGGGCACAAAGCGTTCGAACAGGTCGCGGATGCTTGCCTCTGCGTGTTCCGCGCCGCGCGTGACGGCAAGTTTGGCGATCGGAGCAGGCAGCTCCGATTCATCAACGGCGCGCAGCAGCATCAGTGCGCCGCTGGTGGACGCCAGCAAGCTATCGATCCGCGGCGCGGCCTCTTCGACGCGTTTGGCCTGTTGAAGCTGGTGAAGCCGATCCGTATCGGCCTGACGTAACTGGGTGAGCGCCTCGCGCCCTGAGGTATCGGCGTTCGTGTCTTGGGGAAGCTGACGAATCCACGCGTAGATCAACTCGAGTCCTTCGCGGTCGATTTCGGTTGACCCAAGATGCGGCATATGGCCATTACCGAGCTTGGCCATGCGATACCAAAGAACCGAGCGAAACGGATCGCCCGGCGCAATGACCGCCGCGCTGTGAATCCCAAATGTGCCTTGGGTTGGGCGCGCCCCCAGCATGTTCGTCTCTTCCAGGGGCAGGTCGTAGGTCATCTTCGAGAGAACCGCGCCTCCGGCGTGCATGCGGTGGCAATGAGAACAATTGACGTGCAGGTAAGCGCGGGCGCGGTCATCAAGATTCGCCGCCTTGTTGTGCGGATCGGCCAGCGGTCGCCGCTGGGCGGGAAGCACCGGCTTAGCAAACAACCGCATTTGCGCCAACGCGTCCAATTGCGAGGCGACCGCGTCGCCGTAGCCATGCTCCTTATCCAATTGCGACGCATGGAAGCCCAAAGGCGGTCCCGACCATTTATTGTGGCAACGTTGACATTCCGCACGGCTGGCGTAACGCCATGTTTGCCGGCGTCGTCCTTCGGGCGAGTGCGGATCGACCACCTCAAAGACCGCTTCAGCGCCGGCCGATCCGACCAAAACGGCGTCTGTTTGATCTTCGTTCCAGCGGTAGGTGTAAGGTTGCCATTCCAGGCCGTCAAAGTGCAAGATTTGGGTTTCGATGCGCCGGCGGCTGGACGGATTGCCGTGCTCCATTTCTAGCGAGAGCGTTTTCGCCAACACCGAGTCTTTGGCGAAGGTCCAGGTTGCGCCGTGCGGCTGAATTTGGCCGTCGCCGGGCACAGCGACGAAACGTTCGGCAACGGCGTAGTCGGCCCAAGGTTCAGCATTGATCGAATAAGGAGTCACCCCGGACGCGGGCGTGTGTTCGGCTACTGAAGTGAACAGCCCCGTTTGGCTAAGCCTGGCAGGAAAGGCGTGCTGTTGGCCTTGCTGCGGATTGGGCGCCAAGCGGTGGATTGTGCCCGCAGCGTGATCCAGCAGGTAGCATTCCCCCGCGTGATCTTCGCCAAAGCTGACGATGCGATGGGTCGTGTCGGCAATTTCGCGATGGTCAACCACCTGCCCGTTCTGATACCGAAAAGCCCACACCTTGCCCGTGTCGTAATCTCCGTAGAGGTGCGCGCCGGTAAGCTCTTTCAGCCGAGCGCCGTAGTAGGTCAAACCTTCGGTAATAGATGACGATTCGGAATGAGGGTGCTCAATGAGCGGCGGCAAAATGGGGGTTGGTCCGCGCGGCCATTCAGCATGGGTGAGTTGGCTTCCTTCCATTACCGCCCAGCCATAGTTGCCGCCGCGCTCCACGCGATGCAGCATCTCCCAGAGCTCCCAGCCCACATCGCCCACCCACAGGTCGCCCGTTTGACGATCGAAGCTCATACGCCACGGGTTACGCAGACCATAGGCCCAGATTTCTCCCCGTGCGCCCTTGTGCCCAACGAAGGGGTTGTCGGCGGGAATGCGATAATTCCGTTGGTCGTCGTCGGGAAAGTCGTCTCCCTCCACATCGATTCGCAGAATGGCCGACAGCACATTGCTCAAATCTTGACCGGCGCGCAGCGGGTCAGGCGGGTTTGCTGGGCCTCCATCGCCCGTCGAAATGTACAAGTAGCCGTCCGGTCCAAATTTCAGGCAGCATCCGTTATGGCCGCCCGAAAGCCAAGTGAGGATCGTCCTTTCGCTAGCGGGGTCAAGGGTGGGCGGCTCGGTGTCGTTTACACGAAACCGCGCCACATGGGTGCCGTCTGGCAGATTTGGCGCCTTGATATAGCAAACGTAGCAGTAGCGGTTCTCTTCAAAACGCGGGTGAAAGGCGAGGGCGTAGACCTGCTGAACCCCCGCAATTTCTTTTGCCAGATCAATGGCTAAATCGGCCTCCTTTACATCGGGCTGATTGGGGAAGGAGAAAATCTTGCCCGACTGTTCGACGATAAACAGCCGATCGCTTCCCGGCGCTGCGACCAGATCCAGACATTGATGAAACCGGAGCGAGGGGAACGCCCGTTCGGTCACATACGGAGGCGGCGGCTCGGGCGATCCGGTAATGCGCGAGGTGGTCCACGGCGCTCGCTGGGGGAACTCTGGCTGGGGCGACTCGGCGCCGCTGCGTTCGGGCCATCCCAGCAGCAAGCACAGCAGCCAGGCGCATACGACGTTCAACCGTCTGGCAATACTCATGGTCATGCGACGCGTCTCACCTGATGCTTGAAAAGCACAATTCTCGCGCGAGTTTCCGCCACGCTACGTAGTTCGCCGTCGGCGGGCGCTGGCGGCGACGCGGGACTATCTTAACAAGCAGAATCAAGGCGTGCAGCGACAGACGACGTCGCCGGCAAGATTCACTCGGTAACGGTCACAACCAGCGGCCGGGCGGCAAAGGTGGTTTTCATCACGAAGTTAATCGACACGTGGGCCATCACGGGAACAAGCTGCCTTTCAACCAGCGGTGTGTTGGCCGCCGCCGTGAGTGTGATGCGTCCCTGAACGGCGCCGCCGGTGAGTAGCGTCTGGCTCTGCCCTGCGTCTAAGGTTACGCCTTCGGGAAGCGCATCGCCGTAGACGCTGTTAAGATGCCGGTAGGCGACGTCGAGCGTGATGTTCTTGTCAAAGCCTTCGGCTCGCTCGACAGTGACGTCTAACGACTTCGATTCGCCACGCTTGAGCGTAATTTCGTAGGTGCTGAGCGTAACGGAGCGCACGTCGCCGGGAGCGCCAACCGAAACCGTATGCATCTCGACGGGCCAGTGGCCACGGCCGCCGCCGGGGAGATAGATCTCCTGGTAGGGTAAGGCCACAGCGGTGATCTCTCGCGCGGAGCCGTCTTCGTTTGGCAGGACGGCGGTTCCGGTGATCGTGATGTTCGCCGCGCCCATCGGGGCGTCGGGCGCTGCGTGAAGAAAGATGCAGCCGTCTTGCCCCTTCCCTCCCAGAATGCGCCCACAATCGGCGGTAACTCCCGGAGGCAGTCCCGTAACCGCAAGCTGCACCTCGCCGTCGAATCCATTTTTGCGCACAGCGCGAACAAAGATCACGCTGCTGGCGCCGGGCGCCAAGAGCGTCTTATCGGTGTCGGCGTAGAGTTCGAAGCATGGTTCGCTGCGGGTGATCTTCAGGAAGTAGACGAACGACGCGCCGCCCCGCAGGTGCAGATCACGCAGTTCAACAACGTATTTGCCGTCGGCCGGCGCCGTCCAATTGTCGATCCCCGAATCGGCGTATCGGCGTTTGCCGATCTGAAAATCGTCGTTCACTTGCAATTGCTGCCCGTTTTCATTGAGGAGCCGCAGGTGCGAATCGAGCGACGATTGCTGCCGCCGGGCGATCACTTCTAGCGAGAACTTCTCTCCCTTCTTGGCCTCAAAGACGTAACAATCCATGTCGCCTTCCGATTCCAGGCGGCCGTTGACGCCGGCGGGCACGGTGATCGGCTGTGCGCTGGCGGGCGTATTGTTATCGCCTGCCGCTTCGGTGATCAGTGGCGTATCGGCGATTACGACCGGCGCCGGGTTCGTGTGACCGTCGCCCCAGGGCAGCGGAAGCCACGCGGGGCCGGGCGCCGCATCGGCGCCGAGAGTCAGCGTCGTCGCCGCATCAGCCGGAAGGTGATAGCCGATCAACTCCAACCGCGTGTCGGAGCCCGGCGCCACGCCCAGCGGAAATACATTGGTCACTAGGGGACGGTCGGAGATCTCAATGCAGTACTGCCAGAACTGATTGCCGTGATAACGTACGTCGCGAATCTCCAAGAGGTAGTCGCCTGCGTGCTCAAACGTGTAGGTGATAAGTGGATCGCCGTAGAAGTGGTTATCCGAGGCGGCCAAGGTCGCTCCGGTTGCGCTGCGTAGCGTCAGGATCGGATCGGCGTGCTGTTGAAGGTCGTGAATCTTGTCCTGTAACCGCATGGAGCGAACGTGGAAGCTCAGCGAGGCGCCCGCTTCGACCGTGAACTTGAAGTAGTCCACGTCTTCGGCCTTTTCAATTGCTCCACACACGGCCGCGGGAATCACAAGGGGTTGGGCTTGCTCGGGCGTGTTGTTGTCGCTGGTTTCCTGAATCACGGGGTCGCGCACAATCACGACCTGACCGAGCGTACTGGCGCCTTGCGGCGTAACGATGCGAAAGTCGCGCACGCCCAGAGCTGCATCGGGGGCGACGGTGAATCGTACTTGAAGGGTCTCCACCGGCTTGGTGTCGCCATCTTTGATCTCGGGCGGCACGACTTCGCCCGTTACACCCTCGCCCGAAACCAGCACCTGGTAGGCTCCGGCCATGGTGTACCGCGAGCGGATCGTGTGCTGGGAGGTTTGCCCCACTTGCGCGGCGACAGGGTCCAGACTCATCAGCATCGGGTAGGACGTCTGCGCCATCGCCCAAGAGGCCGCCGCGCAGATCCAACTCGCGGCCAGGAAGGCAGGCGTGGTTTTCATCGTGATCCAAAGCGGTAGGCGGGAGGAAGAAAACGAAGGGGAGGAGGCCAGGGCGCTAACGTACAAACAGAAACTGTTTGGAGTTCACCAACGCCCAGAGCAGATCTTCGTAACATTCGGTCGGGCTGGGGCTGGCGGCCAGGAACTCGCGGCTGGCGGCAAGCTCTGCTTCGGAAGGCGGCCGGCACAAGGTAACAAAGTAGAGTTCGGTGACAATTTCTTCATGCGACTTGTTGTCCGCCACCAGGCGAGCCACGCGGCCTTGCCGATCAGAAATCTTCTTGGCCAGGATGTCGCCGTTGAGGGTGTGCAGCGCTTGGGCCAGGTTGGCGTCGGGGGAGCGTTCACACTCGCAAACGGTTGCACGGCGCGGTTTGGCGAAGGTGGTCAGGAAGTAATCGGGGTACTCCGCGTCGGGCAACTCCGTGGCGCGTGTTCCCTGGGGCAGGTTCTTGAACTTGGTGGGCGAGCCGGTGGCGTAGTCAATCGCATCCAGCAGCGGCTCGGCCGCCAGGCGTTTGACGCGGTAATGGCTGTAAAAGCGATCGTCGGCGGCATTCGCGGCGGTCGGCTGTGAACTGAGCTGATACAGCCGCGAAGTCATAATCGTGCGCAGTAACTGCTTGAGGTCGAAGTTGCTTTCGCAGAACTTTGCGGTGAGGGCGTCCAGGAGTTCGGCGTTCGTCGCAGGATTGGTGGAACGCAAGTCGTCGATCGGCTCGACCAGCCCGCGTCCCAGCAGGTAGCCAAAGTACCGATTGACAACCGAGCGGGCGAAGAAGTCATTATCCTTGGACGTCAACCACTCGGCTAAGGCGATGCGGCGATCGAGGGGATGCTCCCGTTCGTCGCCGTCCAGGGTGGTTGGCTTCATCTGCTGCCCTGTGCGTGGGTGACGCACTTCGCCGGTATCGCGCACCACAACCACCTGTTCACGTCCAAACAAACCGAACTCTTCGCTCGTTTTGGTTCCCACCCGCGCAAAGAACGATGCGAAGCGGTAGTAATCGGCCTGACTGTACTTCTCAAACGGATGGTGATGACACTTGGCGCACTCCAGCCGCACGCCCAGGAAAAGCTGCGCGGTGGACTCCGTCAGGGCGGAGGAGTCTGTATTGATGCGAAAGTAATTCGCTGGTCCGTTGGAGTAGATCGAGCCTTTGGCCGTAATCAACTCGCGCACGAACTGGTCAAACGGCTTGTTCGTGCGGAAGGACTCTTTGATCCAGTTGTGCAGCGCCCACATTCCTTGGTCGCCCAAGGCGCTGCTGTTGTTGCGGATCAGATCGGACCACTTCAACGTCCACCAGGCGGCGTATTGGTCGTTGTAGATGTCTTGTTGCGGATCGCCGGTCAGGCCGAGCAGACGATCGATCAGCTTCTCGCGCTTTTGCGGATCGTCGGAAGCCAGGAACGCGGCGACTTCCTCGCGCGTTGGCGGGCTGCCCAAACAGTCGAAGAAGGCGCGGCGGATGAAGGTCGAATCGTCGCACAGAGGCGACGGCTCGATGCCCAGTTCGCGGAACTTGGCCGAGGCGAACTCGTCAATGAAGTTGTTGTTTTGCCAGTCGGCCAGCTCCACCGACTCGGAGTAGGGAATCAGGAACATGGCCACGGCGGCTTGCCCTTCGAAGCGGACCATGATCGGAGCTTGGCCCTTGTCGGCGACGGTGACCAGCCCCGTATCGGTTACGCTCAGCAGGGCTTCGTCCATCGAGTCAAACCGCGCCCAGGCGGTTACGTCGCGCTGGGCTCCGTCGGAGTAGACTGCCTCGACTCGTAACTGTTGTTTTTCGCCAATCGTGGCGTTACGACGCGACGGAGTGACAATCACTTTGGTCACTTCGGGCGAGTCCTTCTTGGGCGCTGGGGCGCCTCCGGCTAACCAATCGCGCAGGATCTGGTAATCGACCGATCCTTTGATCAGTCGTTGCCCGCCGCCATGCGCAACTTGCATGGTGGGCTTGAGGAGCAACAGGCTTTGCTCAGGCTCAAGTAGGTTCACGCGGCGCTGCGAAGCGTCGCGCACAATGATGTGGTAATCGGCGTCGGCGTCGTAGCCAAAGACCGAGAGCTTAAAGCCTCCTTTGCCGAACTGGCTGGCGTGGCACGCCGCCGCAGCGCAGCCTTGCTTGTTAAGGATCGGGCGGATGTGTTCGTTGAACCCAAACTCGGGCCGCTCAACAACTCCTTCCACCGTCACCGGTGTTTCTACCGTGACGGCGCCTACGGTCACTTGGATGTTGGCGGCTCCATTGCCTGTGGCGAGCACGCGTCCCGAAGCGTCGACCACAACGACCGCCTCGTTGCTAGAAACGAATGTGGCTTCGGTGGTCAAGTCGCGCGAGTGCGTTGTTGTTTGCCCGGCGCTATCAGCCTGTGTAACGATCAGTTGCGCTCGGGCGAAGTTCCCTTGCAAGCGTACTTCGGCCGGTTGCACCACAAAGGCCGTGGCTTGATCGGCGCCCGGCGCCGCCGTGGCGCTTAACGCGAACAGAACCATTCCCAGAAGCACGCGGAACGAAAGACGACGTGACAAGCGAGGCACGGCGAAGGTTCCAGGAGGGGAAGTAGGCGGGAGGATTCGAACGTTTCGAGTCCTGGGAGGGTGGCGATATTATGGCGAATCGCTATGGCCGATTCCATGCTGAATCTGCGGCGTTTCGCAGATTTTCTTGCAATCGTGGCAAGACCCACGCGCGCACTTTTCTGCGCGCCTCGTCGCACAATCAGCGCGCGATGTGCACTTACGCACACGACGTTTCTTTGCGGACTTCGAAGCTCCGATGGACAAAGGAAACACGCTAATTTCCCAACGATAAATATTGATCTGAGGATAGACGGCTCGCTACAATGCCAACGATTTTGGCCCGGCGGTTCCTGGCGTCGGGCTGCTAGTCGTCTTCGATGAAGCTCCCTCAACCCACCTTGCCGCGATCCTGCCTGCGGCGCGGAGTGAACAGGTATGTTGGACCTTTGGCCTTATCGCAACGCGACGTGTGAAGGCGTTTCTCGCCGCAGCTTTCTTCAAATTGGCGCCTTGGCGGGTTTGGGGGTCTCGTTGCCGACACTCTTGCGCAGCAAGGCGGCTGCCAGGGAGTATGGCGCGCCGCACCGCGATGTGAACTGCATTTTGATTTGGACTCAAGGCGGCACTAGTCATCACGACACCTTTGACCCCAAGCCCGAGGCGCCGGTCAGCGTGCGGGGCGAGTTCGGCGTCATCGACACCGCGGTGCCCGGCGTGAAATTTACGGAAATTGTGCCGAACCTGGCCAAAGAGTTAGGGCGGTTTGGGCTGCTTCGTGGTTGGAACCCGCAGAACGCGAGCCACGGCCATGCAGACCAATGGGTGATGTCGGGGCGGAGGTTCAACCCGGCCATTACCTATCCGTGCTTCGGTTCGGTGGTGAGTTACGTTCATGGCTTCAAGTCTGCCTTGCCGCCTTTTGTCCAGTTGGGGGCCAGCATTGATCGCCGGTTTGGCGGTGGAACAGCCGGCGTGTTGGGATTGGAGCACAATCCCTTTGAGATGCTTGCGGATCCCAACGCCAAGCAGTTCACGGTGCGCGACATCACGCCGCCTGCTGGCGTGACGATGGATCGGGTGGATCGCCGTCGCCAGATGTTGGCCAAGGTGGACGAACTCCAACGCCAAGCCGATCTTCAGCCGGCCGCCTTCGCCGCTCTCGACGAGCACTATCAAACGGCGATCAACATGATCACCGCTCCCGAAACGAAGAAGGCCTTCGCGATTGAGGAAGAAGACGAGAAGCTGCGCGACGCCTACGGCCGTCATCGTTTTGGACAAAGCTGCTTACTGGCCCGGCGCTTGATTGAGTCGGGAGTGCGGTTTGTCACCGTGACCGATGGCGGCTGGGACACCCATGCCAATAACTTCAAAGCCCTGAAAGACAGCCGCATTCCTCCTATCGATCAAGCGTTGCCGCAACTGCTGATTGATCTGGAGCAGCGGGGCCTGCTCGAAACGACTTTGGTTTGTTGGTTGACCGACTTTGGCCGCACGCCGAAGATCAACTCGGCCAGCGGCCGTGACCACTGGGCTTCCACCGGATTCGCGATTATGGCCGGCGCCGGCGTGCCCGGCGGTTCCGTGATTGGCGCCACCGATAATGAAGGCGGCGAAGTGGTGCGCGATCAGTACTACACCGACGACATTGCAGCCACGATTTATCATAAACTTGGAATTCCGCTGGATCTGATCGCCCGTAGCCCCGACGGCCGCCCCGTGCGATTGATTGAAGGCCACCCGATTCGCGAGTGGATCTGAACTCGCTGAACTTTGGGACAAGCCGGGGAATGCCCCAGCGGTAACGCGGATCGACAACCGTTGATTTTTGGGCTCCGCCTATCCACGAGCGTACTTGGAAGGACATCCTATGAGATTCGCAATCGCTCTTTGTGGCTTTCCCTTGGTTGTGTTTTTAACGACGGTTCACACCTCTGCGCTCCTGGCGCAATCGGCGGGAGCCGCCGATTGGGTGCGCGTGGTGGAAGACGACCGGGCGATCAAGATCGAAACCGAGCAATTGGAAGCGGTCATCCCCAAAAAGGATCCCAAGCACTGGATGACGGGCATTGAGAAGGGATCCTTCCTCGACAAGGCTACCGGCTTTCGCGAAGTTGGCGACGGCCTGATGGTGGTCGACTGGCTGATGGAGGCCGGCAGCGATGACGCCTGGGCCGATCAGGTGGAGGCTCCTGACGGTCACGGTGTGGGCCGCTACCGCTGGTACGAGAATGAAACGGATCCGGCGCAGCGCGAATACGCGCGCATGGCGCATGGCTCCAGCCATCGCAAACGCGTGGTCGAAGGCCCGCAGTTGTGCCATCGGATGAAGCCGGTTCAGCCCGAAGTCATCCGCGGGCGGGATTTTTTGGCGGTCAAGACCACCTATCAATACGAATACGCTGCTCCCGGCCGCAAACCAGGCTCGCGGTGGACGCAACTGATTGTCTTTCCCAAGGGCGAGCGATACTTCTTCCTCATGGACCGCATTGACAGTGTGAACGACTCTGACGAGATGTTCCTTCGCAACGATACGCCCGGTTGCATCCGTCATAATCAGGGGGACACGTTCAGTGAGATTTACCTCAGTTACTTAAGCGGTCCCAACGGGGTGCGCATTCCCGCACAAGAGTTCTTCACGCCGTTCCCGCCCGATTTGAAGTTTGGCTATCGCCGCGACACGCACCGCACGCCCGAGCATTTCATTCGCGCCTACCGGGTGCGTGATCCCAAGACCGGCCGCGATGGGCCTTGGCTGGCCGGTATGACGCTGGAGCCTTCCGTGGTTTACGAGGCGTGGTGCAGCCAGCGGCCCGGCGACATCATCGTGATGATCGAGGAG
>CAYWIS010000019.1:27612-49652 GCA_964458385.1 uncultured Pirellulaceae bacterium
AGAAATCCACGGCCGTCCGGTGAAAGCGGGAGAGTCGTTTCAGGCGGCCCACATTGTGGGTTGGTTCGACTCGATCGAAGCGATGCACGAAGTATACGACCGCTATAAGGGGCATACGGGCCTGGCGGCCGACGCCTCGGGGTGGAAGCTGATCAAATAAACAAGCGCAAGACGGCGTTTGCCTTGCCAACGCACAGGCGTTGACAGAGAAACGGACCCCACCGCTCCCACGGGCGGGGCATGTAGGAAACACGCGGCCCGAGCGGAACTGGCGCGCCAAACGATCGAGATGATCGAACGTGGCCATTATACGCTTGCCGATGGCCGCACGGTCGACATCGGTCCGGCCGTCCGATCGAGACGCTCTGCCGTCGCTCTGAGTATGTTCTTGCTTTGGCGGCGGCGCAGGAATGCGATTGCTTAATTCTGGGCGCCTGGGGATGTGGCGTATTCCGGAACGATCCGCGCCTTGTGGCCGGTGCTTTTCGCCGCCATTGGTACGAGGGGGACTGGAGGCGCCGTTTTCGGCGGATCGTGTTCTCTGTGTTTGACGTTTCTCCAACCCAAGAGACCTTCCGCACTTTCCAGCGGACGTTGGCGGAATAACGGCGGCGCCCAAGCATCGCATGAGCAGGATGGGCTGGTCGCCTGTTCTGGCGGGCTGCGCATGGTCAAGGAAGGGCGGGCGCGGATGCGCGTATGCGTTTGCCTGGTGGGCATTGCGATGTTGGTTGCGGCGGCTCATTGACGCGCGCTGTACTGGGCCTCCTTACCGACTAGAGCGGGACACTTTAGAATAGTGGCGAAGGTTTTTCCTCCTGACGCCTCCATGGATAGCCTGCTTGCAGCCCGCCTTCAGATGACTGTGTCGCTCGCCTTTCATATGGTGTATGCGGCCGTGGGGATCGGGTTGCCTCTTCTTCTGGTGATTGTCGAAGGGCTCTACCTGCGCACGGGGCGCCCCCACTACAAGGCGTTGGCCAAGAAGTGGGCCAAGGTCACCGGCCTGTTGTTCGCCGTGGGAGCGGTCTCGGGCACGGCGTTGTCCTTTGAGCTGGGGCTGCTCTGGCCAAGTTATATGGAAGTGCTAGGGGCCGTGGTCGGCCATATCTTTGGTTTGGAGGGCTTTGCCTTTTTTCTCGAAGCGATCTTCATCGGCCTCTATCTGTATGGTTGGGACCGCTTAAGCGCCGTGGCGCACTGGTGGTGCGGCGTGGTGATTGCGGTCAGCGGAATGCTCTCGGGAGTGCTTGTGTTGGGTGTGAACGCCTGGATGCATCAGCCCGTAGGCTTCCAAATGAACGGCTCGCAGGTGACCGTGACCGACCCTGTGGCCATCTTCAAGCAGCCCTTGTGGTTCTATATGGCGTGGCATTCAACGCTGGCTTGTTACCTGGCGGTGGCGTTCGCCGTGGCTGGCTGGTACGCATGGCGCGCACTGCGAGGGCGGCAAGATGATTACACCCGCTCGGCGCTTGTGGCGGCGATGGCCGTGGGCGCCGTGTCGGCGGTGTTACAACCGCTTAGCGGCGACTTACTGGCGAAGTACGTGTTCAAGACCCAGCCCGTCAAGTTCGCCGCTATGGAAGGCCAGTTCCGCACCGAACGGCATGCGCCTTTGCGCATTGGCGGGTGGCCCGACGAAGAAGCCGGCGTGACTCGGTGGGCCATTGAAATCCCCAGCGGCTTGAGCTTCCTGGCCACCCATGACCCGGCGGCTGAGGTTCGCGGTCTGGATCAAACGCCCCGTGAGAATTGGCCCAATGTCGAGCTGACGCACTTGGCGTTTCAGATCATGGTCGCCTCGGGCCTGGCGCTGTTAGCGCTGTCGGCGTGGTTCTGGTGGGCGTACTATTGCCATCGAGATGCGATTCTCCAGCGACAGTGGCTTTTACGGGCCATCATGCTGGCGTTGCCTTTGGGATTCATTGGCTTGGAGGCTGGTTGGTTTGTGACCGAGGTGGGGCGGCAGCCGTGGATTATTCAAGGCGTGATGCGCACCCGCGACGCCGTGACACCGGCGCCGGGCGTGCCCGAAATGTTTGCGGCTTTCACGCTGTTGTACGCCGTGCTGGGCGTCACGGTGATTGTGTTGTTGCGGCGAATTGCGGCGGCCCCGCAGGCGGACTCGGCGGCGTCGTAGTTACCGGGAGGAAACAGTCGTCATGGCCGAATGGCCTGAGATGTGGGTGGACCTTTCGGCGCTCGTCGCGCTGGTGGGGTTGATGGCCTACGCTCTCTTAGGAGGCGCGGACTTTGGCGGCGGCGTGTGGGATCTTTTCGCCTGGGGCGAACGACAGAAGGAACAACGACTGGCCATCCAACGCGCCATGGGGCCGGTGTGGGAGGCGAACCACGTCTGGTTGATTTTTGTTTTGGTGGTGCTGTTTACGTGTTTTCCTCGCGGCTATTCGGTGTTGAGCATCGCTTTGTTCCTGCCGTTCCACCTGGCCTTGCTGGGCATCATGCTGCGCGGGGCGTCGTTTGTGTTTCGCTCGTATCAAAGCCGGCAGGAAGCAGCGGCGGCCGAAACGAGCGCTTGGGGCGTCGTCTTTGGCGTGGCTTCGCTCATTTCTCCGTTCTTGTTGGGAACGGCGTTTGGCATTGTGACCGAGGGCGCCATTGAAGTTACCGAGGATCGCGAGGTGGTGTTTTCTCGCCCGGCGCCTTGGTTGTCGCCCTATAGCGTGACCAACGGCCTTTTGGCCCTGTCGACATGCGCCTACCTGGCGGCGGTTTATCTGACGAACGAAACCGACGGTCCGCTGCGTGAGGACTTTCGCCTGCGCGCCATCTTTGCCGGCACCCTAACGGCGTTTCTGGCGGGCTTGGTGTTGTTGTTCGCCTGGCAAGAGGCGACGTGGTTCTTTCACCGTCTGCTCAGTTGGCGCGCGGCGCCGATTGTCGCATTAGGTTTGGTTTGCTTTGCCGGCTCAGCCTGGTCGGTGTTCACACGACGCTACCGGCTTAGCCGACTCTTTGCGGCAAGCGAAATCGCCTTGCTGCTGCTGGGGTGGGCGGCGGCGCAGTATCCTTACTTGGTCTATCCTGACATTCCTTTCGCCCAGGCTGCGGCGCCCCGGGCGACTTTGCAGTTCGTTTTGCTCTCGCTACCCTTTGGCGCGCTGCTGTTGGTTCCCTCGTTGTGGCTGCTGTTCCGGGTCTTTAAATCTCAGCCACAGTTGTAGCATGGCGGCGGAGCGGCGAGAGACTTGGCGGCGAATCCTTTGGCTTCCCCACAATCAATTGGGGCGGCAGACGTCCAACAACCGTGGCGCCCGTTGTTTATGCGCCGACCCCGCCTATGCCACGGAAGTAAAGCCGCTGGACCTCGGCCATGCAGCACCGACCATCGGGGGCTAGCGTGCTGCAACGCGCTTCGGGCGATTGGGACTTTGCAAGCAGTTCACGAATGCGGCGGGGAGAACGCTCCTCAATATCCGCTTCCAGATCATCCCGAGTGAAACCGAAGCACGCACAAAGCGGGGCGGTGGGGTCTTTGGGGTAGACGCTCTGCTGAAGCTCGTTCTCTTCCACGACGCGCTCCAGCAAGTCGAAGTACGCCACGCCCCACCGGGCGAAGGGGCAAAACCAGGCGGCGTCGCCTAGCTTGGTTCGCGCTGGAGGCTGCACGTGGTGATTCAGCACCGCCTCGCCGACGGCCGTCCCTTGCGAACCACACCGCGGACAATAAGCTCGGCCATCGAATTCCGGTTCTCGTACAAACGCCTTGTTCATAAGAGACAATCTACTCACTTTCTTTGCGAGAAACGACCGGCCGCAGCTTGCATGGGGGCGTTGGGCGGGTTATCGTCCCTGCGGATGCGCTCGTTGCACATCCTTCAAACGAAGCGGCGTCTTCCAAGAACGCGAGGAGCCCGCGCCATGACGCACCCCGATGATCGTTCGTCTACCCCTTCACTCACTCGTCGCGCCGCACTGGCCAGGTTCGGCTGTTTGGCAGGCGGCGCGACGTGTATTTTTCCGGCGCGTCTTGCAAAGTCCGATGACAATCTGATCGCCGGCATTGAGCGATCGGTGATCTTTCCTGGCCGACAAGGTGGAACCACTTGGTTTCACCCGCGGCCTTGCATGGTCCCCACAAAGAACGGACCGCGGGCCTTGATGACACTTCAGTCGATCACCGGCTCCGACGTATTTGGCCCCGTTCATGAGACGCATTCGACCGACTTGGGTAAAACTTGGATCGAGCCGCAACCCATTCCCGGTTTAGGGCGTCAATCGCTGGGTGATGATTGGGAAATGGGAGTGTGCGACGTTGTGCCCGAATATCACCCGCCTACCGGTGTAACGCTGGCGGTGGGGCACAACGTCTATTACAAAAATGGCGTGTTGGCTCAGCCGCAACGCAAACGCTGGCCGGTGTATATCGTGCGGCGGCAGGATGGATCGTGGGGCGAGCCACAGCGGTTGGAGTGGGACGATCCTCGCGCTACCGCCATCTACACCAACAACTGCGCCCAGCGCGTTACGCTTTCCGACGGCGATGTGCTGATGGCCTTCTCGTTTGGCCCCCAGGGACGCGCCTATCGCTCGGCCGCGGTGGCGCGCTGCGCCTTCGACGGCCAGCGGCTTGTGGTGCGCACGGTCGGTAACGAGATGACCAATACTGCCGGGCGCGGCTTTCTAGAGCCATCACTTACGGAGTTGGACGGCCGGTTCTATTTGACGCTTCGGGCCGAAGATAACCGCGGCTACGTAAGTTCATCGGACGATGGCCGGCAATGGGAAACGCCGCGGCCCTGGTGCTGGGACGACGGCGAGCCGTTGACCATGTCGACCACGCAGCAGCATTGGCTACCGCATTCCGACGCCTTGTTCCTGGTCTATACGCGTCGAGCCGAAGAGAATCGAGCCGTCTTCCGTTGGCGAGCGCCGCTGTACCTGGCCGAGGTGGACCGCGCCACGTTACGACTCAAGCGAGACACCGAACGCGTGGTGCTGCCGATGATTGGCGATGGAATCAATCGGCCGCAAGAAGTTGCGCGTATGGGCAACTTTCACACGGTCGCCGCTACGCCCGACGAATCGTGGGTTACCGTGGGAGAAACGCTCCCCGCCAATCAATGGCGCGGCGACACGCTGTTAGCCCGCATCCGCTGGTCCCGCCCCAACCGGCTGGCGTTACCGGCATAACCTCCTCGGGCCTAGGGTGATGCACCGTCGCTTGGCGCCGTTCTTGCTTGTCCACGCGAGGACGCATGTCGGCGTGTACAATTATTGGCTGGCGGAGTAGGAAACGCCTGGCTGTGGACAATACCTATCGCAGACGCACATGCGGCCCCGCCTGGCTTTCGTCTTCCACCGCCAGCCGCGTTACGCACGCCAATTACGCGAACTACTTCCAGATTGACCGGGTTTGTTCGCGGATGTCGGCGCTCTTGGCGGCGGCCTGGTCGGTTTCCCAGTCGGGCTCCTCGCCTATCGTGGCGGCGGCTCGTCGCTCCAGGTGCATTGCAACCTCGGGCGTGATGAACCTTGTAAGTTGTGCGTAGCCATACAGGTCCGAAGCCGGCCCGCGAGCGGCAAAGTAATAACGCAGCGGATGCGTCACGTAGAGCCAGTCTTTGGCGCGCGTAAGCGCTACGTAAAATAACCGCCGCTCCTCATCAATTTCCTCGGGATTCTTGGTCGCCAAGTCCGAGGGGATGCACCCATCGGAAGCGTGCATTACGTAGACCACATCCCACTCAAGCCCTTTGGCCGAGTGAATGGTGCTGAGCACCAGGTAATCTTCATCCAAGAGCGGAGGGCCGGGAAGGTCCTGCGTGGAAGCAGGGGGATCCAGTGTGATCTCGGCCAGCATGGTGCGGCGATCCGGAAACCGCGCCGCCAATTGCTCTAGTTGCTCCAGGTCGCGCAACCGCGGGCCAGGATTGTCGTACCGCGTTTCGCACCAGGGCGCGTAGAAAAACCGTGTCAAGTTGACTTGCGCCGCTGTCTGCGTTGGGGGAAGCACCGCCAAACGCAAAAGGAAGTCAACCAGCTTGGGCCACTCCTCCTGAGCCGCCGAGGGCACTTTGGTTTTCTTCCACGCGGCGAAATCTCCCTTCGCCTGAAGCAAGGTTTGCAACAGCTTGCTTGAGGTGCGCGGCCCAATGCCTGGCAGGAGCGTCAACACGCGCTGGCCGGCCACCACATCGCGCGGGTTCTCGGCCAGTCGCAAAAAGGCGAGCAAATCCTTAACGTGCGCGGCCTCCATGAACTTGAGTCCGCCGTATTTGACGAAGGGAATGTTATGCCGCAGCAATTCTCCTTCGAGCAGGATCGAATGATGCGAGGCGCGAAACAGCACCGCCTGCTTTCGCAGGTCGATCCCTGCTTCGCGATGCTCCAAGATCCGCCGCACCAGGAAGTCGGCCTGCTCCCCTTCATCGTCGCAAGTGACCAGCAGGGGCTTCTGGCCGCCCGTGCGGGTCGACCAGAGCGTCTTGGCGTGACGCTCGCGGGCGGCGGCGATCACCGCGTTGGTGGCTTCCAAGATTAGGTTCGTGCTGCGGTAGTTTTGCTCTAACTTGACAATCTGTGCGCCGGGAAAGTCTTGGGGAAAATCCAAGATGTTGCGCACCGTAGCGGCGCGGAAGGAGTAGATCGCCTGGGCGTCGTCGCCCACCGCCGAAAGGCCAACGCCATCGGGCCTCAGAAGCTTGAGAATCTCAGCTTGAAGGCGGTTCGTGTCCTGGTACTCGTCCACCAGTACGCAGTCAAAGCGTTCACGCACGCGCCGTCCCGCCTGCTCGTCGGCTAACATTCCTCGCCAGAACAAAAGCAGATCATCGTAATCGAGCACGGTCGACCGCTCTTTGAGGTCCACATAGGCCTGAAAAAGTTGCTTGAGCGGTTCGGCGTAGTCAACGCACCAGGGGTAATTGTTAGCAAGCACTTCCTCCAGCGGCAGGCGAGCGTTGACCACATGGCTGTAAATCGCCAGACAGGTCTGCTTCTTAGGGAAGCGTTTGTCGCTCTTGTCCAATTTCAACTCGGTGCGCACTACGTCGAGCAGGTCTTCCGAGTCGCCGCGGTCGTGAATGGTAAAACTGGGCTCCAGACCAATCAGCGGACCATGTAACCGCAACAGTCGGGCCGCTGTCGCATGAAAGGTGCCGCCCCATACCGGCTGGCCCGACGCGATACGACCGGCGCCCGCCTGGGTCTGGCGAAGCAACGTATCAACGCGGCGCAACATCTGGTCGGCCGCCCGGCGGGTGAACGTGAGCAGCAAGATCCGCTGCGGCGGCGTTCCGCGGGCAATCAGATGAGCGACCCGATGGACCAGGGTCTTCGTCTTGCCGGTCCCCGCGCCGGCCACAATCAGCAAGGGGCTGTCGCCATGACGCACCGCCTGCTGTTGTGCTTCGTTGAGGCCCTCAAGAATTTGATCACAACTCCACATGCCGATCGGCCGTCCGTGAGGAAAGTAGGGGGCGGGGGAACTCTCTGGGGGCCAGGCTTCAGGGAGGAAGCCCTTATCAACGGACTTTGTGCGGCGCTGACCGCATGCGTTACCGGTTCTTGTTTCGGGCGCGCACCTCGCTTGGAGCCTTGGCGACTAGAATTCTATCCCACTTTGCCGCCTTGCGGCGAGACGAGGCTCCCCACCAGAGAACTGCCCCTTGGCGAAGAATCCGTTGACCAAGGACAATAAAGCGAGCTTTCTTACCTACGCCGTTATGTCCGAAACCCTAACTGGCCAGATCGAACGTGTGACCTACCACAACCCGGAGAACGGCTTTGCCGTGCTGCGGGTGCAGGTGAAGGGCCGTCCCGAGCCGGCCACCGTGGTCGGTCAGATTACGGCCGTGACGGCGGGCGAACACGTGGAGGCCCGCGGGCGCTGGACGGTCGACGCCAACCACGGACCGCAGTTCAAGGCCGATGAGATCCGCACCTCGCACCCGACTTCGGCTGCGGGCATTGAGCGGTATTTGGCGTCGGGGGCGATCCGTAGTATCGGCCCGCAATTAGCGGCCAAAATCGTCAAGCTCTACGGCGACCGCACGCTGGAAGTATTCGACAAGTCGCCCGACTTTCTCTTGCACATTCGCGGCATTGGGCCGGGGCGGCTCAAGAAGATTCGCCAAAGTTGGGAGGAGCAAAAAGAAGTCCGGCGGATCATGCTCTTTTTGCACGAGTGCGGCATGGGGTCGCAAGGGCGAGCCCTACGCATTTACCGCACCTATGGGCACAATGCCCTGGAGATAATCAAGGCCAATCCGTTTACGCTGGCCGACGATATTCGCGGCATCGGGTTCAAGACAGCCGATCAAGCCGCTCAGCGCCTGGGGATCGACCGCAACTCGCCTTTGCGGGCAAGGGCCGCCGTGCGTTACGCCTTGAACGAGCTTGCCTCGCAAGGTCACTGCGGATTTCCCGAAAGCGGCGTGGTGGAGCATACGGCCAAGTTGGTGGAGATCGAAGAATCGATCATCCGCGAAGCGGTGGATTACTGCGTGCAAGAAGGCGCCCTGGTCCGAGAGCGTGTGCGCGGCGACCACTGGCTATACCTGGCGCCGCTTCATCGGGCCGAAGCAGGGCTTGCCCAGCGCGTGCGCGAGTTCGCCGCGGGCGGCCAACATCCTTTGCCGCAGATCGATGTTGAGCGAGCGATCGCCTGGGTCGAACAGCGTCAGAACATCACGCTGTCTCGCGGGCAGAAGGAAGCGATTCGCCAGGCGTGTCAGAGCAAGCTGCTGGTCATCACGGGCGGCCCCGGTGTGGGCAAGACGACACTTGTGCGGGGCATCTTGGAAATCTTCGCCGCCAAGAAGGCCCGGTGTGTGTTGTCGGCCCCTACGGGCCGGGCTGCCAAGCGTCTGAGTGAGACGACCGGCCAGACCGCGCTCACCGTGCATCGGCTCTTGGAGTTCGAACCGGGCAAGGGCGACTTCAAACGCAACGCCCAGAACCCGCTGCAGGGCGACTTGTTCGTGCTAGACGAAGCCTCGATGGTCGACGTAACGCTGGGCAACCAGTTCCTCCGGGCCGTGCCGCCGCATGCCTGCCTCGTGCTGGTGGGCGACGTGGATCAGCTTCCTTCGGTCGGTCCTGGTTCGGTGCTGGCTGACCTGATTGATTCTGACGTGGTTCCGGTGGTGCGGCTAACCGACATCTTTCGACAGGCTCAGGAGAGCCGCATCATCCAAGTTTCCTATGCAATCAACCAAGGGCAGATGCCCGAACTGGATCACCGCGAGGACAGCGATTTCTACTTCATCGAGGCCGAGGAGCCCGAGAAGATTCAAGATACGCTGGTGCGGCTCGTGCGCGATCGGATCCCGGCGCGCTTCGGCCTGGATCCCAAACGCGACGTCCAGGTGCTTTCGCCCATGAACCGCTCGCTGTTAGGAAGCCGCAACTTGAACCAGGTCTTGCAAGACGCCCTGAACCCGGCGACAGGCGAAGCCCAGGTGGAGCGGTACGGCTGGACCTTCCGTGTAGGCGACCGGGTGATCCAGACCGAGAACAACTACGACCGCGACGTATACAACGGCGACCTGGGAGTCGTGACCGCCATCAACCGCATTGAGCAGGAACTGACGGTCGATTTCGAAGGCCGCGAGGTAGTCTACGATTTTGGCGACCTGGACGAGCTAGCGCTCGCTTATGTGCTCTCGGTCCACAAGAGCCAAGGGAGCGAGTATCCCTGCGTGGTGATCCCCCTTCACACTCAGCACTTCCTGATGCTCCAACGCAATCTCCTCTACACCGCCGTTACCCGCGGTAAACGTCTGGTGGTGCTGGTTGGAACCCAAAAGGCCCTCAGCCTGGCCCTCCAACGCTCTGGAGCCGCCACTCGCTATACCGCGTTAAGAGATCGCCTTCGCGGTGAGTTAACGTAAGCCGCCGACGCGTTTCTGCGTTTCTACTTCAGGCGGGGGGCTATGGCGACAGGCTTCCTTTTTGGGGGACAAGCGACTTGCCGCTTACCTTGCACTACGGGTGGCGTGGGGGGATGCGCTACAAGAAGGACGGCCGGTGGTTGACGGCCACCCCGCACACCTTACGCAATTCGTTCGGCAACAAAATACCGAACACACCGAAATCATCTCAAAACACCGTAAATTCCGCGAGAAAAAAATCTCCAAGTGTTCGGTATCTCATGCCGAACGATCGAACACCTGTCCCCGATCGCGCCGCTCTGCCGGTTACCGGTTACCGCTTTTCCCTTGTCTTGGGGGATTCATCGGAAAACCCGCATCGAACAGAACTGGGCGCCAACGGGTGGCGCCAAGCCATACCGGAGCGCGCGGCCGTAATGCGAATTTCAATACCGGCAACTGCGGGTACATGATGCGCGTAAGCGTTGCCGCCGGGCAAACTTCCGAACATTGCCCGTGGATAGGGAGCGCATATAATTCCTTGTAGTTCCCATAGTCCCCGGCCGGCGCAAATCTTGTCTTGCCGGGGCGTGGCCGCGAACGTGTCGCGCATCGGATATACGTTACGGGGAAGGAGAGCGGCGGGAACGGATCTTGTTCCCAGCGCTCTTCAGTGGGGGCCCAGAAACGCCTACTCGTACACCGGGAGGTGCCGATGCTCTCTACACGCAACGCGTCGCTTCACACTCCCGCGCTGGATCTGTTTTCCCGCGTGGGCGTGTTCGTAGGCGAAGCCCCCGAGTTTTTGAAACTCTTCGCCCGTCAGGCCGATCAGGTAATGACCAAGGTGCGCGGCTTAGTGGAGCGGGGAGAGTTCGACCACGAACGGGCCGCAGAGTTCCAGCAACTGGTGGTTGATGCTGCGGCCCGCGTAATGTGTCACCCGATCATCGCCAGCAATTTGTATTTAGAGCGATTCGCTCAAGCGCGGCACGAGATTCAGCAGTTTTCGGTTTTTGGCCTCCAGTTCGATGTGGCTCAAGCCAAGTTGGTGGCCAATGCGCGCACGCCCGAGGCGTACTACGAACGCCTCAAAGCGCTGCTGAACGAAAAAGGGATTCCCTATAAAGACGGCTTTGAAGGAGAACTGACCGGGCAGTGGAGCTTAGCGACGGTCCACGTCACCTGGATGCAGAACACGGCCCGCAGCCTAGGATTGGAGTTTGACGACTTGGGCAAGATTTGGCTTGCTCTGCCAGGCACAAAGAAGTTTGTCGAAGAAACCTTCAACACTTACGCCAGCACCGATCAGAACGTGGCGTTGGGGGCGTCGTTCGCCATTGAGAACTGGGCCGCCAACGCGCTTTGGACGCCTTGGAGCGCCGGGATGAAAAAGCTCAACGCTACGCTGGAAAAACCGGTGAACCTGGGCTACCTGGCCTATCACGAAGCACAAGAAGCACATCACTCGCAAGCGACGATCGAAGAACTGTTCGACACATTCCAAGAGCCGTGGCTCGATTCCGAACGGTTCTTCGAGGGCGCCGAGCGCATTCTGACCGAAGGCGTTCAGGCGTACTACGAATCGCAACGAGCAACGCTGCCCGACAAAGACGACACCTGGCCTGCTCAGGCGTGCGCTCCGCGTCGGTTGGATCCCGCTTGTCTGCCACGATGGGCGGGCGACAGCGAACGCGAGACGCGAGTGGTTGCTCATTTTCAGGAATAACTTGCTATGGTGCGTCACACGCATTCTCCGATTCCGGCGCGGCTTCCGCCGCCTCCTGACGCCATCTCCAACGGCGATGAATGGCTTCCTGCCGATCGTTGCCGTGAGATCCATCGGCTGATGGTCCGCTCGCGCGTCTTGGAAGAGCGGATGATCAAGATGAGCAAGTCAGGCGAGGGCTTCTTCTGGATCGGCGGTCCGGGCGAAGAGGCGTTCAACGTCTGCCTGGGGCTGCAAGTGAAGAAAGGCTGCGGTCCCGCCTACGATTATCTGCACCTGCATTACCGCAGTAGCGCCGTGATGATGGCCATGGGAATGGAGCCCATCGACGCCATTCGCCAAATGGCCTGCACCGCCACGGATCCATTTTCCACGGGGCGGAATTTTGTAGGACATTTTGCCCGGCGAGAATGGAACGTTGTGCCGGTCTCGTCCATTGTGGGGAACCAGTTTGCGATCGCCCCCGGAACGGCGATTGTGCAAAAACGCTATGGCGGCGAGGGGATCACCATTGTCATCGGCGGCGACGCCGGCACGGCCGAAGGCGACTTTGCTTCGTGCATGATCTGGAGTTCGCGTCCAGGGAATGAACTGCCGGTGTTGATGGTTGTGACCAACAATGGCTGGGGTATTTCGACGGCGGCCAGCACGCAGCACGGCGAAGAACGCATCGCCGACCGCAGCGCCGCCTTCGGAATCCCAGCCGAAGTTATTGACGGAAACGACCCGATCGTCAGTTGGCGGGCAATCGAACGGGCCATCGGCTGGTGCCGTACCCAGCGTCGCCCCTATCTGCTGGAAGCGCGGGTATCGCGGCTGTACGGCCACTCGTCGTCCAGCGGCGCCATTCGGGTCGAGGGAGAGCGCGATTGTATCCCGATTTTTGAGGCCAAACTTTTGCGGGCCGGCGTTCTCACCCGCGATGAGATCAAGGCCATCCATGAGGCCGCGCAGCAGGAAGTCGAAACGGCGCTGCAGCAAGTGCTGCAAGAGCCGCGTCCGCAGCCTGAGGATACACTCAAGCACACGTACGCTCCCAGCCCGGTCGACGTCGTGTACCCGCACGACTACACCGGGCTTCCTAGGTAAAGTGTAGAGGCCGCAGAAGTAACCTGCTATTAATGGTCTGCGCGCGCATCGCCCGAATCGGCAAGCGTTCTTTGGGGCCGATCGGGACGGAAGCCTGCGCCTTTGGTTTAGGAAATGACTTTCCACAGAATGTGAAGATTAGCAATTCCCTGCGTCAACCCAATCCTGTCGCATTATGGCCACACTAGCTCAAGCTGTGCGTTTGGCTTTGCACTACGGCGAAACGCATCTAGGCGTGACCGATATCTTTGGCGAGGACGTAGGACCTCCATTGGGCGGCGTGTTCACGGTGACGCAGGGCTTGAAAACGGCCTGGAACTCGCCGCTGGATGAACGCGGGATCATCGGAACGGCTATGGGAATCGCGTATGCGGGCGGCCGGCCGGTGGCCGAGATTCAGTTCTGCGATTACATCTTCAACGCCATCGACCTCTTGAAAGTGGCGGGTAACCAGCGGTGGGCCAGCGGCGGCGAGTTCGAAATGCCGATCGTGGTGATGACGCCCAACGGATCGGGCATTCATGGGAGTTTGTATCACTCCCACTCGTTTGATAGTTGGGCCAGTCGCCTGCCGGGCTGGAAGATTGTGACGCCCAGCAATCCCTTAGACGCCTATGGGCTGATGCTCTCGGCCATCGTCGATCCGAACCCGGTTCTGGTGTTGCTGCCCAAGGCGCTGCTTCGCGTGCGGGGCGAAAAAAAGATTCCCGGCGAGCCGGAAGACGAGGCGACGCTTAAAGCCATGATTGACGCTCCTGTGGACGACCGTACCGGCTGGGAGCCACGCTGGCCCGAGGTGCAAGAGTACTTCGTGCCTTTGGGCGTAGCCGAGCGCGTGCGCGAAGGGAACGCCGCTACCGTGGTCAGCTTCGGCCGGCTTTTGCCAGTGTGTATGCAGGCGGCCGATCAACTGGCTGCTGAGCATGGTTTGCAATTTGACGTGTTGGACCTTCGCAGCGTCTTTCCTTATGACTGGAAAGCCATCAGCCAAAGTGTGCAAAAGACCGGGCGATTCCTCATGGTCAACGAGGACACCGAGGTGACGAACTTTGGCGAGCACTTGCTGCGGCGCGTGATCGACGAGCATTTTTACGACCTCCTGGCTCGGCCGCGGGTGCTGGCGGGCAAGCACTTGCCGGGCATCGGCTTGAATCCCGTCTATGAGAACAACTCTGTCCCGCAGCTCGTGCAGGTGAAAGAAGCGATGCTGGCCGTGGCTACCGAGGAGGCGTAATGTCGACAGAATTTCATGTTCCCCCGCTGGGTGAGGGAATCTACGAAGCCGAGTTGGTCGAATGGCTCGTAGCGCCAGGGCAGCAGGTCGCCCGTGGGCAGCCGCTGATGGAGGTGATGACCGACAAAGCGGTCATGCCCATTCCTTCGCCATTCGCGGGTGTGATTCAAGAGCTGCTTGCCGAGCCGGGCCGAGCAATCGCGGTGGGGCAACCCGTGTTGACGTATGAAAGCGGAGAACCTCAAACGCTCGACCAAGAGCCGAAAGCCGAAACGGAAGTTGCTGAGACGGAGGTTCCAGAACAGGAACCCATCGACATGCATGGCGAGCGAGTGCAGGCTGCTCCCGTGGTTCGCCGCCGCGCCAGAGAGTTGGGAGTGGATCTCGCTTCCGTGCCGGGAACGGGGCCAGGGGGCCGTGTGCTACTGAGTGACCTGGAGGGCTTCGCCTCCACGGCTGTAGAGGAGCGCACAGCGCCGCCACCGACTCCCAGACGTTCGTCCGCCACTTTTCCTCTTCCTCTAGCTCCACCGGGTTCGCGGATTCCTTTGCGCGGTTTGCGGCGTACGATCGCCGAAACCATGTCCCGCGCAAAGCAAACCATTCCCCATTACAGCCTTGTGGACGAGTGCGACGTTACGGCTCTGGTGCAACTGCGTGAGATGCTCAAACCCAAGTGTGAACGAGCATCGGTGAAGCTCACCTACTTGTCGTTTATGGTGCGCGCCGCTGTCGAAGCGCTTCAGGAAATCCCGCTGATTAACGCTTCGCTTGACGAGGCAGCCGAAGAGATCACCCTACACGACCGATACCACATCGGCTTCGCAACGGCGACGCCTCAAGGACTGATCGTGCCCGTCATTCACGATGCCGATCGAATGAGCGTGCTGGAAATCGCTCGCGAAGTGGAGCGTCTTAGCGCCGAGGCCCGTTCGGGCAAAGTGCGGCTGGCCGACGTTCGCGGAGCCACCTTCACCATTACGTCGATCGGGAATATCGGCGGGCTGATCTCCACGCCGATCATCCCTCCGCCGCAAGTGGCGATCATGGGCGTGGGCAAGATCGTGCGCCGGCCGGTCTATGACGAGCACGGCAATCTGCGCCCTGCTGACCTGCTCTATCTTTCGTTTTCGTTCGATCACCGGGTGATCGACGGCGACGTGGGCGCTCGGTTCGCCAACGCGGTGATTGCCCGCCTGCAAGCGCCTGCCACGCTGCTGGTGTAGATTTTGAAAGGCGGGCGGTTCCTTGGCGTTTTCCTCTTGACTGTCCGCTCGCTAACGCGGCGGCGCGTGCGGCGTCTCACGGCGGACAAGAGAAAGAAAACGTGCTAGTTTTGAGGCGGGTTCTTCTTAAGAAATACCGTCTCGATAGCAGACCACAGCTCTGCGAGTCCTTCGCCCTTGCTGCCGGAGATTCGGAGCACGGGTTTGGGAGGGCATCCCGGAAGGTGAAGCATGGCTCGTAGTTGCGCCTCGACACGTTCGGCGGCGGGGAGGTCCGCCTTGTTAACGGCCACGATATCGGCGATTTCCAGAATTCCCGCTTTCTCCCACTGCAACTCGTCACCCGCCTCGGGCTGGACCAGCAGCACGACGACGTCGGCGAATTGACGCACCGCGGTATCGCCTTGGCCAGCGCCCCCCGTTTCGACCAATACGACGTCAAAGCCGAACCGCGCTAGGATTTCGATCATGAGGTCAAGATTGTCGGCCACGGCTTCCCGTCCGCCGCTAGCGGCCACGCTGCGCACAAATACACCGTCATCGTCAGCGCGCAGGTTCATACGCACGCGGTCGCCAAGCAGGGCGCCACCGCTAAGTGGGCTTTGCGGATCGCAGGCCAAAACCGCCACCGTCTTTCCTTGGCTGCGCACGTGCTCGATCAGCCGGCCAATCAGCGTACTCTTCCCCACGCCGCCGCTGCCGGTAAATGCGATGACGGGAACGTTCGGCAACGGTTCATGCGCAAACGCGGCGCGAACCTGACGAGCCATTTCGACGTCGGCCGCCCACGTTAACAACCGCGCCAAGGCCAAGCGTTCACGGCGGCGAAACCGCTCGAAAAGAGAGTCTAGCGAGTGCATACCACAGCCTCGGTTCAGCAAGTTCCCGGCTCGAAGGAGCCTACCATCCCGTCAGCCGCATCGAAGCGACCGTTGCGAAGGCCAAGTGCGGCTTCCGTTCAGGTTGCGGTTCCTGCTCGTTCGCCGGAAGCGGCGCTTCGAAGGTACTCGGCGATTTCGGGGATCGAAGCGCCGGGACCAAAAACACGTTTGACGCCCATCGCCAAAAGCTGAGGGATGTCGCTTTCCGGGATAATGCCGCCCAGGATCACCCCCACGTGCTCTAGGCCCGCTTTGCGCAAGGCGTCGAGCAGGCGAGGCGTGAGCGTCATGTGGGCGCCGCTGAGCAAGCTCACACCAAGGAAATCGGCGTCTTCGTCGGCGACGGTGCGCACTACGGCCTCGAGAGGCTGCCACAACCCGGAATAAATCACATGAAAGCCCGCGTCACGCAGCCCCCGCGCGACGACCTTGATACCCCGGTCGTGCCCATCTAGTCCGATCTTCGCCAATACAATTCGCGGTGGACGCGGCATGGAACATGCTCTTGTAAGGAACGGTTATGTCATTGCGCTTCGCTGTACGATTTCCCCTAGGTGACCGCCTCCTCATACCGGCCGAACACATCGGCAAGAGCGTTCATCGCTTCGCCGACGGTTACCCGTGCGCGGGCCGCGTCGATCAGCGGGGGCAGCAGGTTTTCGTTGTCGGCCGCCGCCCGCCGCACTGCGTCGAGCGTCCGGCGCACGTCGTCTTGGCTGCGTTGTTTTTTGATGCGCCGCAGCGCGGCAATCTGCTCCTCTTCGACCGAGGGAGGAATACTTAATACGTCGATCGGCCGTTCTTGTTCTTGCACGAAGGCATTCACGCCCACAATCAGCTTTCGACCGGCGTCGACCTCGCGCTGGTAAGCGAAGGCGGCGTCGGCAATTTCGCGTCGGAAAAAGCCGGCGTTGATCGCGGCCAACATCCCGCCTAGCTCATCGATTCGCTGGAAGTATCGCTCGGCGTCTTCGCGCAGGCGCCGCGTGAGCGTTTCAACAAAGTAACTACCGCCCAGTGGATCGACCGTGTTAATTACCCCCGTCTCGTGCGCTAGCACCTTCTGGGTGAGTAGGGCCAGAGTTACCGCGTGCTCGCTTGGCAGGGCCAGGGTCTCATCCATGCTGTTGGTGTGGAGCGATTGACAACCGCCAAGCACCGCCGCCAGAGCCTGGTACGCCACCCGCACCAGATTCAATTCGGGAACCTTGTCTTGGAGTGAACAACCAGCAGTCTGCGCGTGAAATCGCAATTTCCACGAGGCCTCATTCCTCGCCCCGTAGCGGTTGCGCATGAGGTCGGCCCAAAGCGAACGAGCCGCGCGATATTTGGCTACCTCTTCAAACAAGTCATTGTGTGCGTTGAAAAAGAAGCTCAGCCGCGGAGCGAATGCGTCGATCTGTAGCCCCCGCTCTAGGCACTGTTCGACATAATGCACGCCATCGGCCAGCGTAAACGCCAACTCTTGCGCTGCGGTGGAGCCTGCTTCGCGAATGTGGTAGCCGCTGATCGATACCGGGTACCACTGGGGCACGTACTGCGTGCAGAACTCGATCACATCGATCACGAGCCGCACGTGGGGCTCGGGCGGAAAGACAAACTCGTTTTGCGCGTGAAATTCTTTGAGAATATCGTTCTGGAGCGTGCCGCGCAGGTCTCGCCAGTCAAAGCCGCGGTCTTGGGCGTTGGCCAGGTAGAAGGCCATGATGACAATTGCAGGGGCGTTGATGGTCATCGACACCGATAGGGCGCCAATGTCCAGCCCGTCGTACAGTCGCCGCACATCGTCGAGCGTGTCAACCGCCACGCCCAAGCGGCCGACTTCGCCGACGGAACGCGGATCATCGCTGTCCAAGCCCATCAGTGTGGGCAAGTCAAACGCGGTGCTTAGGCCCGTTTGCCCTTTGGCGACCAGAAAGTGGAAACGTTGGTTTGTTTCGCGAGGCGTGCCAAAGCCTGCGAACTGCCGCATGGTCCACAGCCGGCCGCGATACATCGTGGCGTGGATGCCGCGTGTGAAGGGGGATTCGCCGGGACGGCCAAGGTCTCGTTCTTCGTCAAAGTCCTTCAAATGCGCGGACGTATAAAGCGGCTCAATGGGCCGGCCGCTGACGGTTGTGAACGGATGCTCCACGGCGTCGGTTTCTCGGCGCCCAAGCTCCTGGTTCTCGGCAGGTACAGCACGAGCCATGTTCGACCAGCGATTGCGAGAAGAGAAATTCTGTCCCTATTGCAATCATACGCAGTCACCGATCCTGGGGACAGTTTGCCAATCGCCGGCGCTAGGGCCAACGGCCCGTTCTGAGGGCAGGTGCCTTGTGTTGGAGCGTTCCCCGGCGAGCGTTGGAATGAAGTTGGAATGTTAGGCCGATGATGTTATCGAACCTCGTAAACAGCACCGTCAAATATGGTCGCTTGTTGCTTCTCTTGGTATGTGCTCCACCTTGCGCGGCGCTACGTTATAGGGAATGATGGCGGTACAAGCGCCGCTCGCGAAAGCGTCGAATGTCGCGTAGAATCGCCCGTATGGCAGGAACTTTGGAGCGGGAAAGATGTGCGGCGTCGCCCGCACGGGCCCTTTCGCCTACAGAGGAGGCTGGGGTTTTTCGGCGGCTGCGGCGCCGGCTGCTGGCGAGTTTGCTGCGCGAGATGCTTACCACGCGCCGCCTATGGCTGACAACCCTCGTGGCGCTGACGGTGGTGTTTTGGATCGGGCTGTTCATGCTCTTCTCGCAGGCGTTTGTCTTTCTGCAAACGGCCTTGCCACATACGGCCACGCGGGCCATGACCGTACAGGCCATCTACAACGTGTTCTTCCTTGCGCTAACGGTGATGTTGCTGATCTCTTCAGCCATCATCCTCTATGGGGCGTTGTATCGCAGCGAGGAAGTGGCGTTTCTGCTTACGGCGGCTGTGAGCGCCGAGCGGATCGTCCTCTATAAGCTGCACGAGGCGATCTTTTTTAGCTGCTGGGGGTTTGCCCTTCTGGGGAGCCCGCTGCTTGTGGCCTACGGCGTTGTGAACCATTCGCCATGGTACTATTACCTGCTTTTGTTCCCGTTCATGGCGGGATTTGTTTTGATTCCTACGTCGCTCGGCGCGGCGGCGTGTGTGCTGGTGGTGTACTTTCTGCCCAAGCTGCGCGTTCACGCATTAGCCGCGGTCGGCGTAGCGGTGTTGGCGGCGGGGGCCTATGGGGCGTGGCGCACGCTGATCGCCTCGGCGCATCAAGCCATGACGCCCGAATGGTTCCAGGATGTGCTGGCTCGGTTACAGTTCTCCGAGCAGCGGCTTGCGCCGAGTTGGTGGCTCAGCAGCGGCCTATTAGAAGCGGCTCATCCAACCGCCGGGATCGACGGTCGGCCGGCGTGGATTGAGAGCCTGTTGTTCCTGGCCGTGCTATTGGCGAACGGCCTGATGATGCAATTGGTGGCCGCCTGGGTTGCGGCTCGGTTGTTCCGCCAAAGTTACAGTAGCCTGCGCAGCGCGAGCAGCGGACACAAGCGCCCCCGCGCCGCTTGGCTCGATGGGGCTGTAGGCGTATTGTTCTTGCCGCTGCCGCGAATGATGCGGCAATTCATTGTCAACGACTTGCGGCTGTTTCGCCGCGACCCGCTGCAATGGTCCCAGTTCTTGATCTTCTTCGGGCTGTTGTTGTTCTACTTTGTCAACATTCGCCGCTTTAATTATCACGACGCGCTTTCTGGGTGGATGACGGTTATCGGATTCCTGAACCTGGGTGTGGTGGGGTTGATTCTCTCGACCTATACCACGCGGTTCATCCTGCCGGCGATCAGTTTGGAAGGGCGGCGGTTCTGGATCCTGGGGACGCTGCCCATCGTCCGCGACGTGGTGCTCTGGAGCAAGTTCTGGTTCTCGTTTCTGGGAACGTTGATTCCTTGTTCGGGACTCATTCTGCTAAGCGATGTGATGCTGCAAACCACCGCTCGGGCGCCGGTCGTGGCGTGGTTGCACCAGTTGACGTGCATTGTGCTCTGCGCGGGGGTGTCGGCGCTGGCGGTCGGCGTGGGGGCGCGGCTGCCGAACCTGCGCGAACCGTCGCCGTCGAAGATCGCCGCCGGGTTTGGAGGAACGCTGTGTCTCGTGATCAGCACGGGATTTATCGTGGCCACGGTGCTGGCTACCGCTGTTCCGTGCTACTTCTGGATAGAAAAGGACGTGTCCGCTACGCCGGCCTCTGACGGATGGCTCGCCTGGTTCCGCTTGGGCCAACCTGGTTCGGTGGCCATTGGCGCCGCCTTGACGGTGTTACTGGGCGCCGCGGCGACGATCCTGCCATTGCGCATTGGCTTCCGCGCCTTCCGGAAGTTGGAGTTTTAGGCGGGATTCGCCGCGCGATTCCGCGCCGCTTGCGTCATTCCTTTCGGCTCCTGACCGTTACCCGGTCGCCGCGTAGAATGGCCTTTGTGCAACCTTCCTTCTCACCGCCGCGCTGCACTTCGGAGCCGCTCCCGCCCTACGCTTATACACCGGGGCGGTTTCCGCACCCGGTGCGTGATCCTCAGGGGCACAGTTTTGGCCGGCCGCCACCTTCGGTGTCGCCGACCGAATTGGCCGACTGGCGCACCAGTCGCGTTTACCGGGTGGGCGTCGACTTGTTCAATCATGGGTATTATTGGGAAGCGCACGAAGCCTGGGAGGCCTTGTGGAACGCCTTGGGGCGGCGCGGAGTGGAAGCTGATTTTGTGAAAGGCCTGATCAAGCTTGCAGCCGCCGGAGTCAAAGCGCGCGAAGGACGGGCCGAAGGCGTCGCCCGCCATGCACGGCGGGCTGAAGCGTTGTTCCGGGCCACCGGCGGGCGTGCGGCGGGGCGACTTGCGTGCCTACGTTGCGACGGCGCCATGACCAACTTAAGCGCCGCAGCGTACGAGATTGCTCAACAGCCGCAATCCGTCCTGAACGATGACGCCGCGCCGGTCGTTCGCGTGTTCCCATTTGTGTTGGTGTTCGTTTGACGTTTCTGCGCCCCGCCGCCATTGCGCGCCTTAGAGTTGCCGGTTCACGATGAGACTCGCCACCTTTGTGCTTTCGGAACATCCACACTCGCCGCGATTGGGAGCCGTTACGCCGGACGGCGAAAACCTGATCGACCTCGCGGCGGCGGAGGCGGCATGGAAAGGCGCCAGTTCAGCTTGCCTGGCCGATATGCTGGCGTGGCTCGACGCCGGCCCTGCCGCGCGGGACCTGGCGGAGCAAGTGGTTGAATACGCCCTTTCAGAGCAGCCGCCGCAAACGCTGACGCCGCTGTCCGCCGTGCGCTTGCTGGCGCCACTTCCCCGGCCGCGGTCGATCCGCGATTGTCTGGCCTTTGAGCAACATCTGGTGCAGGCGACGCGCACGGTGGTTAAGTGGCGTTCGCCGCTGGTCGCCCGGCTCGACGCTTGGATTGAACGCCGCCGGGGAAGAGCGCTGTTGGCGCCGCCGCGGGTATGGTACGAGCGGCCAATCTATTACAAGGGAAATCCGCACAGCGTGGTGGGGCATGAGGCAGAGGTCTTGTGGTCCACCTTCACGGAAAAACTCGACTACGAACTGGAGTTTGGCGTGTTCCTGGGCCGCCGCGGGCGCGATATTCCCGCCGAACGGGCCGAGGAGTACATTGCCGGCTACACCATCTTCAATGATTTCAGCGCCCGCGATGTGCAGGTGCGCGAGATGCAAGGCCGGCTGGGGCCCGCCAAGAGCAAGGACTTTGACACGGGCAACGCGCTGGGGCCTTTTCTCGTCACCCCCGACGAATTGCCCGATCCTTATGCGCTGACGTTCACGGCTCGGGTGAACGGCGAGGTTTGGTCCGAAGGGAATAGCGTAGCGATGCAGTTCTCGTTTGAAGAGATCATCGCCTACATTTCTCAGGATGAGACGCTTTACCCCGGCGAGTTTATCGGTTCGGGCACCGTCCCCAGCGGCTGCGGTTTGGAGTTGGATCGCTGGCTCCAACCTGGCGACACGGTTGAGTTAGAAGTTCAGCACTTGGGCGTTTTGCGAAACCGTGTCGTTCGCGCGGAGCGTTAGAATCGG